>DYOS01000028.1:0-15947 GCA_020720405.1 Caldithrix sp. | reverse complement strand
CTTCGTGCCCCTTCGTGATCTTCGTGGCTATAGAATTTTTATTTGCCGCAAAGGACGCCAAGAGCCGCTAAGAAAACCACATCCAATACCACAGCTTAAATTAAATAATCAAATCTTTCTCTTTTTTTTCTTCGTGCCCCTTCGTGATCTTCGTGGCTATAGAATTTTTATTTGCCGCAAAGGAAAGAGCAGCGAAAAATTGAAATTACCCGGCTTCTCTGACCGCTGTTTTCGAGATTAACTTCGTGCCTGTGGCGGAAAATTTTTATGAAGGATTAGATGTGCTGTTTCGTGCTTGATCCGGGTTAATACAAGCGGGCGTTTGTTAGACGCTCTGACTATTTATTAAATTGTCTCTGATAGCAGGAAAAAACATTTTGAGCAGGGTCTCATCTTGGGGAAAAAGAACCTGGTTTTTTATTCATCCGGAAATTGCCGGCAAAGGAGCCCAGACCCATATTGCAGTTGCGGCACATGTCGATGCTTTTGCGGTCGGTGTTCAGTTGCTGGCGGAAGGTCTGAAAAGGCTGGCCGGACCAGATTTCATCCAGCGGCTGGACATTGATATTGCCCATCTGGTGTTCCCCGTTTTTATCAAAACAACAGGGCACAACACTGCCGTCCCAGTTGATCAGGGTTGAAAGATAAGGACGGGGACAGGAGACTTTATCGTTGTTTTTAACCTGGTAAGTTTTTCCGTCAAAATTGTAACGCCGGTAGTGGTCGTCAACCGGCAACCAGGTTTGTGCTTCCTGCAGGTTGCGCACTTCGATGTTTTTGATCAGCAGCCGATCAACCTGTAATTCTTTGGCTAATTTCTTTACGGCGTCCAACTGATGCTCATTCTGTTTCATGACCAGAAACTGCAGCGCAATCAGCGGGGTTTTGCTTTTGCGCTGCTTTTTGATTTCCATAAAACGGCGCAGACCATCAACCACTTTATCGATTTGTCCGTTGACCCGGTATTTTTCATAGACATCCTGCGAGGTGCCGTCAAGCGAAACGATCATGCTGTCCAGGCCGGAATCGATGGTGGCGTTGATGATTTCATCATCGAAATAATGGGCATTGGTACTGGTCGTAGTGTAGATTTTCCGGTGATGGGCCAGTTTGACAAATTCCAGAAAATGCTTGTTGATATAAGGTTCGCCCTGGTGATACAGCAAGAGGAAAAAGAGATCATCAGCCATTTTATCAAGAATATTTATAAATGTGGTCAGCGTCATTTTGCCAAAGGGCCGTTCCATTTCACCGTTTCCGGTGGTACAGAGCGGACATTTTAAATTGCAGATATTGGTTGGTTCAATGGTCAGGATAGACGGTTTGCCCCACAGATAATTGCGTCCGGTTAAGGCCGATAGCAGAAAAGAGCTTCCGGTAAGCAGCAGGTTTTTCAGTCGGCGCAGACTTAATGAGCGCAGCAGATTCCAAAGAATTAATTCATTAAACATGTGATGCCCGGCTGGCGCGCATGGTTTCGTTGCGGATAGAAAATTCCCGTTCCGATGGATAAATTTTAGAGAAAGACTGTTTCAGGATGGCTTGCTCAAAAGTATCATTATCCGGGAAAACCCAGCCAAAGGATTTTTCCCAGATTTCCGCTTTTTCCATGCACAGGTAAAAGAAAACCTTATCGTGCCATTCCCTGAAGGAATCGTACATGCTGCTGAATTTTTGAATTTTAATCTCATCCGGGTAGGTCAGTTTACCATGTGGATCGGTGACAAAATCCATCTGGGTAATTTTGGTCGGGAAGGCCAGATTGCGGATTTGTCTGAGTACCGGTTTGATAAAGGTGACCGATCCGAATGAAATAAACAGGATATCCTCAGGTTGGAAACGCTGCATGACGTTGCGGGCGATCCTGGTGTATTCATCACGCCAGTTGTCAAACCAGATCATCGGGTGAAAATGGAAGGCTATTTTCATCCCGGCTTTTACCATCCGCTGTGCGGCCAGCAGACGCTTTTCCAGCGAAGCCGTGAAATGTTCTTCGTTGTCAATAATGATTTGTGGATTCAACGACCAACTGCAAAAGACATTGGGTGGAAAGCCATTTTCTTCAAAATAACGGATGTTATCCGATTTGGTTTTGAACTCCAGCATGACATGGGAATTGGTCCTGGCAAACTGGATAAGATCATCTAAAATGCCGCCGCGGTTGCCATAAGCCAGCGAATCGGCCGATTGTCCGGTGCCGATATGGTAACGGCGTTCCGGATCGAGGTTTAGTTCCTGTAATTTTTTGCCAAGACCGGCGTCAACATGGATGGTATCGTTGTAGAAGGTCTGAATCGTGCAATAGCTGCAGCCGAAAACACAGCTTTCCACGGCATCAATGGTTTTCAGGTTACAGCAGATGGTTTTGGGTGAGGCTACCGGGCAATCGCCGTAGATATTCCGCTCCGAGACTTCTTCGTTGATTTTATTCTTCAGCCGTTTTTTGGGACGGTACATGGCCGTGGCGGGATAGGTTTTTGGTTCAGACCGGCGGGCCTGGCGGAAACGGATAAAAGCCTGCCAGGCTGCGTTTTTGGCCAGCCCGGAGAAATTGTCACATTTTGCTGCCCAGTTTTCTAAGGGCGGTTCCTGCCACATCTGTAAATCCAAAGCAAATTCACAGACCTGACGCAATTCCTGGTAGGTCAGCCGGTGGCGGAGAGCCCAGTCCCGGATAAAATTCTGTTCAGAGCCGGTCAGATGGCTGAAACTGGTTTTGGCAGTTAGAGTCTCAAATTTATCGCTGTAATGGGTCATTTTGTTTTTACCAACCAATTTTTATTGGCCATAGAAATCAGCCACCGCTGGACACCGAAGAAATTAACCACGAAGTACACCAAGAGCATAGAAAGGAATTCGGAATTTAAAAACAAAAGCAGCCACCGATAGCACCGATTTCTTCACTGCTGTCTGCTCCCTGCTTTATTCATTCTTAACTATTCCACCCAGTCGGCCAGGAAAATGTTCGTATCGTGGGGATTTTTATTAAAGCGGTTACTGGCGAAAACCAGCTTTTTACCATCGGCGCTAAACATGGGGAAGCCATCAAATTCGTTGAAGAAAGTGATTTGCTCAAGACCGCTGCCATCTTCGTTGATCATCCACAGGTTAAAATCCGGGTGACGCCGGTCGGTGCTGTTCAGATTTGAACAGAAAATAATCCTCCGGTTATCCGGGTGGTAGAACGGAGCAAAGTTGGCATATTCATTATGGGTTATCTGTCTTTTATTGCTGCCATCGGCATCCATAACCATAATCTGGAAATTGCCCGGTTCGATCAGTTCTGTGGCCAGTAAATCCTGATAGCGCTTCACCGCCTCATCCGTTTTCGGGTGATAGGAGCGGTAAACAATTTTAGATCCGTCCCATGAGAAAAACGGCCCGCCATCATAACCCAAATCTGTGGTCAGTTGTGTGAGATCGCTGCCATCGATATTGACCGTATAAATATCGAGGTCACCGTTGCGGGTTGAAGTAAAGACAATTTTATCCCCTTTGGGGGAAACGGTGGCCTCAGCATCGTAACCCGGCGCCGGCAGGAAAACCTGTGGATTTCCGCCATCGGCATCGGCGGTGTATAATTCAAAAGTATTATAGACCTTCCAGACATAGCCTTTAGAATGATCGGGCGGGGTCGGACAGGCTGAATCGGCGGCATGGGTTGAGGCATAGATAATTTTTTTGTCACCCGGCAAAAAATAGGAACAGGTGGTCCGGCCTAGACCGGTACTGACCAGTGTTTTTGCTGAGCCATCGAGGTTCATGGTAAAAATCTGGTCGCAGGCATAGGCGCCATGGCTGCTTTGGAAAACAAGCTGATTTTGACCAAAACTAAAGTAAGCCTCGGCGTTCTCACCGGTTCCGGTCAGCATTTGTATATTGCTAAAATGTTTCTCGCCGGCGGAGAGATATTGGGATTGATCTTTTTGTGAGCAACTGATCAGGAACAGAATTGTAAAAAATATAAGGTTTATTATTCTCATCGCCTACCTCTGGTTTGCCTTTAAAATCATTTAATCGTTTTTTATGTAGAAATTTATTCCGGCAAAAGGCTTTTTCAAATTTAATCGGTTCGGTTAATAAATCAGTATGGTAAAACTGACCAGCCACAAAAGAATATTTACTGCCCTCGGCTAAGTTTATCACCCACCGAATCGCGGATTCACCACATTATTATAAATCGATCCAAATGTATAACTAAGACCAATTGACATGTAATAGTAATAAGAAGTCTCCAATTCCCGCCGTCTTAGCAATATTTCTTCGAAGGTTACACCGGCGCCGGGCAACGAAAGCTGATCCCGTACATGCGATATAAATCCGTTTAGGTTCAACGAAAACCCCTTTATCAGTTTAAGATCTAAGGAATTATGCAGAGTCAAATTATATTTCTTAATGTCATGGAAATAATGCGATCCATTAAGCGATGTGCTTACTGAACCCCAGGGCTGCTTACTCTCATAAGCGATGTTCAACTCTTGAGTGAAGCGCAGCTCCGACATTTTTAAATAGATTGTCTTTTCGTGATAATCGTTATAATGCGCACCCAGCAAGTACTCAAAGGTGAATTGCTGCCGGGTGGCTTCCGAATATGGATAAATATTATATTCAATGCCGGGCGAAATGGAGACCGCTAAATCATAATTGTTGTATGTGGATTTAGCAGCGCTGACTTGGAACAAACTGGACCAGTGCGCGGTCATGCTTTTCACCACAGAGCTGCTTAAATAATTACTCCGGCGGTGGTCCGTATAAGAAAGGTTGTCGCCATAATTATAGATGGTTTGGGTCTGGTTAATTGAAAGATTTACATTAAATTTCCACGCTTCAGTTACGCGGTTGGCTGTAAAAGAGGAATTGATGTAATTATATTTATAGGATTTCTCTCCGTTAAAATATCCCCGAAGGCTTGTGCGGAAGGTCCAATAATCCCAGGGATCAACGGTCGGCTGTGATAAGGTCTCTCCCAATGTTGGCTTAAGGTATATGACATCAATCTGCCCTACCGCTTGCGATTGCGACACGAACTGCATCAGACCGATCTTGAAATATCGGGCCAGCTCTTTACGAATAGTGTCCTCAGAATCCGTCTGTCTGGAAGAATATTTCAGTGTGTTCTTTTGACCTTCAAATTTGTGCAGTCCAATAAAGCTGATCGTAAATTCCCAGCCGTCGCCTCCTGTGCGCTGGGTCGTGATCAAAATATGAACATCAGCATCGGAGCGGTCACGCATATAATTCACGAATGGAATTTCGGTGCGGTAATAATCAAGATCCATGCGCCAATCCGGCGAATCTATAAAAATATTAATCACGTCCGGATTCAGATCGACCTGGGCTGAATCTTGTGTGTATGCGCTGGTGAAAAGAAACAGTAGAAAAATGGTGATCACCCTTGTGTTTAGATGATTCAGGTCAGTCCGAATAAAACCGGTCATTTCCAGCTCCTTTAGTTTTTAACCTAAATAATTCATAAAAACAGCTGTTTTAGCTTATAAATAATTGTTTTATATTAGTTTAACAAAAGAAAAAACATAAAACTTTATAAGAAAAACAGCTATGACACAAAATACCACTCAGACCATGATCTTCAAAGATTTTTTTGGGAAAAAAATACTCGTTGACTTTAATGCAGGCCAGGTTTCCTCCGACGGAGGACTTCTTCTTCTGCGTCAGACCGAAACCAGGCTTAAGCTTATTGATCGTGTCTCCGCGGTACTTCATGACCGCAGAAATCCCGCTTATATCAAGCATGGCCTGAAACAGCTTTTATCCCAGCGTGTTTATCAGATTGCCGCCGGATCTGAAGACGCCAACGACTGCACGACACTCAAAGAGGATCCGATCTTAAAGATCGCTTGTGAAAGTAACGGCCCTCTGGCCAGCCAACCAACCATGTGCCGTTTTGAAAATGCACCGGGGCGGGCAACGCTCTACCGCATGGCCCACGTGCTGGTTGATGTTTTCATTGACTCCTATCAACGTCCTCCGGCCAGCATTATATGGGATATAGATGATACCGATGATCCGACCCACGGCAGTCAGCAGTTATCTCTTTTTAACGCCTATCATGACGGTTACTGCTATCAGCCGCTTCATATTTATGAAGGGCAAAGCGGAAAATTAATCACGACCATTTTAAGACCTGGCCGACGACCCTCGGGCCGGGAAGTCGTTTCCATTTTAAAACGCCTTATCCCTAAACTCAGAAAAGCCTGGCCCAAAGTCGGAATTATTCTGCGCGGTGACGCCCATTTCAGTTCACCGGCCATCTGTGATTTCTGCGAAGTAAATAACATCAAATATGTTTTGGGCTATAGCAGCTATCCCCCTTTAGTCAAACCCGAATAAAGATTCATCTACCAATGGCCTATCCCTTTAAACCAGATTTTGATAAAATCTGGCGATCCTGTAGTCTGGCGACCGATACATAGTTGGCAATAAGACGGATAGAAAATAAAATTTTGATAAAATGATACCTGCGGCGCTGAGCTACGTCCAATTTGCTGAAAAAGACCAAAATTCCGCTATAGTAGTACAGAGTTTTTTTATAGCTATTAAAATAGCAATCGCAATAAAAAAAAGTGGATTAAAAAAAGACCAAATTAAAAGGAAAAACCTGCTTTTGAATGGTTTATGAATTATTCAGGTTAAGTCTCACGGAAATAAAATATTTTTATAAATTTTCATGGCCGAAAATAGCCAAAGATTGGGGATTTTCGAAAAGAATATGTAACAAGTAATAAAAAGGGACGACCAGGTCGTCCCTTTCCAAAGCAGGTGATAATTAATAATCTGCGGCGTGTTTGCCAAAAAACTGTTTCAGCCCATCCTGATTTTCCTTCATGGCATCTTTACCTTTTTCCCAGTTGGCCGGGCAAACTTCGCCATGTTCTTCGGTGAACTGCAGGGCATCAACCATGCGCAGCATATCGTTGATATTGCGGCCCAAGGGCAGATTGTTGATCACTGCATGTTGAAGAATGCCTTTCTTATCAATTAAAAAAGAACCACGCAAAGCCTGACCTTCTTCTTCCAATAATACACCATAATCGCGGGCAATGGATTTATCAAAATCGGCAACCAGCGGGTACTGCACATTGCCAATACCACCGACTTTTACTTCCATATTTTTCCAGGCCAGGTGGCTGTGATGCGAATCGGTAGAACAGCCAATGACCTGTACTTTCCGGGCTTCAAATTCTTTGAGTTGGTGGTTGAATTCCAGAATCTCGGTTGGGCAGACAAAGGTAAAATCGAAGGGCCAGAAAAACAGAACCACATACTTTCCCTGATAGTCTTCCAGTTTGAAATCTTTTTTGAATGAGTTATCCGGCATAACTGCGGTCGCAGAAAATCCGGGTGCCTTACGGCTTACTTGAACAGACATTTTTATTCCTTTCTTGTATTTTAAACGTTTTTAAGTCAGAGCCAAACGAGACAATAGCTATACATATTCCTGAACTAAACCGACAGTATGATATTCTGTATAAGAAACCTTTGAAAAACTCCCTGATTTGTCATTCTGATCCCGCCCCTGCGGGATCAAAATGACAGAACAAGGTTAATCAAAGGGTTCTATAAGAAATATCTTCAATAACTATCCGCAGTTAAATTAAATATGAATGGCTATTCCGTCGGCATCGCCGGCCGCTTCCATAATCATCTCCGACAGCGTCGGATGGGCATGTATTGTTTTGCGGATAGCTTCCGGTGTCGCTTCCAGCGCTTTGGCCAGACCCAGTTCGGCGATCAGCTCCGTGGCTTCGGCCCCGATAATATGGGCGCCAAGCAGTTCACCGTATTTTTTATCAAAAATCAACTTGACCAGTCCGTCCCGGGCGCCGATCGCTCTGGCTTTGCCCGAAGCGGAATAGGGAAAACGCCCGATCTTCAGTTCGTAACCTCCTTCCAGCGCTTTCTTTTCGGTCAGACCGATACTGGCCACCTGCGGCTGGCAATAGGTACAGCCGGGAACGCTTTGATAATCCAGCGGATGCGCTTCAAGACCGGCGATTTTTTCGACGCAAACGATGCCCTCTTCGGAGGCCACATGAGCCAGCAGCGGCGGTCCGATTATATCTCCAATGGCGTAAATACCCGGGATGTTGGTCTGATACCATTGATCGACCTTGATAAAACCGCGTTCATGAACAACTCCGGCCTGTTCCAGATTGAGCTGCTCAATATTCCCCTGTACACCGATTGCCACCAATGCTTTGTCTGCGCTGATCACTTCTTTTTTTCCATCCCGGATCAGGTCGATTTCCACACCATTGGTCGTGGTGCGTACGGCTTCCACTTTGGTGGCCAGATGCATTTTGATTTTGGCCTTTTTAAAACTGCGTTCGAGAACAGCGGCAATTTCGGCATCTTCGTTGGGCAAAAGTTGATCGAGCATTTCGACGATGGTTACCTGCGTGCCGATGGTTTGATAGAACCAGGCGAACTCCACACCGATCGCCCCGGCGCCGATGATAATCAGCGATGCTGGCTGTTCTTTCAGACTCATTGCCTCACGGCTGCTGATTATTTTTTCGCCGTCGAAGCTTACCCCGGGAAGGCTGCGCGGCCGGGCCCCGCTGGCGATAATAACATGTGCAGCGGATATTTCCTGCTCCGCACCGGCTTCACTGCGAACCAGCAGGGTATTTTTATTTTTAAATTCAGCGCTACCGGGAATTACCTCGATCTTATGCTTGTTCATCAGGAATCCGATGCCTTTTGAGTTCAACCCGGCGACTTTCCGGCTGCGTTGGATGACGGCCGGGAAATCGATTTCAGCGGTGTTGTTTTTCAAACCATATTCAGCGGCATTTTTTATTTCATCAAAGACTTCGGCACTTTTTAAAAGCGCTTTGGTCGGGATGCAGCCCCAGTTCAGGCAGATTCCGCCAAGTTCAGATTTTTCGATAATCGCCGTTTTAAATCCTAATTGCGCAGCACGGATCGCAGCTACATAACCGCCAGGTCCGGAACCGATAAGGACAATATCAAAATTATAAGGCATGGTTATCTCCATAAGGATTTGGTCACAAAATTTAAAATAATCCGGCTTATCTTTAAACACAAATGCAACGATAGTATGATGGCATTTTACCGCTTAAATAAACGACGGTTATATCAAAACAACTAAGCAGGAAATTATGTGCGGAATCGCCGGAATTTATAATTATAAATCACATCATGCCGCCGATGAAACGGCCCTCAAACAAATGGTATCAGCCCTTTATCACCGCGGCCCCGATGAAAACGGATTTCTGCTCGACGGGCGGTTGGGCATGGGTATGTCCCGCCTTAGCATTATTGATCTTTCCCATGGACAGCAGCCCATCCATAATGAAAATCAGACGGTCTGGGTAGTTTTCAACGGGGAAATTTTCAACTATATCGAACTGCGCCAGGATTTGGAAAAACAAGGCCACCGTTTTTACACCCATTCCGATACGGAAGTGATCGTCCATCTTTATGAACAATATGGTCAGGATTTCCCGAAAAAAATGATCGGTCAGTTTGCCATTGCCCTGTGGGACAAAGGGCAGGAAAAATTTATTCTGCTGCGCGACCGGGTTGGTATCCGGCCTTTGTTTTTCAGTGAAAATGAACAGGGCATTCATTTCGGTTCCGAAGCCAAGGCCATTTTTGCCGCCGGCCATCTCCAGCCGCGGATCAATGAACAGGGTCTGGCCGATCTGCTGACTTTCTGGAGCAATATTCCAACCGGCAATGTATTTGAAGGTGTTTCCGAGCTGCCTCCCGGATCGATGATGACCATTGCCGGGGGTAAATATACGATCAGCAATTACTGGGAAAACCGTTTCCCGGAGAACGGCGATTTTAATCCAGCCCCGTTCAGCCAGCTGAAAGAAGAAATGACCGCACTGTTAGATGACGCCATTCGTCTCCGTCTGCGGGCCGATGTGCCCGTGGCTGCCTACCTCAGTGGAGGAATTGACTCCTCGGTTATTACCTCGCTGGTCAAAGATCACCATCAGAATGAACTGATCACTTTTTCTGTAACCTTCGCCGATAAAAATTATAATGAAGCCGCCTATCAGCAGATGATGATTGACCGGCTTGGCACCCGGCATTTTTCCGTGCATGTTGATGATGGTGACATCGGCCGGCAATATATCGACGCCATCTGGTACGGCGAGAAAGCGCTGATCCGCACCGCCCCGGCGCCACTATTGGCTTTGTCTGAACTGGTCCGCCGCAATAACATTAAAGTTGTGCTGACCGGTGAAGGTGCCGATGAAATTTTTGCCGGTTACAATATTTTCAAAGAGCAGAAAGTCCGGCGGTTCTGGGCGGCCCGGCCCGATTCAGCCTGGCGCGGGTTACTGCTTTCCCGCCTCTATCCGTACATCCTCGGTGCTAATAAATCGCTGAATCCCTTCTGGCAGGCTTTCTTTAAAAAGAATCTGCAGGATACAGCATCGCCCTGGTATTCCCATGAATTACGCTGGCTGAATACGGCTACCGTACAGCGGCTATTCACCGGCGCCTACCGCAATGCCTTTCAGTATGAGGCGCAACTGGAACGGCTGAAACCGTGGCTGCCGGCCGGTTTTGACAAATTCCATTCCCTGAACAAAGCCCAGTTTCTGGAAATGTACCTGTTCCTGAACGGTTACCTGCTTTCTTCGCAGGGCGACCGGATGATGATGGGCAATTCCGTTGAAGGCCGGTTTCCATTTCTCGATCACCGCCTGATCGAATTTATGGCCAAAGTACCGCCGCGATTCAAATTGAATGTCCTGAATGAGAAATATTTATTGAAGGAAAGTTTTAAAGATCAACTGCCCGCGGCCATCATCAAGCGGGATAAACAACCCTACCGGGCGCCGATCAGCCGGTCCTTTCTGGGCGATTCAGCCCCGGAATTAATAAAACAGTTGATAAGTCCGGAATACGTTCTTAAATACGGATACTTCCAGCCGAAGGCGGTTGAGCAGATCAGGCTGAAAGCGCTTGAAAGCAATTTTCAACTGCCGGCCCGGGATGAAATGGCTTTAACCGCCATTGTCTCCACTCAACTGCTGCACTATCATTTTGTCGGGAATTTTAAAAGCCATATTTTTCGGCTGGGCGGTCAGACCACCCTTGTCAGATTATCATAAAAAATGGAGTAACCATGTCTTTTTCCAAAGAAGTAATCCGCATTGATGCGGCCAAAGAGACGGATCGGATCGTCGGTGAAATGCGCCGCATTGTCGGCCGTGTTCTGCACAAACGGGGTGCCGTTATCGGCATCAGCGGCGGTATCGATTCCAGCATCTGTCTGGCTCTTTCGGTCAAGGCTTTCGGTGCGGACAAAGTTTTTGCCCTGGCCATGCCCGAAGCCGATTCCAATCCGGAAAGCGCTGTTTTAGCCCGGAAATTAGCCCGGCATTATGGGGTTAGGTATATTGTTGAAAACCTGACCGCCGCCCTGGCCGGTTTTCAGGTTTATCAGCGCCGCGATGAAGCCATCAAAAATGTTTTCCCGGAATTTGACGCTACCTACAAGGCTAAAATTGTTCTACCGGACGACCTGCTGGATAAGGATACGCTGAATGTTTACCGCCTGACCATCATTTCCCCCGAAGGGGAAGAAAAAACGGCGCGCATACCGCTGAATGAATACCTGCAGATTGTCGCCGCTTCGAATTTTAAACAGCGCAGCCGGACCAATATGCTGTATTACCATGCCGAGCGGTTGAATTATGCGGTGATCGGCACCGGGAATAAAAATGAACATGAACAGGGCTTTTTTGTCAAATACGGTGACGGCGGTGCCGATATTAAACCGATTGCCCACCTGTTTAAAACCCAGGTTTACCAGCTGGCTGCTCAGCTCGATGTGCCGAAGGAAATTCAGGGACGTACGCCAACCACAGATACCTATAGCGCTGAATGCACGCAGGAAGAATTTTTCTTCCGTGTACCATTTGAAGTGGGCGATGCAATCTGGTACGGAATGGAGCACAACGTGCCGGTCGCTGAAGTGGCTGCTGCGATGAAGATGACTACAGCTCAGGTGGAACATGTTCAGAAAGACATCGCCCGGAAAATCCGTACCTCAGAATATCTTAAAGCAAATCCCTATCATATTGCAACGGAACAGGAGTAGAAATGGCTGATTTAAAATCAACCCTTCGCCAATACATTATTGACAATTTTTTGTTTGGTGATACGGAAACAAAATTTGCCGACGGTGATTCATTCATGGACAGCGGCATTGTGGATTCCACGGGAATTCTCGATATCATCACTTTTCTCGAGGGGGAGTTCTCGATAAAAGTAAATGATGATGAAATTGTACCGGATAACCTTGATTCACTGAACAACCTGGATGCATTTATAAACCGAAAAAAAGCACAACTAAATTAATCATGACCCTTTCCCGGCGAAACTTTGTAAAAATGGGCGGGGTCTTAGCCGCCCTTTCGGCAATACCCGGTACGCATTACCTGCTGCGTGACAAAATGATAAATCCCCTAAAGGCATTTTCTGAACAACCCGGCGCCCGGGTTTTCCGCACCCAAAAAGCTGAGCCGGAACGGCTGGTCAAACGCATGATTGAATTATTGGGCGGTATCGAAGCTCTGGTTGGGGCAGATGATATTGTTGTTTGCAAAGTAAACAGCCAATGGTGGCGGCAGGGCATGGTCAATACGGATGTACTGGCTGCCTTTATTGAGCTGGTTGTCAATCGGCCGGGTTTCAGCGGTGAAGTGATTATTACCGATAATCATCAGTCGGAAGTGCCGGACAGCCGGGGCTGGAATACGGATATCCGGAATGGACGGTTCAATTACAATGAACTGGTGCAGTATTTTCAGGAACGAGGTTATAAAAACGTCACCAAATATCACTGGCATCCGGCCGGGCCAAATCCGGCACCGCTTCAGTTTGGCGGCAGCGGGAACAGCGTGGTCACTCATCCGGCCGAGGGTGATGGTTATATCTGGCCGCAGGATTTGTATTATGAGTGTCCGTACGGACAGCGCTCGCTGCTGGCCTACCCGGTTTTTACTTCCGCCTTTAGCGGAACAACGATTGATCTGAAAAATGGCGCTTTTAAAAATGGAAGTTACACCGCTCAGCCGGTTAAATTTTTTAATTTTTCAGCGCTGAATCACCACAGCAGTTACAGCGGTGTTACCGCCTCGATAAAAAATTATATGGGTGTGGTTGATATGAGCTGCGGTTATCCGGCGCCAAACCCGAAGAATACTTTTAATACCCATCATATCGGCGCCAGCCGGTTGTTCCGGGCATTGGCCCGGTATAATAACATTCTAAAAAAAATACCCGGTTTTTACAGTGTTTATCTCGATCCGGATGTTTTCCGCTTCCGCTTCACCGGCGGTGTATTAGGCGCCTATATGCGGGAAATCCGCAGGGCGGATCTGAATATTCTGACCGCGGTTTATGTCGGCTGGGGATCACGCACCGACCCCGGGCAGGCTGACAAAACCGATACCCTTCTGGCTTCAACTGATCCGGTGGCTCTTGATTTTACCGGGGCTACTCAGGTACTCTTGCCGGCAACGGTCAGAGCAGGAGCACCGCAAAAACTGATTGAACTGAATGATCCTAAAATTGAAAATGGTCCGTTCCGCCGCTTTCTGGAAGAAACACGGCGCGAACTGGGCGGAACTATTGATCCGGCATTGATCGAAATAATTGATGGTTAACCTCCTTTATGTTAAAAAAAATTCGTGAAAAATCGGCTCTGCAATTGCTGCAGGCCATTCTTCGAACCCTGCATATCCGGTTTATAGATTTTGGTATTTTGTATTTTATGAGTTATGACCGGCTCCCCGATCCGGATGAACGCAGCCGGTTCAATGGAACCATCCGCTGGGCGGAGCCGGCTGATATTCCGGCGCTTTTAAAAGTGCGGGACAAAGAAAGTATGTTCCGGCAGCGCTTCAGTGACGGCGATTTCTGCCTGCTGGCCGAAAACGAACAGGGTAATGCTGTTGGTTTTGAGTGGTTTGCCATCGGGCCGACTCATTTTGAAACCAAATATCGTTTTAAAATGGAAATTCCGGCCGATGCTGTTTATGCTTACGATGCGCTGATTCTTCCCGAATACCGGATTCGCGGCATCTGGCCGCTTTTCAAGAGTAATCTGCAGCCGTTGATGAGCGAGCATCAGCGCACCCGGATCATTACTTTTGTCGAGCAGGACAATGCCCTGTCTTTTAAAACACATTTCCGGTACGGCTTTAAAATTTACCAGCGTTGCAAGGTGCTCAGACTGCCTTTATTTAGCGTGAAATTCCGCCGTAAAAAGGAACACAGCCCTGAGCTGATGAAAAAACTGGCTCTTGGTTTATAGATTACCCATAAAGAAACAAACAGGTGAAACATGTACAGCTTGCTTGTCCACAACTTTCTTGAAAACAGTGCCGAACGCTATGCCCAAAGGGATGCTTTCAGTGATCATGGCAAATGGTTTAAGTTCCACTTTATTGAAGAGCAGGCCAATCGTCTGGCCCATGCTCTGCTTGCACTTGGTGTGCGCAAACAAGACCGGGTTGCCTTCCTGCTGGAAAATTCGGTTGACTATGTGGTTACCTATTACGGCGTTCTGAAAAGCGGGGCGATCACGGTGGCTCTTAATACCGAGCTGACCGCTGATAATATTGATTACATCCTTGATGACTGTGAAGTGCGGGTGGTTTTGGTCAGTAAAAAACTGGCCAAACGTATTCGTCCCTTAATGGAAGAGAATCCAGCCAAGCGGCACTTTTTGGTTTGGGGTGAAGATGCTGATAGTCTGCCGGTATCGCAATATGTTCATCTGGTGGACGGATTGCTGAAAACTCAACCGGCGGGAAAGCCAGCCGTCCGGCTGATTGATCTTGATATTGCTTCGATTGTTTATACTTCAGGCAGTACCGGAAAACCGCGCGGGGCGACGTTATCCCATTTGAATATTGTTACCAATACCCGATCCATAGTCGATTACCTGCATCTGACCCATGAAGACCGGGTTATGGCCATCCTGCCATTTTATTATATTTACGGTAAGTCACTGCTCAACACCCATTTTTTTGTCGGTGCCTCGGTGGTGATTGATAACCGCTTTCTTTATCCCAATGTGATTCTGAAAACCATGCACGATGAACATGTTACCGGATTCTCTGGTGTACCTTCGACTTTTACTATTCTGCTGCATCGTTCCAATCTGCGCAGCTATACCTTTCCCTATCTGCGTTATGTAACCCAGGCCGGCGGTGCGATGGCTCCGGCGGTGCAGAAAGAAGTGGCCGATGTTTTTGCCCCGGCCCGCCTCTTTGTTATGTATGGTGCAACCGAAGCCTCGGCCCGGCTTTCCTATCTTGAACCGGAGGCTCTGACCCGTAAATGGGGTTCGATCGGCAAAGGCATTCCCAATGTGGATTTGTTTATTGCCGATGAAGACGGAAAGGAACTGTCCCAGGGACAGGAAGGCGAGATTGTGGCCCGCGGCGCCAACATTATGAGCGGTTACTGGAATCATCCAAAGGAGACGCATAAGGTGCTGCGACATGGTTTGTATTACACCGGAGATATCGGCCGGATGGATGAGGAAGGCTTTTTATTTGTGGTCGGACGCAGCAAAGATATGATCAAAATCGGCGGTAACCGGGCCAGCGCCAAAGAGATTGAAGATGTTTTATATGAACATAAAGCCGTAGCCGATGCGGCGGTGATCGGCGTGGCGGATGAAGTTCTTGGTGAAGCTCCGAAAGCCTTTATTGTTCTGAAAAAAGGTCACACGGAAGCGGAGCGGGATGATTTGCTGAAACATGCCCGTTCCCGGCTGGCAGCCTATAAAGTGCCGAAATACCTGGAATTCCGGGATAATCTGCCCAAGAATGAGAGCGGCAAAATACAGAAGCTGCAGCTCAGCCGGGAAGAGGCGGAGAAGAATTAATTCATATTGATTTAGCTTCTGATTATCA
>DYOS01000145.1 GCA_020720405.1 Caldithrix sp. | reverse complement strand
AGGTGAAACCTGTGGAGGAAAAATGAAAGTGACCATCCAACCGACGACCATTGCAGTAAAACCCCCGGCCATAAAGCTGGAGGAAAGCGCTGCCACCCGCAGGGAAGCCTCACTGCGCCAGAGTTCCCGGGATATGGAAGCCTTGTTTATCAGCCAGATGCTGAAAGCGATGGAGAAAACCATCCCGGAAGCCGAAGATGGTCAGGGCAATAACCTGGCCAAAATGATGTTCAGCGAAGTAATGGGCCAGCATGTGGCCGGTCATGGCGGTATGGGTCTGGCCGAAGTGATTTATCAGGGACTGAAGAACAAGGATTTATCCGAACTGCCGGATTTGAATTCCGGTGGATCAATAGAACAATGGATCAATTTCCAAGGATTGAGAGGAAGCTATGACAAGTAATACCCAGGAAAACCAGTTGATGGAAATTTTGCTGGAGGAAATTGCCGCCTATGATTACCTGGCGGAAGTATTGCTGGACAAGCAAAAAGCCATCGTGGCCAACCAGATGGAGGCCATCGAGCACCACAGCAGTACCGAAAAAATGATCGTCCGCAAGGCCAATCAGCTTACCGAAACCCGGCGCCAACTCATGAGCAGTGTGGTTAAGACCGGGGAAGAACCGGCCAGTTTCCAGGCTTTGCATACTCATTTTCCGGGTCAGAGCGGTTTCTGGGAACGCATGCAGACCCGGACTGAAAGGGTCATCGCCCGGATAATGCGCCTTAATAACGAGAACCGGCAGCTTCTTGAAGCTTCTGTCTCCTTTGTCCGCGATATGATCCACCTGTTTTATCCGCGGCAAAAGGCCGAGTCGGCCATCTACAGTCCGCAGGGTCAGAAAACAGGTACCGGTTACGCCAATCTGGTCGACTATAACATTTAAAGGCCAATTATGACCATGTCAAAAATAATGGAGACCGGAAAACGGTCTCTGCTCACTTATCAAAGTGCGATCAGCACGACCTCGCAGAATATTTCCAATGTCAACAACCCGGAATATTCCCGGCGCCGGGTTGACTTTACTTCACTCTCCGGCGGCTTGACCGGGCTTGGCGTAACCCTCGATGAGAATATCCGCCTGCGGCAGCGTTTTGCCGAGCATCAGCTGTGGACAGAAAATCAGCAGCTCGGAATGTATGACGCTTACCAGTCGATGTTTACCCAGATTGAGGATATTTTTGCCTCGGGTACGGGCGCCGATCTTAATTCCGCGCTTTCCGAATTCTGGGATTCGTGGAGTGATCTGGCTAATGATCCCGAAAGCAGCTATGCCCGGACCATCGTCCGGGATAAAGGCCAGATTCTGGTCAATGCCTTTAACCGCCAGCACACCGACCTGGTCAATCTGCAAAACCAGATTGAACCTGAAATTGGAACCATGGTTGATGAAATCAACGGTTACCTGAAACAGCTGCAGGGTCTGAATACAAATATCCGCACCAGCGGCGCCGCTGAATTGATGGATGAACGGGACCGGATTCTGGGCGAGCTTTCCCAAATGATTGATATTAAGGTTAAGGAAAAGGATAACGGGGAAGTTTCGGTCAGTTCGGCCGGGCTGCTGCTCGTTTCTGCCGACAAATATATGGAACTCGAAGCCCGCCATGCCGATGGCTCGGGCAGCGGACCAATGCAGATTTATTACAAAAATAGTACCCAGCAGGTTGCTGTTTCGTCCGGTTCGGTCTATGCCCGGCTCGATACCTACAATAACCGCATCCCGGAATACCTGGATAAACTGGACGATCTGGCCGTCGAGCTGGCCGAACAGGTCAATACCCTGCATTTCAACGCCGAAAATAATACCGGTATAACCAATATTTACTTTTTCTCGGGCACGGTCAGCGGCGCTGCGGATCTGACTCTGGACGGAGCGGTTGCCGCCGACCCGGGTCTGATTGCCACCCGTGCCGCCGGCGAAGGCGAAGGCAGCGGTTCGGTGGCCCAGGCAATTTCCGATCTGCAGTTCAGCAATACCATCAGTAATACCACCTTTGCCTCCTATTTCAATTCTATGCTGGTCGGTATTGGCAGCCATCTGCAGGAATCGCAGGATATGTACAGCAGCCAGAAACTGATTATCAGCCAGTTACAGAATTTCCGTGATGAAACCGCCGGTGTCTCGCTGGATGAGGAAATGACCCGGCTGATTCAATACGAGAATGCCTATCAGGCCGCGGCCAAAGTGGTGACCACGGTCGATCAGATGATTCAAGCCGTTCTGGCTATGAAATAAGGGGTAATACCATGAGAATAACCCAATCCATGATGATGCGCAGCAGCCTGGACCAGATCAATGTCCGGCGCTCTGACCTGTACGATTCGGCTACCGCCCTGACCACTTTGAAAAAAGTGCAGAAGGGTTCCGATGATCCGATGAGCTTTTCACGGATCAGCCGTTTCAAAACGGCCTTTACCCAGAATGAACAATTTCAGAAAAACCTGACCGATGCCGAAGGCTGGCTCACGACCACGAATACGGCGCTGGATAATTTGCACGAACTATTGGTGCAGGCCAAAGAACTGAGCACCAAAATTGCCGATGGCTCCATCGATGACCGGGTGCGCACGGCCATGCTCGATTCCGTGCAGGGTCTGATTAATGAGGCTGTTTCACAAAGTAATGCCCGGTATATGGGTAAAAGTGTTTTCGCCGGAACAAATACAACCAATACTTCCCCGTTTACTCTGCAGCCGGATAACAGTGTCATCTATTCGGGAAATGCCGATACCATCCAGCGCCGGGTTTCCGAATCGCTAAGCCTGACCATAAATATGGATGGCCAGCAAGTATTTGACAGCGGCATTTTTGCCAGTCTCGACCGCCTGTATGATGGCGTAGTCGCAGACGATATGGTTGAAGTTCAGGCTGCATTTGCCGACATCACGCTGGCCTCAGAGAATGTACTGACCCTGTCCACGGAAATCGGCTCGCGTTTTACCCAGGTCGATCTGATCAGCGAACGGCTGGTCAGCAGCCAGGAAAATCTGGCTAATTATATCAGTGAGGACGAATCCGTTTCGCTGGAGGAAGAACTGATTCTGCAGGAAAACCGGGAGGTGGCTTATCAGGCTGCATTACAGGCCACATCCAAAATACTCAATCTGAATATACTTGATTACATTACGATTTAACCAAACCGGTCGGCACGCATGAATATCTATGGCAGCCCGGAGTATATCGCCAGCCTTACTGAATTTGGCCGTCCCCATCATCTGCAGAATTGCGACGGCTGGATTCTGACCCGGTCCATCGCCGGTACAGAACACGCCGATGCCATGGGACCTTATCCGATTTTCCAATGCCGGAATTGGTCAGCCCTTGCCACTGATCTGGCCGCAATAAATGAAAATCTGGTCAGTCTGGTACTGGTCAGCGATCCGCTCAGCGGTCTGACCGAAACGGATTGGCGCAGCATTTTTACTGACCATTGTCAATCCTTTAAAACCCATTATTTAGCCGATCTGCAACAGGCCCCGGAGCAATTTGCTGCCGGGCGGCACCACAGTTATGCCCGTAAAGCACGGCAGAAACTGGATATCCGCCATGGCGGAGAAGCCCGGCTCTGGCTGGATGACTGGCTGATATTATATGATGACCTGATTGCCCGCCACCAAATCCGGGGTATTGCCGCTTTTTCGCGCCCGGCTTTCACCGTTTTATTTGGTTTGAATAATCTGCATGTTTTTATCGCTGCTGAAAGTGGAAAAACCATGGCCATGCAGCTTTGGCTGGAAGAACCGCCTTTCGCCCTGTATCACCTTGGCGCCTCGGCGGAGCAAGGTTACGCCAACCGGGCTTCATACGGACTTATGCTGACCGCTTTGGAATTTTTCCGGGAGCGGGGCATCAGCAGTGTTAACCTGGGTGGTGCGGCCGGATTGCAGGAAAAACAGGACGGGTTGGCCCAATTCAAAAGCGGCTGGAGCAACCGCCGGGAACAGGTTTACCTGCTCGGGAAAATATTTGATCAATCGCTTTACCGGGAAATCAGCGCCGGGCTTCATCCTGCACTGAATTATTTCCCAAAATACCGGGCGCCACAAGCCTTAGCAGCGTCCGGACAACCGGCAGGGATAAATTTATGAGTGTATTTTTACAAACCTTTCTGACTGATTTTTTCCGCAATGTTCACAGCTTGCATAAAGACAACTGGGATCATCTGCGTTTTGGCCACGATCATCCCCGTAAAAAAACCTTTATGGTCGAAACTGCCGTGCAGCGCATGGAAACCCTGATGCGCAATTTCAGCGCCTATGAATGGGCTTTTGAAAACCTGGCCGACGACTATTCTAAAGCACTGCTGGTAAAACTGCTTGAATTTGCGGTTCTGGATCATCATCATGTCCGCTTGCCGCTCAGTAATGCCCAATACTGGGCCGATTTTGCTTCGGTTGATCAGAATTACCGGCGCGCCGTCCGGGCCGTTCCGGATGAGAAATATGAAATAAACCAGTATTTTGACCCGGAAACGGATATCAGTGTTTTTACCACCACCCCGGGTTTTCTGACCCAGTTTATTCACAAGCAGTATTTTTTAAACCGGGCGCCATTTACCCGTCCCGCCTGCGGCGATATTTGCATCGACGGTGGTTCCTGCTGGGGAGATGTGGCCCTGCGCCTGATGCAATCGGCAGCACCGGAAGGTCAGGTTCATGCCTTCGAATTTGTCCGCGGCAACCTGGAAATGCTCCAGCGCAACCTCGAACTTAATCCGCAGCTGGCCCGGCAGATAACCGTTGATCAGCGTGCCCTGTGGCATGAAACCGGCTGTCAACTCAGCTTCGACGACCGCGGTTCTTCGACTTCGCTAACCCAGCCGGTCAGTCAGAATACCGCGCAAAGCATCGGGACGGTAACCATAGATGATTATGTTCGGGAGAAGAACCTGCCGAAAATAGATTTTATAAAAATGGATATCGAAGGCGCTGAAATTCCCGCCCTGCAGGGGGCAGCCGGTGTTATCCGCAGTTTCCGGCCAAAACTGGCGGTTTGTGTTTATCACAAGCTGGATGATTTTTATACCATCCCGCGACTGATCCGTGAAATTCATCCCGGTTACCGTTTTTATCTTGATCATTACACGATCCACCGTGAGGAAACCGTTCTTTATGCCCAAGTCTGAAAACCACCTTTATTCCGGTAGTCAGAATGCCGCCGAATTTGCCCGTCTGCTCAGCCTGCTCGATCAGGACGGTGCAGATAACCGGCAGATTCTGGTCACCCGGCCCGACCTGCCACCGCTCAGTGAATTTGTCGAATACCTCGAGGTCATCTGGCACCGGCGCTGGCTGACCAATAACGGTCTTTTTCATCAGCAGCTGGAACAGGCCCTGGCTGAATTTCTTGGGGTAAAACAGGTCAGCCTGTTTTCCAACGGTACGCTGGCCCTGATGGTCGCTCTGCAGGTGCTGCGCATCGGTGGGGAAGTGATCACTACCCCATACAGTTTTGTAGCGACCACCCACGCCCTGAGCTGGAACGGCATCAAACCGGTTTTCTGCGATGTTGATCCGGCTACTTTAAATCTTGATCCGTCAAAAATTGAAGCGCTGATTACCCCGCAAACCTCAGCCATTATGCCGGTCCATGTCTATGGCAACCCCTGTGCAGTCGATAAAATAGGCCGCATCGCCGACACCTATGGTTTGAAAGTTATTTATGACGCTGCCCATGCCTTTGGGGTGAAAACCGGCCAGAATTCCGTGCTGAATTATGGTGACCTGTCGGTGCTCAGTTTTCACGCCACCAAGGTTTTTACAACCATGGAAGGCGGGGCCATTGTAACCAACGATGAGAAGCTGAAAAACCGCATCGACTTCCTGAAAAATTTCGGCTTTGCCGATGAAGTAACGGTGATGGCACCCGGCATCAACGGCAAGATGAATGAGATGCAGGCCGCCCTCGGTCTGATCCAGTTGAAGTATGTGGAAGAACGGCGCCGGCGCCGGGAAAATATTGCCACCCTGTACCGGGAGCGTCTGGCCGGAATTTCCGGTTTGAGTTTTCTGCCGGATTTCCCCGGGGTTGAACATAATTACGCCTATTTTCCCATTTTTATTGATGACAGCCGGTTTGGCTGCAGCCGGGATGAACTGTACACTTTTCTAAAGGCCGATGAGATATTTGTTCGTCGTTATTTTTATCCGTTGATCAGCCATTTCCCCATGTACCGTGGATTGCCATCAGCGGCGCCGGAAAATCTGCCCGTGGCCGAAGCAGCAGCCGGCCGGGTTATTTGCCTGCCCATGTATGCCGAACTGACCCAAAACCAGGCCGAACGGATTTGCCGGAGAATAGACGAAATAAGAAATAAGAAATAAGAAGGGACGATATCTGGTACGGGCGAAGCATTGTTTGTTAAAGATTAAACCTGGTCGAAAATGTTAAACAATGCT
>DYOS01000259.1 GCA_020720405.1 Caldithrix sp. | reverse complement strand
CCGGCACTGCTCACTGCCCAGGATAAGGCTGAATATCAGACTAAATTTATCTGGGATAAAGATCAGCAATTCCTCTCGGCGGACTTTTCAAAAATAAAAAAACCAACCCTGGCCGATTTTAAAAATGCACTGACGCATAACGACCCGGTTCGCCAGGACACCACCGGCACCTGCTGGTCCTATTCAACGCTCTCGTTTTTCGAATCGGAGATATACCGCCTCAATGGCCGTAAAATTAAACTTGCCGAAATGTATGTGGTTTATTGGGAGTATGTCGAAAAAGCGCGCCGTTTTATTCAGGAAAAGGGTAACTCGGTCTTTGATGAAGGCTCCGAATCCAATGCCGCCGTCCGGCGCATCGGTCAATATGGAATCGTCCCATTCGATCAGTATACCGGTCTGATCAATGGCCGAACAAAACACAGCCATGGCGCGCTAAAGGCGGAGATGTATGATTACCTGCTATTTCTGAAAGAACATAATTACTGGGATGAACAGATTGCTATCTCCACAATTAAGGAAATTCTCAACAAATATATCGGCGTACCACCGGCTTCCTTCGTTTACGAAGGGAAAAGCTATACACCCCAATCCTTCCGCGATGAAGTTTGCCAGCTTAAAACAGACGAGTATGTGGATTTTATGTCAACCATGAAATTTCCATTTTTTAATCATGCCGAGCTGGAGGTGCGTGATAACTGGTGGCATTCCACAGATTATGTCAATGTGCCGCTGGATGATTTTTATAAGGCCATCAAAAATGCCGTGCGCAGCGGTTATACCATCGCCATTGGTGGGGATGTCAGCGAACCGGGCAAGTACGGCTGGGAGGACATCGCCATTATCGTACCCTGGGATATTCCGCAGGAAGCCATTAACCAGTCCTCACGGGAACTCCGTATTTACAACAATACCACCACCGATGATCACGGTCTGCATCTGGTTGGTTATACCCAAAAGGGCGGCCACGACTGGTACCTGATTAAGGATTCCGGCGCCAGCGGCACCTATGGTCAATGCAAAGGTTATTATTTTTTCCGGGATGATTTTATAAAACTGAAGATGCTCAGTTTTACCGTTCATAAAGCCGCGGTGAAAGATTTGCTGATAAAGGTTACGGATTAAGAAAGCCGATGCACCCCTCACTTTGGAGAGCGGAGTGAGTTACAGAAGATAATTGAGATTCTTCGTCGCTACGGTAAGTCCAGGTTGTCAGCCGATCCCGCCCATGCGGGATCGGCATCT
>DYOS01000027.1 GCA_020720405.1 Caldithrix sp. | reverse complement strand
AGGCAGATCACCTTTCAACTGTTCCAGCCAGTATTTCTCATGGCGGCGGCCGATAGCGCCGGTTAATTGGCGGTTCTGCTGTTTCACGTAATCGCTGTATGTGAACACAAGTGGTGCAAGTTCAGCTTTTTCGCCCTTACTGTAAATCTGGTTTAATTCGTACATAAATATGGCCAGTGACCACATATCCGAAATAATATGATGACCAACAAATAAAAACGTATGATCATTTTCATTTCGGGAAAACATAATGACACGGGACAGGGTATCGCTCTCCAGGTTAAATGGCCGGTTGATTTGTTCATACATCAGCTCATTTATTTCAGCATCCGTTTTGCCGGCGGAATCGACGATGTGCAATATTTCCTGTGGCTGGTCATGGACGATGCGTTCCGGTTTGCCGTTTCTGGTAATAAAATTTGTCCGCAGCGATTCATGACGCCGGCTCATCAGGTCTATGGCCTGCCGCAGGCGATCAATATCCAGCTTGTCTGGTATATGCACGGCATAAACCTGATTATAAATACTGGCTGGCGCCAGTTGATGCTGAAACCACATGGCGCGCTGGCCAAAAGTTAGTGGATGTTGGGTTTCATCAATTTCCTGAAGTGTGCTTTTTTCAGCTTCTTCTGCAGGTGCACTGACCAGTTGTTCCACCATATCAGCAGCCATAACTAAAATAGGCGGACCTTCAAGCAGAGTGGCAATGGGCAGGTTAACATCCAGGCGCGACTCAACGCTGTTTTTCAGCTCTATGGCCAGCAGGGAGTCGATGCCCATGGTATTCAACGGCTTATCCAACTCCAGTTTTGCTGCAGAGACTCCCAGAATACGGGCAATTTCCTGACGCAGGAATTCGGCCACCAGGTTTAGGCGATCGGCGGCTGGCAGCGGTCTGAGTTGTCCGGCGGTAATTTTCTTTCCGGTGGCGCTGCTTTTTACCGCTTTTTCAACTTTCTGATCCGCAAACATAAGATACAGCGGCGGGATGGTTTCTTTTGTGTATGGTTCCAATAGCTCGGGCCAAACAACGGGAGTGACAGCGGTCTGCCCGATATCCCGGTTGATCAGACGGTCTAAAATCTGAAGACCCTGGGTCTGTTTGATCAACCGTGAACCCCTGACTTTCTTGTTATTCTTATCTTCAGCCGTCATACCCAGGTTTTCCCAAAAGCCCCAGTTAATCGACTGTCCCGGCAAACCCTGCGACCGTCGGTACGTTGCCAGATGATCGAGAAATATATTGGCCGCGGCATAATTGGCCTGCCCGGGGTTACCCGTTATCGCCGCTACGGAGGAAAAAAGACTGAAGAAATCAAGGTTTAGCGACCGGCTCAATTGATGAAGCACCCAACTGCCCTGGATTTTTGGTAAAAGGACGCGTTCAAATTGTGCCCAGCTCATGCTGCTTATGGGGCCGTCATCCAGCACACCGGCCAGATGGAAAATGCCTTTTAAGTCAGGCATTTTCTCGCTGATGTCTTTAAAGATGAGTTCCATTTCTGCAAAATCGGACACATTACCACGGGCAATAACTACCTGGACACCCTGCTCCTGTAAGGATTCGATTTTAGCTTTGACGTTTTCCCGGCGACCGCTGTGTGTCAGCAGGACTAAATGCCGGGCGCCGTGGCTGGCCAGCCATTCAGCAATCACTAACCCTAAAGAGCCCAGACCACCGGTAATCAGATAGGTGACATCGGGACGGATGCCTTTTATTTCCGGGGCATTGTCTTCCACCTTATCCCGGGCCGGCAACTTCATCGAGACGACTACTTTACCAATATTCTTGCGTTGAGCCATATAGCGAAACGCTTTTACGGTATCAGCGGCGCTGAAATTGGTTAAGGGCAGCGCTTTAAGTTTACCATCATTAAAATGGGCGATAAGTTCAAGAAATAACTGGCGCCCGAGCAGTGGTTTGTCACGCAGCACCAGATCAAGGTCGATGGCAAAATAGGACAGGTTACGGCGGAAGGGATATAAATCCATTTGTGAATTTTGGTAAATATCGGTCTTACCAATTTCCAGAAATCTGCCGTAAGGTTTAAGCAAGGCCAGACTGCGCGGTATAAATTCACCAGCCAGTGAATTCAGCACCATATCGACGCCTTCTCCGCCGGTGATGGCCATGATATCATCGGCAAAATCCAACGTTCTGGAATTCAGGATGTGAGGAATATTCATCTGCCTCAGGTATTCCTGTTTTTCGGCGCTTCCGGCTGTGGTAAAAATTTCAGCGCCAATCATTTGGGCAATCTGGATCGCGGCCTGACCAACGCCGCCGGCTCCGGCATGAATCAGAATTCTTTCCCCTTTCTGAAGGCGGCCAAGATAAACCAGAGCATAATAAGCCGTCAGAAACGTAATGGGTATGGTCGCGCCCTCTTCAAAAGGTAGTGTTTCTGGTTTGGGCACCACCAGATTGGCCAGGGTGCAGACATATTTCCCAAAAGTATTCGGGGCCACGGCCAGAACAGCATCGCCTGCTTTTAAATCGCTGACCCCCGGTCCGACCCGGCTGATGATTCCTGAACATTCGGAACCCAGGGGTATAGGATCGCCCGGATAGAGACCCAGCGCCATAAGTACATCGCGAAAGTTCAAACCAGTGGCTTGGACTTCAATTTCGACCTGACCATTTTCTGGTGCTGGTCGTGGTACGGTTTTAAAGCGCAGCGCCGTGAGCACACCCGGTGTGGGAATATCTAAGGTGAAGGGTTGTTCAGGAACTTCTAATAATTGCTGATTTTCCATCTCCGCTGTTTCGTCGGCCCGATAATCTTCGCGGCTGCGGACAAGGCGCAGAGCATAACGCCGGCCATCACGCCAGGCGATCTGATTCTCCCGGTCTGGTTGATCAATTTCACTTAACAGAGCGGTTGTTTCCTGCCCGGTCTCAGCCAGCGGCAAATCGATTTTTACACAGATCAAATCCGGGTTTTCAGAGCTGATCACCCGGCCCAGTCCCCAAAGCGGGGCCTGGAAGAGATTTATTTCCTTATTGCTGCCAGTCAGGTTGAATAAACCACGTGTGATATAATAGAGATGTGGCTTTCTCAGCTTTGAAGCAGCGGAAACGGCCTGGGCCAGGAATAAGGAACTGCCCAGCTGGTGATGCATAAGGTGGGACAGTTCTGTAATTGTAGCTTCGGAATCGGTTTGGCTGTCCAGCGCCCAGAAGTGAAGGATGCCCTTCAGCGGAGGATAGTTATCTCCGCTGACCGTCTGAATTAATTGCGCAAAATCTTCCGGTTTGGATGGATCAACTTCAAATTGGCTATCGCTGATATGCTTAAAATCAGACCCTGGTTGAGTCAGAATAATGTGATCATTCCGGGTTGATAATTGTTCGGCTAATTTTAATGCCTCTCCGCTCTGGTCGGCAAAAATAAGCCAGCTGCCGCTCTTCCCGGCAGGCAGGGCAGCGTTTTCTGTTTTTGCGGCAGGTGCCTCCTGCCAGTCAAGTTTATAAAAAAAGTCACTCAGGTCGGCCTCCCGGCGCTGACCCAGACGCTGCAATTTTAAACCGTTGATTTCGACGAGAAGGTTTTGTTGGGCATCAAAAATGATAATGTTACCAAACAGGGCTTCCGCCTCAGCATCCAGATTCTGGTCAAAGCGGGCATAACTCCATAATTCTTTTTCGACGGCTCCGTAGATTTTCATTTCTTTTATCGCAACCGGCATATAAGTGTCCTGCGATTCATTTTGCATTTCTGCCGGAATAGCTGCCGAAAGCACGTGGAAACAGGCGTCCAACAGCGCCGGGTGAATCTGGTAATGGGCTGAGTCCCGGGTCGCTTCATCATTTAGAACAACCCGGCCCAGGGCTTCATTCGTTCCGCCGAACAGCTCCTGCACACCCTGAAAGTGCTGTCCGTATTGCAGACCGCGCTGCTTTAATTTTTCATAAAAATCTCCTACCGCCAGGTTCTGGTTACAGCGTTTCCGGAGATCTTCCAATAAATAATCCGGTTTGCCATTCGCCGCCTGAGCCGCAGATTGAATCAAACCCATACTATGCATATTCCAGACGGATTTATCGCTGCCGTCATCGGACAGAGCAAAAATCTGGAAAGAAGCCAGAGCAGAGGTGTATGGTGTGACGACCATTTGTGTCCGGATACCTTTTTCTTCCGGTAAAAACAGGGCGCGGTATATGGCCACATCCTGCAGCCCGAGCACGGCCTGCCCGTTTATCTCAGCGGCGGCAGCCAAGGCCATTTCCAGATAACCGGTGGCTGGTAATACGACGGAATCCTGCACTTTATGATCTTGCAGGAAAGGCAGAATTTCGGAGTTGATTTCCGTCTCCCAATAATGTTTACCGGGATTCAGCGGTGCGTGTCGGCGCTGACCCAGCAGGGGATGACCGTTGATTTCACCTGTTGCCGGACGGCGGTAGAGCGGAGCTGCTTCCGGCCCCTTACCCTTTAAATCAAACCAGTAACTGCCTTTTTGCCAGGGTAATGCCGGCAGCGGGATAAAACGGCCTTTTACCGGCAATAGTTTTTCCCATTCCGGTGACAAGCCCAGCGTATACAAACTGGCCAGGGTAATAGCCATTTGCCTTAATTCATCTTCTTTGCGCCGGACTGTAGTCAGTATATGCCCTTTGATGTTTTTGCCGCGCAGACATTGTCCCAATGCGGCGGAAAGTACCGGATGCGGCGCTAATTCAAGGAAAATCTGGTATCCGTCATCAATCATATTGGCGGTGGCTTCGGCAAATTGTACCCGCTGACGGATGTTCTCAGCCCAGTATTCGGGATTGAAATCAGAAGCCGTACTTATTTTGCCACTGACGGTGGAATAAACCGGAATTTCTGGTTTTCTTACTTCGATGCCTTGTAAAGAATCGATCAACTCTGCTTTAAAAGCATCCATCTGCTGACTGTGAAAGGCATAATTCACTTTCAACTCGCGGACAAAGACACCTTTGGCTTCCAGTTTTTTCACCGCCAGTTGCATGGCCTCAGGCTCACCTGAAATAACGGTATTGGTCGGACTGTTATGAGCGCCAAGTGCAAGTTTACCTTCAAATTCGTTAATCGCTTGTGCTGTTTCTTCGAGAGGCAGTTCAACCGAAGCCATTCGCCCGAAACCGGTGGCTTTCTGCATCAACCTGCTGCGGTGATAAATTACCTTTACTGCGTCCGGCAGTGATAGTGTTCCGGAGATATAAGCGGCGGCAACTTCACCAACACTATGACCAACCACAGCCGCCGGGCGGATTCCTTTTTCCGCCCATAAGCGGGTCAGTGCTACCTGCATGGCGAAAATGGCCGGCTGGGCAATTTCCGTTTCGGAAACCTTTGTCGTCTCTTCGTTGCGCTTTAATTCTTCGGGCAAGGACCATGAAGCGTATTCCTGCAGAAGGGTGCCAATTTCCTCAATGGTCTGACGATAAACGGGCTCATTTTCCATCAACTGACGTCCCATAGCAAACCACTGCGGTCCCTGACCCGAAAAAACAAAAACTATTTGATTGGCGGAATTTGGAATTTTGAAGCCTCGAACAACAGTCGTTGGTGTCTGACCATGAGCCAGAGCCTGAAGTGACTCGATTATTTCAGTCCGGTTCTGACCAATTACTGCGGCCCGTTCCTCATAATGGCTGCGCCGAACGGAGGCGGAATAAATCATATCGATTAAATTTCCAGTATCCGCAGCGGGATTGCTTTCCAGAAAATGGGCATACCTTTCGGCCAGGGCATTCAGAGCTTCCGGCTGATGAGCGCTAACAGGCAATATCAAAGGGTTGAGATTTTCAGGAATTTGGCGGTCAGCCAATAATTTTTCAATCTGCGGAGCTTCCTGCAATACTAAATGGGCATTCGCGCCGCCAAATCCATAGGCACTAACCCCTGCAAAACGTGGAGATTGGCCGCGCCGCCATTCCGTGTCTGCGCTGGCAATGATAATATTGCTGTCCTCCAGCTTTATCAGTTTATTAAGTTTTTTATAATGCAGAATCCGGGGGATGAACTCATGCTCCAGCGTCAGGGTAGTTTTGATCAAGCCGGCAATTCCGGCAGCAGATTCCAGATGTCCGATATTTGTTTTAACTGAACCCAGAATCAGGGGTTGTTCATCGCTCCGGCCTACAGCCATAACGGCTTTCATGGCATTAACTTCAATCGGGTCTCCCAAACTGGTACCCGTTCCGTGAGCTTCAAAATATCCAACCTGGTTAGCCGAAAGCCGGGCATCTTTCAGCGCCAGACGCAGCACGGCTTGTTGGGCCAGACCGTTTGGTGCGGTAATACCATTGCTGCGTCCATCCTGATTGATGGCTGAGCCGCGAATTACGGCCCGGATCTTATCACCGTCCCTGATCGCATCGGACAAACGTTTGAGAATCACCACTCCCACACCTTCGCCGCGTACATAACCATCGGCGTTGTCATCAAAGGTTTTACAGCGTCCATCGGGGGCCATCATCCGGGCCTGGGAAAAAGTAATGGTTATATCCGGCGCTAAAATCAGGTTAACTCCGGCAGCTACGGCCATCGACGATTCGCCGCGCCGTAAACTGGTAACGGCATTATGCACGGAGACCAGAGAGGATGAACAGGCGGTATCAACCGGGAAACTTGGCCCTTTCAGATCAAAAACATAAGAAATTCGGTTGGCAGCGATGCTGAAAGCATTACCAGTGCCTGAATAGGCATCAAGGCGGTTAAAATCGCCGCTTTGCAGCCGGGAATAATCGGAGCCGCTGATACCGACAAAAACACCAACCGGTTGATTGCTGATCGAAGACCAGGTCAGACCGGCGTTCTCAAAAGCCTCCCAGGTCACTTCCAGCAACAAGCGCTGCTGGGGATCGATATGGGTGGCTTCACGCGGCGATATGCCAAAAAAATTAGCATCAAATTTATCAACATCAGATAGAAAACCGCCCCAGCGGGTGACCATTTTGCCCGGTGTTCCGGGGTTGGGATCATAGAAATCAGCCACGTTCCAGCGCTCGGCCGGCACCTCACGGATTGAGTCAATTCCATTGACCAGGTTTTGCCAGAACTCCCCGGTATCATTGGCACCGGGCAGGCGCAGACTATAACCGATAATGGCAATCGCTTCGTTCTCCAGGGCCGGGCGTTCAGAGACTGCTTCCTCCCTTGGTGGCGGCACGCCTTCTGTTCCCAGATGGATGGCCAGTGCTTCAATATTGGGATAATCCCAGATCACCGTAGGGGATAATGACCGATCCAGCCAGACTTCCAATTCTCCAACCATACCAATGGCCTGAGCAGAATCCAGGCCATAGGTGGAAAATGGCTGACGGCTGTCGATTTGATTGGTTTTCACCCCCAGAGCTTCAGCCAAATGGTTGACCAACCAGTGTTCAATCGTGACAATGGCTTCAGTTTTTAAAACTGTTTCTTTTGTTTTAAACTCTTTAAAAGGTTCATCCAGAACAGGAAGCTCGAATGATTCGGGTATCTCCGTCTGAAGCGGAGGAAGTTTGAAATCCTGATGGATATGCCATTCGTGCAGTAAGTTTAGTTTTCCTTCCAGAAATTCCTGCCGGGTATGATGACGCTGAATTTTCCCGCTGGAAGTCTTGGAAATGGTCCGTGGGCGGATCAGTACAATTGAACGGGGGGAGATATCAAAGGTCTCCGTTATGGTCTGGCGAATGATGTTTGTGATCTGGTCGAAATCAATATTTTTTATATTGCGCAATTCGGCGACAACGATCAGATGCTCATTATTCTCTTCCTCAATCGAGAATGCGGCACTACAACCGGGGCGGATTTCCCCATGGCAATTTTCGACGGTGAATTCGATATCCTGGGGATAGTAATTTCGGCCCCGGACAATGATTAAATCCTTTAGACGGCCGGCTATATATAATTCCTGTCCGCGCATAAAACCTAAGTCGCCGGTACGCAGGAAGGGTCCATCTCCGCTTCCGGCCAGGCGGGCCTGAAAAGTTTCGACGTTTTCCGACTGCCGTTTCCAATAACCCTGTGAAATATTTGGCCCCTTAACCCAAATCTCGCCAATCTCACCGGTCTGACATTCTTGTTTGCTCTCGGGGTTAACGATCACAACCTGCTGTTCGAATGGGGTATGTCCACAACTGACCATACTCAGGGCGTTCTCCTGAGTTTTAGCCAACTCAACGACCCGACCCTTGCTAAGAGCATTTGAATCAACATGACAGACTGAAGGAGGCGTCTTTGGATCACAGCCGGTAACAAAAAGAGTAGCCTCAGCCAGTCCATAACAGGGGAAAAAGGCTTCTTTACGAAAACCGGCCGGTTTGAAAATTTCGCTGAAACGCTCAATTGTTTGGGCACGGACCGGTTCGGCGCCGCTAAAAGCCACATGCCAATTACTTAAATCAAGCTGTGAAATTTGTTGCGGGGAGGCTTTTTTTATACAAAGATCATAGGAAAAATTTGGGCCGCCGCTGATGATCGGCTTGTCTTTAATGCGGGAAATAGCTTCAAGCCAGCGCATCGGCCGCTGTAAAAAATGAATGGGTGAGAGCAGCGTAGCTGGCAAACCGGCGTATAATGGCTGTAATATACCACCGATAAGACCCATATCGTGATAAATGGGCAACCAGATCACGCCCTCGGAGTTTTCTAAATACCCGAATGCTTCAAAAATCTGGGCCGAATTAATAAGCAGATTGGTGTGGGTCAGCATTACGCCTTTCGGCGTTCCGGTTGATCCCGAGGTATATTGCAGAAAGGCAATAGAATCACCGTTTATTTTTGGCTGAGACCAATCCGCAGCTAAGCCTGCCGGCACAGAATCAGTCGATATCCACTGCAGATCGGTTAATTCTGATGAATTGGCCACAACCTTCCCGGCTGGTGAAAAATTTTTTAAGGTTGATTGAAAGCGGCGTAACAAGGGTAATTTTTCCAGGGTATCAGAAAGTTTAGTACCAACCCGCAACATTTTGATCATATAAAGTATTGAATCGGTGGTCAGCGCTACGGTTGCTCCGGCATCTCTGACAATAGACTGAAGGCGGGGCAGGGTACGGTTGAGCCGGTTAGGGTCGGGCGGATAAGCGGGGACTGCAATTACGCCTGCATAAAGACAACCAAAAAAGCCGATCAGATAGTCGAGACCGGGAGGATAAAGCAACAAAGCCCGTTCACCAGTCAAACCTTTATCCTGCAAATAGGAGGCGATGGCCCGGGCCCGGCGGTCAATTTCGGCATATGTTATTCTGATTTCCTTCTCTTCACCATCTTTCAGGTAAGTATAGGCCCGCTGATCAGGCATGGTCTTAGCCCGCCAGCGCACTAACTCAACCAGTGTTTTCGGGGAAAAATTTGGATTTAAAAAATCAGTTGATGAATTAGCCATTTTGTCCTCTGTTATTCAAATGGAATGAGCGGTTCGGGCTATTTACGGCCATGATTTTTCCATACACGCTTTTCAGGAAAGGAGCGTATTTCTGTAAGATTTTATAAATTGCCGGCCTCTAAAAATGAGTTTTAAGTGTCTGTGCATATCGGTTCAACAAAAGTTTAGAAATATGCCCTATCTGTTAAACCATCGCCCGGATTTTGATTTTTTAAAGGAGTGTCATTATAGATTTTAAAAAATATTTCGTGTTCAACGATAACAGAGCAATCCGGCATGCCACCCCTGGTCTGCGAGACTTTTATTTGTAATATCTTAAATATTGTACTGCTCAGCCAATTATAAGCGGTTGGAAATTGGCCATTTACGAAAATGTCAATTGTGACTCATGTCACCCGGATAGATTAAATAAGAAAATGTCAAAAATTTACTATTCGGCAAACCATTCGCCGGGAAAATTTCACGCTAAAAATTTGCCTATTCCCAAAATACCATCCTTACTTTATGACTTGGCCGATGGTCGGTATCAGCGTGAATCGGTAGCTAAGACTTTTAACACAGAGTTAGCAGAGATAACGGAGAAAAGGAAAATACTGTTTCTTCAATTTCCAATTCCAATCGGTGTGTATCGGTGTCAATCGGTGGCTAAAAAAAATTGACAGGAGAACAGGGAAGACAGAAGACGGAAAAACTGGCTTCTTCACCGATGGGATGCTTCTCCCGCAAGGCGGGATCAGCATGACAACCCGCAGCTGTTATTCCGGGTTTCCAATTCCCAATTACGACTTCCTTCGGTGCAATTGGTGGCGGTGAATGGTACAGGTCTGGCAGCCCTGTTCCGGAGACTTTGTTAATTCGCGGTACAGGTGGCGGATTGTATACCATAAAGAAATAAAAATGATGATATAAATGATAATCATTTCAAACATTATTCGAATCCGATCAGTTTGCCGACCTGGTAGGTGGCCAGGGCGCTGACATAAGCCAGTACTGTCATGTAGCTGACCATGAGCAGAGGCCAGCGCCAACTATTGGTTTCTTTTTTAATGATGGCAAAAGTAGCCATACATTGGGCGGCATAGGCGAAAAATACTAACAGCGAAAGTGCGGTCAGCAGGGTGAAAACCGGTGTACCGTCCGGGTGCTTGTCGTTTTGCATGGCGGCAATCAATCCGGAAGAGCTCCCCCCGTCGGCACTGAGATTGTACAGGGTGGAAAGCGTACTGACCACCACTTCACGGGCCGCAAACGAAGTAATCAGACCGATACCGATTTTCCAGTCATAGCCCAGGGGCCGGATCACCGGCTCGATGGCTTTGCCCAGTCGGCCGGCGAAACTGTGTTCAATTTTTTGGGCCGGTGAAAGATTCAGTGTTTCATCTGCTGTGGGATAACTGGCCATAAACCAAAGTAAAATGGAAATAGCCAGGATGATACTGCCGGCAGTCTGTAAAAACGATTTGGCCCGGTCGATCAATTGCCAGGCTACGGAGCGCATCATGGGCAGGCGATAGGGCGGCAGTTCCATGGTCAGTGGCGGCGACGGCATGCCGCGGAATACCTTCTTTAGAATCAGGGCCACAAAAATAGCGGTGAACATACCCAGAAAATAAATACCCATCAGGGCCAGACCCTGCAGCGAAACGAAACCGAGCAGCAGCCGGTCCGGGATAAAAGCGGCAATCAGCAGGATATAAACCGGCAGCCGGGCGCTGCAGCTCATCAGCGGGGTAATCAAAATGGTGATCAACCGGTCACGCCAGTTTTCAATGGTACGGGTGGACATAACAGCCGGGATAGCGCAGGCAAAACCGCTGAGCAGCGGCAAAACCGATCTTCCGTGCAGCCCGATTTTATGCAGTACCCGGTCCATCATAAAGGCCATGCGCGACATATAGCCGCTGTCTTCGAGAATGGCCAGAAAAAAGACCAGCAGCAGAATCTGGGGGAAGAAGACCAGGACACTGCCTACGCCGGCCAGCACGCCATCGAGCAACAGGCTTTTCAGCGGGCCGTCCGGCAGGCTGGTCTGACCCAGACCGGCCAGCAGGTTGGTCAGGTTTTCAATCAGATTCATCGGGTATTCGGCCCAGCTGAAAATGGCATTAAAAATAAAGGCCAGGAAACCAATCATAAGCAGCGGACCGAAGAAGCGGTGGGTCAGAATGCGGTCGGCCTTTTCCGACCGGCTGCGCCGGGAAATTTTCTCCTCGCCGATGACCGGGGCAATAAACATATCGATAAAGGCAAAACGGGAGGCCTGCTCTAATGCCCGGTAGGGAATTTTATGCTCATCAAAATGCAGTTTGGCCTCATCCAGCAGGGCTTTCATGCGCCGGAAATCTTCTTTTGTCAGTACATCTTTCAGGTAATTGATATGGCGAAAATCACTGATCAGGCTAAGTGCTTCCAGCGTGGTATTATGTCCTATCTGTTCTTCTCTTTCCTCCAAAAACTCAATCAATGGACGCAGCGGATGAATATAGCGTTCAATTTCAATCAGCCGCGGCTGACGCTCAATATTCTCCTTTGCCGGCGGTACATTTTTCACCGCCTCGATAATCGCTGAAATACCCTCGCCGGTTTTTGCAGAAGCCGGAATTACCCGGTAGGCCCGCAAATGATGCTGTAACCCGGGCATATCGATGCGGATATTTTTACGGGCTACCTCATCCATCATATTAAGAACAATAATGGTTGGCAGATTCCAGTCCAGAATCTGCAGAGAAAGATAAATATTACGGCTGAGATTGGTGGCATCGAGGACGACAATAACCGCTTTCGGCCGATCTGCTGTTGAGCGCCAGGCATGAACGGCATCGGTCACGATTTTCTCATCAAGGCTTTTGGCATAGAGGCTGTAAGTGCCCGGGTAGTCACGGATTTCAATGGAAGTGCCGCGCAGCTGACCCGATTTCCGTTCGACGGTAACACCGGGATAATTGCCAACTTTATGATGCAGGCCGGTCAGACGGTTGAACAGGGCGGTTTTACCACAGTTCGGGTTGCCGAAAATGGCCACCCAGTTTGAAGCCGGATGCGGAGATATATTTGAATCAGATTTCACTGCCGTCCCTGTTTTGAAGCTGCGGCTGGCGACGGACCTGTATTTGTTTGGCCATGGATTTACGGATGGACAGATAAAAGCCACGGATTTTGATTTCCATGGGATCGCCGAAAGGGGCAAATTTTATAACCCTTAGCCTGGCCCCGTCACTTAGTCCCATCTCCCGTAATCGTTCTGATCCTTCCAGGGTTTCGTCTATACTTTCGATAATTGCTTCTTCGCCGGGCAGAAGATCGAACAGGCGGTTTTTTTCCATGACATCAGCCGTTATTGACACTTGTTATATGCGCTTAACAAAAAATTAACCCGGAGGCTGGAAATAGTCAACCGCAGCAAAGCCTGTTTTTTTTAGTATTTGACATAATTTTGGGTCACTTCTATATTGCGACCTTTTGAAATACGATCTTTTGAAATCAGGCTAACAACAAAATTCGCCTATGGAGGAAATGAATGGCTAATCAATTTGTTTTTAAATTCGGTGCAGGAAAATCGGACGGCAAAGCCGATATGAAACTGCTGCTCGGAGGTAAAGGTGCCAACCTGGCCGAGATGTCAAATCTGGGCATCCCGGTTCCCGCCGGATTCACAATATCCACTGAAGTATGTACTGCTTTCTATGAAAACAAGGGGCAATATTCCGCAGAGGTACAAAACCAGGTCAAACAGGGTGTGGCCCATATCGAAAAAATGATGGATGCTGTTTTCGGCGACACCAAAAACCCGTTGCTGGTTTCGGTCCGTTCCGGTGCACCCGCTTCCATGCCGGGGATGATGGATACGGTTCTCAATCTCGGTCTGAACGATCAGACCGTACAAGGCATTATCAATCAGTCCGGCAATGAGCGCTTCGGCTGGGATTCCTACCGCCGCTTTGTCCAGATGTATGGTGATGTGGTTATGGGTCTCAAACCAGAGTCCAAGGAAGAAGAAGATCCTTTTGAAATTATCATGGATCAGGTCAAGGAAGAAAAAGGTGTTAAAAATGATAACGATCTTTCAGCACAGGATCTGAAAAAACTGGTTGAATTGTTTAAAGCTGAAATTAAAAAACGGACCGGCAAGGATTTCCCGACCGACCCATGGGAACAGTTATGGGGTGCGGTCAGCGCGGTCTTTGGTTCCTGGAATAATCAGCGTGCCCTGACTTACCGCAAACTGAATAATATCCCGGCCAACTGGGGTACTGCGGTCAATGTGCAAGCCATGGTTTTTGGCAATATGGGCGATGACTGCGCCACGGGTGTGGCTTTTACCCGCAACCCGGCCACCGGCGAACATATTTTTTACGGTGAATATCTGATCAACGCTCAGGGCGAGGATGTCGTAGCCGGAATCCGCACCCCGCAGCCGGTAAATGAAGGTACACGCAGTGAGGCTGGTCAGAAAACCCTGCATGAAATGATGCCGGTCGCCTACGCTGAACTTGAAAAAATCTATAAGAACCTGGAACTGCATTATAAGGATATGCAGGATATTGAATTCACTATCCAACGCGGCAAATTGTGGATGCTGCAGACCCGCAACGGGAAGAGAACCGCAGCAGCAGCCGTCCGCATCGCCGTGGAAATGATGGACGAAGGACTAATCAGCAAAGAACAGGCTGTTCTGCGCGTCGATCCGAAACAGCTCGATCAGCTTCTGCACCCGACGTTTGACCCGAAAGCGGCCAAAACCGTGATTGCCAAAGGTCTGCCTGCATCGCCCGGCGCCGCTACCGGCCGTATTGTTTTCCATGCCGATGATGCCGAAGCCTGGTCAGCCCGGGGCGAAAAAGTGATTTTAGTCCGTATCGAAACTTCACCGGAAGATATTGGCGGTATGAATGTGGCCAGCGGCATACTGACCGCCCGCGGCGGAATGACTTCGCATGCAGCAGTCGTGGCCCGCGGCATGGGTACCTGCTGTGTAGCCGGTGTTGGCGGTCTCGAAATCAATTACAAAGAAAAAACAATGAAAGCCGGCGGTAAATCGTTTACCGAAGGTGACTGGATTTCTCTGGATGGTTCGGCCGGACAGGTGATTGAAGGCAAAGTGCCGACCACTCAGCCGGAACTTTCCGGTAATTTCGGCAAGCTGATGAGCTGGGCTGATGAAATCCGGACCATGAAGGTGCGTACCAACGCCGATACTCCGCACGACAGCGAAGTTGCCCGGAAATTCGGTGCCGAAGGCATCGGTCTGTGCCGGACAGAACACATGTTCTTTGAAGGTGACCGGATTATCGCTGTCCGTGAAATGATTCTGGCCGATGATGAAGCCGGCCGGCGCAAGGCGCTGCAAAAGCTTCTGCCTTATCAGCGCGATGACTTTTATGGTATTTTCAAGGCCATGCACGACCTGCCGGTTACGGTGCGTACCCTTGATCCGCCGCTGCATGAATTTCTGCCGCACGAAGATGGCAATCAGCAGGAAATGGCCGATCAGATGGGTCTAACCCTGAAAGAAGTGAAAGCAAAGGTAGATTCGTTGCACGAGTTTAACCCGATGCTTGGTCACCGCGGCTGCCGTTTGGGTATCACCTATCCCGAAATAACCGAAATGCAGGCCCGGGCGATAATGGAAGCGGCCTGTCAGTTAACCAAAGAAGGCGTAAAAGTATACCCGGAAATCATGATTCCATTGGTCGGAACCAAAGCCGAACTGGCTAATCAGAAAAAGGTTGTCGTTGATACTGCGGAAAAAGTGATTGCTGAAACCGGTGTAAAAGTTGATTACCTGGTCGGAACTATGATTGAAATTCCCCGGGCAGCCCTGACCGCCGATCTGATTGCCGAAGAAGCCCAGTTCTTCTCCTTTGGAACCAACGATCTGACCCAGATGACTTTTGGTTTTAGCCGGGATGATGCCGGTAAATTTCTGAAGGAATATGATGACAAGGGTATTTTGCCTTCCGATCCGTTCCAGACTCTGGATCAGAGCGGGGTTGGTCAGTTAGTTGAGATGGCAGTTCAGAAAGGCCGTTCAACCAGAAAAGACCTGAAGGTTGGTATCTGCGGTGAGCATGGCGGTGATCCGGCTTCCGTCGAATTCTGCAATAAAATTGGTTTGAATTACGTCAGTTGTTCACCGTTCCGGGTACCAATTGCCCGGCTGGCTGCTGCCCAGGCTGCTCTGAAGCAACGCAAATAGGGAAACTGTTGAAAATAAAAAAGCCCCCCGTCCGTACGGAGGGCTTTTTTTTATGTTGTCGAGAAACCCCGGACTCTGCGACCAATGCCCAGGGTCTCTCATTATTTTCATCGGGAATGGTCCGAAAATAATGTATATTCTTTCGGATGTTGTGACCGCAGACATGAAGATTAATTTGAATATGAACAAAAAGCGTATCCTTATTTTGCACACCGGCGGAACCTTTGGCATGATGCCAACCGAACCGGATCAGATACTGGCTCCGGGCAGCCTGCAGAAGGAGCTGATCAATCAGGTGCCAGAGCTGAAAAAGATTGCCGATCTGACTCTGGAAATACCTTTCAACCTGGACAGTTCCAATATCGGAATCGGGCAGTGGGAAATACTTGGTGAAAGTATCTCTCTCCAGTACAACGATTTTGATGGTTTCGTGGTCATTCATGGCACGGATACCATGGTTTACTCAGCCGCCGCCATCTCGTTTTCCTTTTATAACCTGACTAAACCGGTTATTTTTACCGGGGCCCAGATTCCCCTGACCCAACTCCGTTCCGACGGCCGGAATAACCTGATCGATGCGGTGGAACTGGCCACCATGGAGCTTCCGGAAACGGCTATTGTCTTCGGCTCAAAAATACTGCGCGGCAACCGCACTAAAAAAATCAGTATCACCCGCTATGAGGCGTTTGATTCACCAAATTATCCGCAGTTGGGCGAAGTTGGTTTGAAAATACGCCTTTATAATTCCAATCTGTGGCGACCTGGCGGGCCGACTGAATACCGGCCGGGCTTTGCGGCCCGGGTTGGGGTGATTGCTGTTCAGCCTTCCATGCCGACCTTCGCCGTCCGTTCCATTCTCGATTCCGGGTTGAAAGCTCTGATTCTGACCGGATTCGGTGCCGGTAATCTGCCCTCGGTTGAGCCGGACTGGATCAATTTTATCCGCGAAGCGACGGGCAAAGGCCTTGTTGTAGTGGTTGCCAGCAGTTCACCACATGGCAGCACCGATCTGAGTCTGTATGAATGCGGGCAGAGTGCCATGCAGGCCGGAGCGGTTGATTTGGGCAATATGACGGTTGAAGCCGGTTATGTGAAATTAATGAAGATTTTGGCCCGGACAGAACAACGGGACAAGATTATTGCCGATTTCGGTCATAACTGGTCGGGTGAGCGGTCGTGATTTTCCCCTTCGTTAACCGCCGGTATCCGCGGGTGGTCTTTTCTGTGGATTATATTTACGGCTTGCCCTCGGTCGGCGATCACCAGGCCTTTGATGTGATGAAGTACAAAAAAATCCGTGACCGGCTGATCCAGGAGAAAAAACTGAAACGCCGTCACATCCTGCGGCCGGAACTCTGCGCAGCGGATGATCTGCGCCGGGTTCACAGCGAATCCTATCTTCATGATATACAGGATGCCGCCTATCTTTCCAAAATTCTCCGTCTGGATGATGTCAATCCGTTTTACAATTCGATACTTGAATATTTGCTGGCCGTAACCGGCGGAACTCTGCTGGCTACCGAGTTTGCCATTCAGAACAGGACTGCCGTATTTAACCTGGGCGGCGGTTACCATCATGCCCATCCGGAACGGGCCGAAGGCTTTTGCGTGATAAACGATGTGGCCATTGCTATTGAGAAATACCGCCGGACAAACGGGGTGAACCGCTTCATGATCATCGATCTGGATTATCATCAGGGTAACGGAAACCTGCTTTATTTTAAGGATGATCCCGAAGTTTTTACGTTCTCCATTCACGCTGATACCTGGGTTGAAATTGAAGGTCAAAGCAATCTCGATATTCTTGTTTCTTCGCATTGTTCAGATGAGGAATATCTTGAAATATTGCACCGTGAGCTGGACCCGGTTTGTCACCGTTTTCAGCCGGATATGGTTTTTTATATCGCCGGGTCCGACCCTTATGAAAAAGACACGCTGGCCGATATGAAGCTGAGCCGGGCCGGGTTGCTGCAACGGAACAAGTATATTTATGACCGGGTTTGCCACAGGAAACTGCCCCTGGTTGTTCTGGCCGGCGGCGGTTACGGGCCGGATAGCTGGCAGATTTATTTTGATTTTCTCGAGTACGCTTTAACCAACCGGATGCGGTGATGAAAGTATCCAGAAAATACTGGCAGATTGCCCAGAGACTGACCACAGAGCAGCTGCGCCGCAGGGCGCATGTTTCCGGCGAGCTTGGTGACGATCTGTTTTATAACCTGAATATCAATGCCCGCGGCAACACACTGTTTCTCGGCTACTATTCGCGGGAAGGCCTCGAACTTGTTTTCCACAAATATGGTATTTATGAAAATTTTAAGGCACTCGGCTTTAGCGAAATACAATTTTTGATCGATACATCTGATCTCTACACCCACCGTCTGATGGTCTATAACCAGACTCAGACCAAAGAGAACATGTTGGTCGAACTGGTACTTAAAAAGGAATTTTTTGTAATCGATATGCCTTTTGCCTCAGCCCTGAACGGACAGAAATTTGAGGGTCTGGCCATTGAATGGCTGCGCATGCAAAATCCATCAGCCAGCTTTACCAAACACCGGTTACGGCTCCCGGGCCAGGAATATCCCGGTCTGGGAATGGCTTCGCAATTGGTTGAACTCTTGATCATCGCTTCCTGGCGGCTTAAGTTAGCCGGCCTGATCAATACTCCGGATCATTACCACAACGCCTTGTTTTATTCTAAAGTCTTTTATTATCTGCAGCCCGAAGATCAGGCCCGGTTAATGGCCTTGCAGAGAGATTTGAAGGAATATCCGACGGGGAAGGCCTCCTGGGCCGTGGAAACCGGTGCCGTCAAGGATCTGAGAACCAATACCATTCTTAAATGGCAGCCGGCCAGGCAACTGATTCCGCTGCTGGATGCAACCAAAGCGCTGTTCCAGAAGGAAGATTATCAGAAATGTGTCCGTTCATTGATGAAAAATTTTAAATTTAAATTAGACGAACAACTTTACAGAGAAAAAATGGAGAAACAGGAGAAGCAATGAAGCTCAAAGCCATTCAATTAAGAAAAGGCAATATGATCATATTTAATAATGAACCCTATCTGATCACGGAATTTATGCATATCACACCGGGCAAAGGTCAGGCAATAATTCAAGCCAAGCTGAAAAGCGTCAAAACCGGGACCAATGCCGAAACCCGATTCCGCCCGGATGAGGCGGTGGAGAAAATTGATCTGGAAAACAGGGAGATGGAATTCCTTTATGATGATGAGGAATTTTTCCATTTTATGGATAACCAGACTTTTGAACAGATTCCGATCAGCCGCAATTTTATAGGTGATAATGCCAACTTCCTTTTACCCAATACCAGGGTTCAGGTAAGTTTTCATGATACCACCCCGATGGGTGTGGAATTACCTTTAACGGTGGAACTAAGGGTAACCGAAACAGAACCGACCATGAAAACCGCCACGATTACCTCTTCCTATAAACCGGCAGTCATGGAAACCGGTCTCCGTGTTCAGGTGCCACAATTTATTGAAGAAGGTGAACTTCTGCGCATCGATACCCGGGATGGGAAATATCTCGAACGGGTGAAATAGAGAAAAGCATTTATTCTCCGGCGGTAACCTGGCTTCTGCCGGAGAAGCTTTATTTGGATAAACCCAGACCGGAAGATGAGAAAGTTATCGCGGGTTCTGGTACCGGAGATGCTTCCGAATACAATTCCGGCTAAGGAAGGCAATTGAATGCAAGATTCCAGGATCAGATCGATACCTGTCTATTACTATTATGTTCTTCTTTTGCTGGGCATTTTAACCCTGTTTAGTTTTTTTTATCCAAGACAGATTTTAAGAATGTCGGAAGAATACCACCGCCATATCCTCCAGAATCATATTCAGGCCATCGAATTGAAAGCCTTCAGGGAGGGAGCCGAAGGTGTGGAGTTGACCGGCCGGATCTGGGAAGCTATTTCACCCTATCCGGATGTTCTTTTGCTGCGTTGTGACAGTACCTGGAATTCGAAGCTACAGCACCTTGATTCCAGTTTACTCGCTCAGGTTTCAGCCGACCGGTCGCAGTACCTTAAGCTTGCCGGTCAGGAAATATTTTTCTTCCCACACCAACTTTCCGGTCATAATGTGGCTTCCGGTTCTTTGATGATCGGTCTTGATGCTTCAAATATCCGCCAGCCCTATCATACTGCCCTGCAGGAAGTCGCCATTCTGGCACTGATCACGCTTAGTCTGGTTTTTGGATTTCTGTGGGTTCAGCATAATCGCAACTCAAAAATCCGGAAGTTGAAGCAATACACTTCGGATGCTTTTATCGACGGATTATCCGAGTTTAACAGTTTTGAATCGCAGACTATTCTGATAAAAAATCTGCACCGCCAGGCTATTGAAAACCACTTATTCAATTTAAGCATCGTGCTTGAGAAGCAGGGACAGGAGCTGGTTTTTCATTCTTACCGCAGCCGAACCAGGCTACCGGCCCGCTCCGAGCATTATATCAGCCGTCTCAGTATTCCTTATGATTCTATTCCGGTTAGTCCACTTGGCAGTACACCAGCCCTTCTCTTGCCCGATATTATTATTCTGCCAGGAAAACAACCTACACAGTTTGCCTATATCCGGATCTTCCGAAATTTACTTTGGATGGTTTCTTTTGCCCCGGGTGAGATGCATTTTGATGAGAACGACCTCAGGTTTCTCTCCATGGTTCCCCGTATCATCGATCCAGTCATGAACCGCCAGTCCCGGCTTGATAAAATTGAGAAGTATCTGCAGAACACCCTGGCCGAACTCAAAACCACACGGGCGATGATGATCCACATGACCGAACAAAGGGCCAGGCTGAAGGAAATTATAAACCACGATCTCAAGGCTCCGATCAATAATGTTTTAGGTCTGATTGATTCCATTAACCGGAAATATGCCAGCCGTCTGGCCATGGATATACCTGACCGGCTGCGGCGGATTGAAGAGAATGCCCGGAAGCAGCATGAAAAAGTGGACGAATTGCTGACCGTGTTTAAGGACCTGTCAGAAAGAAACAGCTTTCATCTGATGACGCCGGTTACACTGCTTGAGACGGTACAACAAAATTTGAGTGAATTAAGTGAATCCAAAAATGCTTTAATTGAGTTTGAGAAACCGATGCAGCCGGTATTTACCGATAGTGCTCAGTGCGAGCTTCTGTTTTATATGATTTTACGGCTTTACATTAAGCTGGTCTCCTACGAATGGGGACGGAGTATTATCCGCATCGAACAAAACATGTTCGAAGAAATGACGGCATTCAAATTTTTGCTGAATCTGGAGGAGAAGCCCGCCGATCACGAACAGATGACCACCTTCTACAGGCATTTTGAAAAAAATCCCAATTACATGCTGATTCAGGAAATTGTTCGTTCTCTCGGTGTGAAAACATGGATCGATTGGGATGCCCAGCTGCCGGCTTTTAATCTTGGCTTTGAAAAAAATCAATACATGGATTGAGATGTACTATGAGCAAAATAAAAATACTTATTGTTGAAGACGATCCCGATCACGCCTTTCTGGAGCAGGATATCCTGCTCGATGAACTGGCCTGTGAGGTCAGCATAGTCAGTAAGGGCGCCGATCTGCTGAATGAGCAGATTGGAGCTTCGGACATCATGTTGATTGATTTTAACCTGCCCGATACGACCGGTGCAGAACTGATTGAGCGCATCCGCCGCTTGAGCGATGTTCCGGTAATTGTTATTACCGGGGATGATCAGATCAATACTGCTGTGGCAACCTTAAAACATGGCGCTAATGAATTCTTAAGCAAATCACCATCAAATATCTCCATGTTGCCGGGAATAGTAGAGCGGGTTCTTGCCCAGCATCAAAACCGGAAAAAACTGGAACAGGAATCGAGAGAGAAGGCAGAGCTTGAAACAAAAATTGAAACACTGCGCCAGGTTTTAACAACGCTGGCCCACTATATAAATAATGCCACAACCACAATTTTCGGCTATGCCCAGTTAGTTAGCAATGAGCCGGAAAACCAAAGCCGAAGCATGAAACTGGCCCAGGTCAGCCTGAAGGAAACCAGGAAAATAACCTATGTTCTGCAGGAATTGGAACGATTTGTAAGTTCGATGGAGATCAAAACCACCAATTATGTAAATATTCCCAATGCGATGTTTGAGATCGAAGAGAATATCAAAAAACGGATGCAGGAGATTAGTCAGCAAAAAGAATAAATACATATCGGGATTGTGCCCTGGGGAAATATCGGTTTATTGGCCAATCAGGCTATACAAGCCGGCACCTGGCTGCATTTTGACCCGTCATTTTGAGTCACTTTCAGAGAAATCCCGGAAATCCTTGTCTTTGCATCAGTCTGTTTAGCAGGAACGATCAACCTGTTTTTGCCGGAAATTGTTAATTTAATCAAAACTTTTATTTGATCCCGGGTATAGCTTGCGCCATCCTTAACCGGCGTTTAAATTAAAAACTTTGAAAAAATATATTGGAGGCATTAGTGAAGAAAACTCTGCTCTTTATAATTGTCGTTCTGGGCATATTTGTAAACACCGTTCCGGCCCAGGAGTCAGGTATGAAGTCCGAGGCCGGACAACCTTATAACGAAGGTTTAAATCTGGTAAAAACAAAAAATTATAAAGAAGCTGTTGTGAAATTTCAGGCTGCCATCACCGCCCAGGAGAACTTCCCAAAAGCTTATTATATGCTCGGTTACAGCCAGAAACGTCTTGATCATCTGGCCGAAGCTGAGGCTGCTTTCCGCAAGGCCATAGCGCTCGATTCCAAATTTGAAAAGGCTTATATCGCTCTTGGCCTGCTCCAGGAAGAGGCAGATAAAAAGCAGGATGCCATTAATACTTACACCGCAGTTCTTGGTTTTAATGAAAAATCGGCGGATGCCAATTATGGCATCGGCAAGGTTCATTTTGATCAGAAAAATTATTCGGCAGCAGTAAATTTCCTGAAAAAAGCTATCGAGAATGAAGCTGATAATGTTGCGGCCTATAATGTACTTGGTATGACCTATAAAGAATTACATCAATTAGATGAAGCAATCGATGCCTTCAACAATGCCATCAAGAGTGAGAAAAAAACCATTGAACGGAGTATTTATTATTACCGTCTTGGTCAGGTTTACCTGGATGCAAAACGTTTTGATGATGCAGATAAAGCCTTGCAGGAAGCTTTAAAGACGACCCGTTCCGGGACGGTAAAAGCTGGTACAAATTTTTATCTTGGTGAAGTTTATAAACACAAAGGCCAGTCACAAAAAGCTATTCAGTATTACAATGAAGCCGCACAGAACAGTGCCTGGCGTAGTGCCGCCCAATATGAAATTGAATTATTGAAAAACCCTGAAAAATATTCTAACTGACTAAGGAGCAGTATTCATTTATGATTACAGTAAAAGTACGTGATAACGAACCGTTCGAGAAAGCATTCAAACGTTTTACCAAAGCCTGCGAAAAATCAGGTCTGATGGCCGATATTAAACGTCATCAGCATTTTGAAAAACCAAGCGAACAGAGAAAACGCCGCCTGAACCAGGCCCGCCGCAAAATGCGTAAGTTAATGGCAGAACTGAACCGATAGAATATGGCTTCTTTTTCCCGGATTCAAAGTGATATGCAGGCCGCTCTTAAAGGCGGCAACAAGGACACTGTAACAGCACTGCGCTCAGTGATGGCTCAATTGAAGGACGAAAAAATAAAATTGGGTCATGAGTTGAGTGAAGATGAAGTTACCGCTGTCCTGAACCGTGCTGTCAAACGCCGTAAGGAATCGATTGATCTCTTCCGGCAGGGCGGACGTTTGGATCTGGTTGATAAGGAGCAGGCAGAAATTGATCTTCTAAGTACTTACCTGCCCAAGCAACTAAGTGAATCGGAAATACTGGCCATCATCAATCTGACTTTAAAAGAAACCGGTGTTGATAATATTAAAGACATCGGGAAGGTGATGGGTCCCCTGATGCAGAAGGTAAAAGGCCTTGCCGACGGTAAGGTGATACAGTCCCTGGTCAGGGAACGACTCTCAACATGAATTCCATCGATTTTATAATTGCAGTTATACTTTTGTATTTTTCAATCCGCGGCTTGTTCAGGGGACTGATTATGGAACTGATCGTTCTCCTGGCTTTGTTCGCCGGGTTCTTTGTGGCCACAACCTACCTGACCAGCGGTCAGAGCTTATTAGTCAAATATGTTCCCGGTATGCCGGCCGGAGCAGCGAAAGTATTGGCTTTTATCCTTATTTTCCTGGTTATAAATATTGCCCTGCGCCTGCTGGGAAAGCTGCTGACAAAAGTTGCCACCATAACTTTGATGCAACCGGTAAACCGCATCGCCGGGTTTCTTTTTGGCGGATTAAAAGGTGTACTGATGGTCAGTATCGTTTTTATTGTTCTGGATTTTATGCCTGCTTCCGGCCAATGGATTTCACCCCAACTCACTGCTGGCAGCCAATTGTATCAGCCGATGCGCAGAATTGCTCCTGCTGCCTATAAAATTCTAAGCACTGTTTTACCGGGCGGTGAGGTCTGGGAAAATAAATTGCAGGATTTGCCGGGGGTGAAGGATAAGGTCGCTAAAGATATCCTGAATCCATAGATGGATAGTGCAGCAGCCCTCGAATTTCAACGTCTTCTGAACCTGGTCAGCGGATTTTGCGTCTCCGAAACGGGGCGGGCCCGCCTCCAGAATCTCCAGCCGCTTTTTAACCCCGATTTCATCCAAACCACCCAGTCGGAAATATCAGAATTCCGGGAAATTCTTGTTTCCGGGGCAGCATTCCCCCTGTGGGGTTTTGTTGATATGCGCCAGGTTTTTGCCCAGGTCGAACCGGACAATACCTATCTTTTGACTGAAGATTTTATAAAAGTACGCAGTTTTCTGGAACTGGGCGCCGAAATTGCCCGCTACTTTAAAAAGGCCGGAGAACGTTATCCTTATCTGCAAAAAATCGGGCAGAATATTTCCCCCCGCGAAACCCTCCTTTCACACATCAATGCCACCATCGATCCAACCGGAACTATCTATGATAATGCTTCGCCGGAACTGAAACGTATCCGCAAAGAGAAGGAAAAGATCAGCGCCGAGCTTCATATCAGGATGGAGCGGCTGCGCAACCGCTATGCCGAATACCTGCAGGAAGACTATATCACGATCCGTGAGGAACGGCTGGTGCTCCCGGTTCGCGAATTCTCCGCCGGGAAGGTGCCCGGCATTGTTCATGGCCAGTCGGGCAGCGGTTCCACCTATTTTATCGAACCACTTCCGGTGGTTGAGTTAAATAATGACCTCCAGAAAATTCTGGCTGAAGAGCATAAAGAAATTATTGAGATCCTGAAACGTCTGACCCGGCTTCTGAAAAACGAACGCAGTGAATTACTGCTAAATCTGAACATATTCACCGAACTGGATGTCCTTCTGGCCATGGCCCGTTATGCCCGGAAGTCAAACAGTATAGCCCCGGAAATAAATCCTGAATTCGGTTGGCGGCTGATTGCGGCCCGCCACCCCTTGCTTTATGAAAGGCTTGGCTCAGCCGTAGAACCGCTGCAGCTCGAGCTGGCACCGGATGAAAATGTTTTGGTGATCAGCGGGCCAAATGCCGGCGGTAAAACGGTAACCCTGAAAACCGTTGGTCTGCTCCAGCTGATGTTCCAGTGCGGGTTTCATCTGCCGGTTGGTGAGGGTTCAAAATTGCCCGTAGCCGGGCAGTGGTTTGTGGTGGTTGGAGATGACCAATCCATCGAACAGGATCTCAGTACCTTTTCCTCACATGTTCAGGCCTTGAACGGTATTATCCGCAAAGCGGAAAACAGGGCACTGATTTTAATCGATGAAATAGGCAACGGTACCGAACCCGACGGCAGTGCGGCGCTGGCTGTTTCCTTTCTTGAATACTTCAACCGGGATAATTTTAAAACCCTGGTCACAACGCACCTCAACCAGTTAAAAATATTTGGCAGCCAAACCGCAGGCATTGTCAATGCGGCCATGCAGTTTGATAACGATAACCTGAAACCGTTGTACCGTCTGGAAAAGGGTATTCCCGGCAGCAGTTACACTTTTGAAATCTGCCACCGTCTCGGGCTGCATGACGAAATTGTGCAGCGGGCGATTGAACTGCGCGGTTCGGAACATTTTCAGCTTGATAAACTGCTGACGGATGTGGTCGATAAAAGCCGGCATTACCAGGATATGATCCGTCGCCTAAGCATCAAAGAATCGGAACTGGCTGCCCTGACTAATCTTTATGAATCCCGGCAGAATGAATTCAATGCCAACCGGAAAAAGCTGGAAAAGGAAGCGCAGAATGAGGCGGTGCGGATTCTTGAGGAAGCAAACCGGCAGGTGGAACAGGCGATCCGCGAAATCCGCGAAACGCAGGCCGACAAACAGGTCATCAAAAAAGTAAAAGATCGTCTTGCTGAACAGAAAGCCGAGCTGCGCGAAAAAACAGGTCAGGATATCGAACGCAAAACCAAAGTGGACGAACTTGCTGCCGGCATGGCGGTCCGTTCCATCCGCTTTAAGTTTAATGGCACCATCAGCAAAATTTACCCGGCTAAGAATGAAGCGGAAATCGAGGGTAACGGCCTTAAAATCAAAGTACCACTTGATGATCTGCAGCTCATCAATGAACACGGTTCGATCATTGAAACTATATCATCAAATATCGGGCGGACACCGGATACGGCCGTGTCATACGAAATCAACCTGCGCGGTTTTCGGGTCGACGAGGCTCTGCTCGAACTCGAAACTTATCTGGACCGGGCGCTGCTCAGCGATTGGTCGGAAATCCGCATTGTCCACGGCAAAGGCACCGGAGCACTGAAAACGGCCATCCACCAGTTTCTTAAAGCAAATCCGGCTATCAAATCTTTCCGCCTCGGTCATTTTGGCGAAGGCGACAGCGGTGTAACCGTGGTTACGTTGTAGAAGGATTATTGTCTTTTTCCTGCGCTTATTCTAACTTGCCCGCTTCGCGACCCCTAACAAACAAGGTGAATCATGGCTCAAAAATTATTCCTGCTGGATGGCTCGGCTATCTATTACCGCAGTTATTTTGCCTTTATCCGCAACCCGCTGATCAATTCCAAAGGTGAGAATACCTCGGCTACCTTTGGTTTTTTAAATACCCTGATCAAACTTATTGAAGACGAGAAACCGGATTTTCTGACCGTGGTTTTTGATACCAAGGCGCCAACATTTCGTCATGAAATTTACCCGGAATACAAGGCGACCCGGCAGCGCATGCCGGAAGAAATGGCGGCTCAATTCCCGCGCCTGGTTGATTCTCTGCAGCGTTTGAAATTTGTTCTGCTGGAGAAGGAAGGCTTTGAAGCGGATGATATTATCGGTACGCTGGCCAAACGATATGCGGCACCGGAATGCCAGGTTTTTATTGTCTCCGGGGATAAGGATATGGCTCAATTGGTAAATGAAAATGTCCGTTTGTACAGTTTACCGCGCACCGATCAGCGGGCAGAAATTTTAGGCATCGACGGGGTGAAGGCAAAGCTTGGCCTGTTTCCCGGGCAGGTCACCGACTGGCTGGCGCTGATGGGCGACGCCTCGGACAATATTCCCGGGGTGCCCAAGGTTGGTGAAAAAACTGCGGTCAGTCTGCTTCAGGAATTTGGCTCGCTGGATGAAATTTACCGCCGCTTCGCTGAAGTCAAAACCGGAAAGGTAAAAGAAAATCTCGAACTGTTCCGGGAACAGACTGCACTCTCCAAAAAATTAGCCACTATCGAAACGGAAACACCCATCGATGTCAGCTTGAGCGACCTGAAATTCCGCTGGTGGAATCCGGATGAGGCGGTTGCCCTGATGCAGGAGTTGGAATTCAGACGTTTATCGCAGCGCTTTCATACCGTTGCCCTGGCCAATGTGGCCGAACTGGAAGGCTTTAAAAATTTTAAGGCCAAAGACTCAGGATATGAACTGATTGCTGATATAACTGCGCTGCGCCGGCTGGCTGATGAGCTGAATAAACTGGAGTACCTGACCTTTGATCTTGAAACCAGTTCTCTGGATATGCTTGACACGCAAATTGCCGGAATCGCCCTATCCTGGAAGAAAGGCAGCGGCTGTTATATCCCGGTTAATCATCCGGATCTGGCTTTGCCGGAGGCTGAGGTTCTGGAAATTCTGAGGCCGGTTTTCAGCAATCCGAGAGTAAAAAAAATTGCCCATAATATGAAATTTGATGCCATGATTCTCGGGCAGCATGGTTTACCGGTCGAAGGAAAATACTTTGACACCCTGATTGCCGCCTATCTGATTGATCCATCGGGACAGCATAAGCTCGACCGGTTAAGTGAGTTATACCTGAATTACCACATGATTCCGATCGAAGACCTGATTGGCAGCGGCCGGAACCAGAAAACCATGATCGAAATTCCGGCTGGGGAAGTGGCCAATTATGCGGCTGAAGATGCCGATATGACCATGCAGTTGTTTGAAATTTTCAGGGAAAAACTGGATTCTGCGGGGATGAGCGACCTTTTTTATAAACTTGAAATGCCGCTGCTTCCGGTGCTGATGGCCATGGAAAAGCAGGGTGTACTGCTGGACTGGCCAATGCTGAAAACGCTCTCTGCCGAAATCAGCATTCAGATTTCCGCCCTGGAAAAACAGATCTATCAGCAGGCTGGGAAAGTATTCAACCTCAATTCACCGCAGCAATTGGGTCTGATTTTGTTTGATGATCTGCAGATCCACCGCGACCTGGGCGGACGCAAGCCGTCCAAAACCAAGACCGGACAATATTCGACCAGCGAACCGAGCCTGCAGAAATTTGAAGCTCATCCGCTGGTGGCCGCCCTTCTGGAATACCGGAAACTGACCAAATTGAAAAATACCTATATTGATGCTTTCCCGGAATTAATACACCCAAAAACGGGACGTGTCCACACTTCCTATAATCAGACCGTTGCCGCTACCGGCCGTCTTTCCAGCAGTAATCCCAATCTGCAGAATATCCCGATCCGCACGGAAATCGGGCGGGAGATGCGCCGCGCTTTTATCCCTTCTGAACCCGGTCTGGTTATGGTCAGCGCCGATTATTCTCAGATTGAGCTGCGCATTATGGCCCACCTTTCCGGGGATGAAAACATGATCCGCAGTTTTAAGAACGGGCAGGATATCCATGCTTCGACAGCGGCCCGGGTCTTTAACATCGGGCTGGACGAAGTAAACTCCGACCAGCGCCGCAAAGCGAAGGAAATTAATTTCGGCATCATTTACGGGATGAGCCGCTATGGTCTGGCCGCCCGTCTGCAGATCAGCAACGAGGAGGCTGAAGCCTTTATTCAGGGTTATTTTGCCAATTACCCGGGCATAAAACAATACATGAATCAGTGCATTCAAAAGGCGGCTGCCCTGGGCTATGTTGAGACCATGTTGAAACGGCGCCGTTACCTCCCGGAAATCCGCAGTACCAACCGGCAGATTCGTGAATTTGCCGAAAGGACCGCCATCAATACACCCATTCAGGGTTCGGCGGCGGATATGATCAAGCTGGCCATGATCGATATTCACGGCTGGATTGAGAGTGAGAAGGTTCCGGCGCGGATGATTTTACAGGTGCACGATGAATTGGTTTTTGAAGTAAGCGAAACCGTTGTGGCCGAAATCAGCCAGAAAATTAAAGAACTGATGAGCAGGGCGATGAGTCTGCAGGTACCGCTTTTAGTGGAGACCGGGTTTGGTGCGCATTGGCTGGCCGCCCACGAGTAAAATTAATAGAGGAAGTTGACTACATTGTTAAGGCCGGAATTAATGTGCAATTAGTTGACGATGTTTTCTTTGTCTTGTGCATTTGGAGACTGTAAAAAAGTTTCTGTAAATAATGTAATATGGCAAGTGGTTTGTAGTTAATATAAAAGATCAGGGTAAAAGGAGGAGAGAAAGCATTGTAATATCATCAGATTGAGAAATGCCGCCAGTAAATTCCTGTACTCTTCCCATAATTAATTTGTTCAAATCTGATAATTCAGAGTTGGAGAATTCTTTTAAGGCGTTAACCAACCGCGTTTCAGAAAATTCATTCTCATCCTTATCCATGGCTTCATTAACACCATCTGTATAAAGAAAAAGAGTATTACCTTTTTGCATCTTGATCTTATGCTTTCCATATCGAAAATCATTAATATATCCCAATGGAATGCCATCCACATGTGGTAACTGATTAACCTCTCCCCTGGAATCAATAAGATATATTGGATTATGGCCGGCGTTTGAATATTCCAATTCATCAGTTTTGATATTCAATTTTCCATAAAAAGCAGTAACGTAAACATTCTCGGGGCTTTCCTGTACAAGGGTTCTATTTATGGTTTGGAAACATTCATCAGGGGGAGTCCCTGTGACAGCGATTGATTTTAAAGCCGTTTTGCAAACTGCCATTAATATCGCTGCCGGGATACCCTTGCCTGAAACATCGCCTATACAAAAACCGAGGTTATTTTCGTCAATCATAAAAAAATCATAAAAATCACCACCGACTTCATGGGCCGGGATATGCAGTGCTGTAAGATTTACACCGTTCGTTTGAATTAAAACAGGATTTATTTTTGGAAGGATGGATAATTGGATATGTTTAGCGATATCAAGCTCTTGCTTAACCGCTACAAAGCTGTCACGAATTTCCATTGCTTGTTTTATATTCGCTATTTCCTGCAGGGTTTTACTTATTGTAATATCCAGGTCTTCAAAATTAATCGGTTTTGTTACAAAATCATAGGCTCCATGATTCATGGCCGTCCGGATGTTTTCCATATCGCCATAGGCAGAAATAACAACAGCGCGAAGCGCCGGATTGTTGAATTCACGGATTTTTTTTAACAAGGTCAAACCATCTAATCGGGGCATATTAATATCAGTCAGTATTAAATCAATTGTTCCATAATTCGAAATTTTCTCCAAAGCTTCTACACCATCTTCGGCGAAGTGAAATTCATATTCATTAGCCTTGATTTTGTGACGGAATTTTTGTTCGATAAGGTCCTTCATATCTAATTCATCGTCGACTACCAGAATTCTTGCTAAATTCATTTTGTATTTCCTTAAATTACTGGCGTACAATTTAGTTTTTTCTCAACAAATCAAATTGAAGATGTTTTGGAAAATAATCATCAGCGCCTAATTTTTTATCATTCTAATTCTACCTTTATCCCCGTAGACGATTATCACCATAACTTTTAATCCGGGATAACGTTTCTTTAAACAATTCTATAACATTCATTTGTGGCATATTGAAATCAGTCCATATCAAATATTCTTCATAAGTATTAAACGATCCGGGTAAATCAAGTTCAGAAACATCATTAAACATGAATTTAATTTCGATCTTTCCAGATTTAATTTTATTCCTGTATTTCTGCTGAAACAAAAATTGAATATCCCTTTCATCGTTGACTACTAAATGTTTCATTTTTCATCTTTAGGACTTTGGTAAAGTTATAATAAACTCAGTATAAGAACCTTCCCTGGTATTGAAATTAATTTCTCCGCCATGCACTTTTCTCACTATATCATAACTCAATGATAAGCCTAAGCCAGTGCCTTCCCCGCTTGGTTTTGTCGTGAAGAAAGGTTGAAAAATTTTATCAATAATATTTTTAGAAATCCCGTTTCCATTATCTGTGATCCGGATTTCAATTTTTTCCTTGTGATTTTTTGTTGATACTTTTAGAGATGGCAAAAAACTGCTATCACCTCCTTTTTTCAGTTTATCATAGGCCGCATAACAGGCATTGTTAATCAGGTTCAAAAATGCCCTGCTTAAATCCTGTGGAATGACATTTAACTTTTCAAGACTTTCATCATAATCTTTTTCAATGATGATATTGAATTCCTTGTTTTGCGCTTTCATACCGTGGTAAGCAAGGTTTAAATACTGGTCAAGAAGATCATTTATATCCGTTGGTGTTTTTTCGCCTGAAGAGACTCTTGAGTGAAGCAACATTCCTTTAACAATCGAATCAGCGCGTTTACCATGTTGATTTATCTTGAGCAGATTTCGTTCGATATTATCAATCAATTTAATGACCACTTCTTCGTTCTTACTTTGCAATTCCTTTTTCATCTCATCCATTAGTTCACGGGTTACTTCTGAGAAATTATTTACAAAATTCAATGGATTTTTAATTTCGTGCGCAATGCCTGATGTAAGTTCACCAAGGGAGGCCATCCTTTCAGCATGCAGCAGTTGTGCCTGGGTATCCTGAAGATTAGTCAGAGTTTCATTTAACTTTTTGCTCAATTTTTTCTTTTCAATAAACCGGATAAACGTAATAACAACCAATACCCCAGCCAGTATCATTCCAAATAAAAAAATATTTTGTTTTAATCGTTCCCGGTTGATCTGGACCTGGTTCAGGGCAATTAATTTTGCATTACTCTCTTTTTGAAGAGCTATTTCATTTTCGAACACAAGCTTATTGGATATATGGGTTATTTTTTCGATGTTTTCAGCGGTGTAAGCCGAATCTTTTACCGCTGAATACTTCAGGCTGATGATGTAAGCATTTTTAAAGTCGCCCAATCTGAAGTAGGCATCCGCAATATCTTTGAAAATGTCTTTCTTGTATTTAAGGATTGAACTTGGCGCCACTTTCTCAGCCTGTTTCAGTAATGGCAGAACGATACCAGGTTCATTTTTAGTCATATATATTTTGACTAATCCCATGATAGCACGAGACTCACCCGTTGGATCACCGATCTCTTTACTCAGTTTTAAAGCGGTTTTAAATTGATCCATTGCTTTTTCAGGATTAAGCAACATTAAATAATAACTCCCAAGTTGCTGATGGGCTTCCTCTGTTGCAATTTTATATTCGCCCTTCTCGGCATAAGGTATTCCACGTTCATAATATTCGATGGCTTTAGTTATATTACCTTTATCTGCAAATATATCTCCAATGTAGGTGTAACTGGCATAGATATAATAGTAATTGCTTGTATTAAGTCTGATATTTAGCGCAGCCTGATGCTCAGTCAGGGCAGAATCAAGTTCACCGGCAGACATAAAGGTAACACCCATATCGTTGTGAATCCTGGCAATGCCCAATGAATTATTCATTTGTTTATATATTTCAAGTGCTCCCCGCTGACACCTTAGGGCATCCTCAAATTTTTCGACGAAAGCATAAACAAAACCCATTCCTAACAATGATTCAATAATAATGGTTGAATCATTTATTTGCTGACCAATTTTGAGGGATTCGATAAAAATTTCCAGAGACTCACCATATTTTCCAGTACCCCTTAAGATGACTCCGAGAGTAATAAGTTCATTAGAATAGAGTTTTAGATCGCCGATTTTTTTATATATTTCTACTGATTTTCTTAAGTATTGCAATGCTTCAACGTTTTGACCTTTGAGTTCATAAATTTTCCCCAGCCCATCAAATATTGCGCCTTTTTCTTTTGTGTTCCCGGTTTCACCGCATATCAGAAGGGCAGCCATCAATGAATCTTCCGCTGCTTGTAATTTATCAACCCGGAATGCGGTGGCAAAAGCCACATAGCTTTGAATTTTCAAAGTTATGATTTTGTTGAGGAATTCACTTCTTGATTTAATCATTGCCGATTGCAGCAATCTGCCTGACAATTGTATTGCCTGAGCCGCATAATACTTGCTGCTGTCGGAATCATAGTTCTCATCATACGTGTAGACAAGTTCAATAGAACGACGTACCAGTGTAGTGTCTGTGAGATTAATGTCTTTTTGAACGTTGCCTTGCGCTGATAATTGGAAAACAATCCCGGTCAGTAATAAAATGATTCTACTTGCAGGTTTTATAATCATAATTCTGTTAATGGTAGTTGAATTAACAATTTTATAAACCCACCTTCATTATTGTCCATAATTAATTCTCCGCCATGATTCTGTGTAATAATATTGTAAATTAACGACAGGCCAAGGCCTTTACCATCTCCATTATCATTAATTCTGATTTCAAATTTCCCTTTATGATTTTTTGTTGAAATATTAAATACGGAAGTAAATCCATGACCTGATTTTTTTCACTGGTGGCGTAGCAGGCATTATTAATAATATTCAGGAATACTCTGCTGAAGTCTTGGGGTACGATTATAATTTTTTCAATTGATCTATCGTAGTCATTCCTGATTGCTAAATTGAATTCTATATTCTGTGTCCTCAAGCCATGGCTGGCCAGCATTACAAACAGATCCAACAATTCATGTATATCAACTAAGATTTTCTCTTCCATAACGCCTGTTGAATGAAGAAGCATACCTTTCAATAAATAATATACACGGTTTCCGGCTTGAATTATTTTCTCAAAATTTTGCATTAAAACTTTTATCAACCCCCGGACTTCTACATCATCATTTTTATCCATTTTCGATTACATTTATGGTATATCCGTTCGATTTAATGATCCTGTCTTTTGTTTTAAAGAAAATACCTGCCGATGAGGCAACCACATGCCACATTTCCCCGAAATTATCCTGGTATTTATTATCGAGAAATGGTTTGATGGATCGATACTTTATCTGCCCAATTAAATCAGACTTTAGGTATCCGAAATCGCTGTAAGCAGATGAATAAATCGTGCTATCATTGGCAAGAGTAAGCAATTGGATATTAGCGGAATTTGGCACCTGACTTTTATGCCACGAATTTCCATTGTAATCTATAATTCCATTTGTCTCACCAAGGCCAAAGGTCATGATTCCGCCATGATTCTGTACAATCGTCCAATTATTTGCTCCAGCATTGTAAGTCCAG
>DYOS01000144.1:3858-6665 GCA_020720405.1 Caldithrix sp. | reverse complement strand
AAAAATGGTTATTCACCTTGCAAAATTAAACGCGGCTAACAAAGCGTGCACCTGATGTGTGGGATTCTGCGCGGTTTACAGGCATTTTCCTGGCTTCGGGTTTTTCCTGCTCCCAGGCAGAGTCCACGCCCGCCCTCACTCAGGTAGCACAAACCGTTATCCCTGAGGACAATGGCCAACACTCAAACAACTTTTCAATCTTTCCTTTTTTTTGAAGTTAGTTATTCATCCGCGGCATGCCGTCGAGCGGATTAACTGCGGCTAAAACATATCCTGGTGTCTTTTTATTTTTTTCTTGACTACACGTATTTTGAATAAAATATTTCATACGTGTGGCAAGGAGAAAAATTGTATGAACAGAAAATTAACTTTATTGCTTGATGATGCCATTATCAATCAGGCAAAAGAGTATGCAAAAGAGAAAAATCTTACTTTATCGGGAATGGTTGAGAAGTATTTTAAATTTCTATCTTCTAAGAATCCAAACCTGACAGCAATAAATAAATTTCCTGAATTAGAAAAACTATCCGGTATAATTAAAATTCCATCTGATTATGAGGTAAAGACTGAATACCGGAAATATCGCTCAGAAAAAATTCTGGATGAATAATTTATTTATTGACTCCGATATTTTAATAGACTTCTTAGCAAAACGAACTCATTATGAAGAAGCCTATAAACTGCTTTCTTTAATTGCTGAAAAAAAAGCCAATGCGTTCTCGACTCCGTTGGTATTTGCCAATGTCCATTATATTCTTACTAAATTTGGAAATAATAAAAAATCCAAAATGGCACTCAGAATTCTCCGTAAAAATATTTCGATCTTAACAATGGACGAGACCGTATTTGATGAGGCCCTTGATTCATCTTTTACTGATTTTGAAGATGCACTACAATATTTTTCTGCATTGAAATTTGGAATTGATTTTATCGTGACAAGAAACAAAAAAGATTTTTCGAAAGGGAAGATCAAAATCGTTACTGCAGGAGAATATCTAAGTATTCACCAGGCAGGTCAATTATAAAAATGTAATGCTATAAAGAATTCATTCCGGTATTTGATCAGATTGGTTCTTCCGTTAAGTAATAATTAATCCGTCTTTTACAGAGGCATCTTACCTGCCTTCTCCTCAAAGCTAAAGGTAAACCCACAACTACTTCATTCGCTAAATTAAAAAAGGCCGACGGTGCAGCCTTTTTATTTCGGTTCTTTATTCATCCGCAGCATGCCGTCAAAAAGCCCGGCAGCCATTGCCTTCTACTTCCGGCCCTGCTCAAATTCTTTGATCCTGCGTTTAATCCGTTTAAACAGACCCTCACCCAGAAAATTATCGGCCAGGGTTAAAACGTTCTGCACACTGGCCAGCACATCGCCTTCCCCGGCCCAATGATCATGAACAATATCAATATCATTATGATTGATAAAATCGTTGAGTACATAGGCGGCGATAGCGATATCATCCATATAGCCGAGCGGACCAAAGATAATTTCGGGTAACAGATCAATCGGAAGAATAAAATAACCGATAGCCCCGGCCAATTTTATTTTTTTATCCCCCGGCACCCGCTCATCAAGGCTTAGTTTAACCAGTAAATGAAAAAAATCCGGAGCCAGCAGCAGGATATCACCATATTTAAACTGGTGTTTATCGAGATAGGCGGTTATCTGGCGGCGGATTTTCCGGTAAAAATCGAGTTGTTCCTGCTCCATTTATTCCCCTTAAAAATTACGCTGTTTACGGATCATATCGTAGGCCTGATTTATTTCCGCCGTTTTCTGATTGGCAATTTTGATAAAATCTTCCGGCAAACCCTGGGCGATGATCTTATCCGGATGATACTGCCGGACCAGATCTTTATAAACCCTTTTTATTTCTTCATCACTGGCTGCTTTGGAAATACCTAAAATGGCGTAGGCCTGGTCATCCTTTTTAATAAATACAGCCCGGATCTGATCAAAGGCAGCGCGGTTTACACCAATAATCCCGGCGACTTCTTCAATAAATTTTTCCTCATCAGGATGAAAATGGCCGTCGGCCATACTGATCCTGAACAGCAGGTGAATCAGCATTTGCGAAAGCTGAGGCTGGTAACCGACAACATCACGGAATTGCACGGCCAGATCACGGGCAGTCTGGGCTGAGGCTTTGGCTTCATTGAAAATATCAGCGACAATTTTTCTCTCCTCACCGGACAATCCCAATTCCGTACGGACAAAGGTATCAAAAGCAGCGATTTCATCGTGCGTAACCTGGCCGTCGGCTTTAGCCATTTTGGCGGCCAGCGAGGCCAGCGCCACATAAAACACAAACTGGCGGTCTTCCGTTTGGTACGAGCCGGCCGAGTCGATCATTAAACCGCAAACCGGACAATGATCCGGCAGACGGCTCATCCGGACCTGGTTGCCGCAATGCGGACACTGCATGTTTCCCGTGCTGAACTTTTGCCGGGCATCGCCATCAAAAGAGTGACCAACGACTGCCCCGAAGATTGCGCCGATTGGTCCGCCGATCATAAAACCAAGCCCGGCACCCACTGCTTTTCCCCAAAATCCCATCTTGTCTCCTAAAAAAATGACCCGTCAATTTATAAAAAAGCCCGGATTTTAAAAACCATAATTTCCCGGCAGTGTGCGCTGCGTCCTCTGTCAAACCCGCTCCCGAACCAGGAACCTTTCAATCAAAAAAAAAGGCCGGGTATAGGCCCCGGCCTGATAAATTACCACCTGTTTCCCCGTCCTGTTTTGATTTGTTTAAATCAACACTTCGTTGGCATAGAGCAGGTCGGCAAATAATTCGCTGCGGATC
>DYOS01000144.1:0-3758 GCA_020720405.1 Caldithrix sp. | reverse complement strand
TTAAATCAACACTTCGTTGGCATAGAGCAGGTCGGCAAATAATTCGCTGCGGATCGCTTCGGCATTTCTGTGCGCCTGGGCCAATCCGTTAACAATAAAACGGTTGGCAATAAAGACCTTGCGCGGCGACTTCTCTGCCTCATCCAACAGCAGATAGCCGGTAAACAGCACGGCATACATTTCAACCATATCTTTGGCGGCTACCTCGTGGAAAACCTTGTCATCTTTATCATTGATGTATTTCAGACTGACCAGGAAAATGCGCCGGATTTCCTTCATGGTTGTAGCCAGGCGCTGCAGGTTGCCATGGTATTCCTTGCGTCCCCATTCCAGAAAAAACGAGGCCAGAATATCATTGTACACCCCACCGGTGGCAGCTACGATCTGCAACTGCGAAGTGCCCTCGTAAATATTGGTGATCCGGGCGTCACGGGTCATCCGTTCGATCTGAAATTCCTTCATATACCCGGTTCCGCCGTGTACCTGCAGGGCATCATAGGTAATTTTATTGGACGATTCGGTCAGCACATATTTGGTCATCGGGGTCAGTAATCCTGAAATTCTCGTAGCTTCTTTCAGTTTCTCCTGCTCTTCGGCAAAGGAGCGGCCTTCCGCTTTAAGATGCTCAACCCGTTCATCCAGCGTATCGCGGGTATCGACCCATTGACCGGTGGCGTAAAGCAGACTGCGGTTGGCTTCGAGATTGACCCGCATATCCATCATAATATTGGTTACCGCCGGAATATCAATAATTGGTTTGCCAAACTGCTCGCGGGCTTTGGCGTAGGAAAGCGCTTCCTCATAAGCCGCCTGGGCGATACCCAGCGCCTGCGCTGAAACACCCAGCCGGGCGCCGTTCATCAAATCCATAACATATTTGATCAGACCGAATTTGCGTTTGCCGATAAGCTGGGCCGGGGTATCGTTGAACTGCAGCTCGCAGGTTGGAGAACCGTGAATGCCCAGCTTATTTTCAATGCGCCGGACGACTACGGAATTGTCGCCGTAGCAGGCAAACATGCTCAAACCGCGGCCGTCTTTGGTACCCGCTTCGCTGCGCGCCAGAACCAGCAGCACCCGGCCCCCGCCATTGGTAATAAACCGTTTTACGCCGCGCAGAAACCACTGCCCTTTTTCATCCTGAAAGGCATGCAGTTTTACCGCCTGCAGATCCGACCCGGCATCGGGTTCGGTCAACACCATGGCCCCGGTGGCTTCACCGCTGGCCAGCAGCGGAAGAAACTCGGCCCGCTGATCCTCATCGCCAAATTTATTGATGGTTTCACCGATGTCCTGCAAACCGAACAGGTTCATCAGCGAAGCATCGGCCCGGGAAACTATCTCGATCATCATCGAATAAATGGTGGTCGGGAAATTTAATCCGCCAAAACGGCGGGGCAGGGTTACACCCATCAGTTCGGCTTTGGTCAGTTGTTCCAGCGCATATTGAATACCTTTGGCATAGACAACCCGGCCATCGTGCAGGTGCGAACCTTCTTCATCAACGGCAGCGGCGTTCGGTGCAATCTGGTTGCCGGCCAGGTCGCCGCAGATTTCCAGCACTTTGCGAAAATTATCCACCGCGTCCTCATAATTTTTCGGGGCATAATTATAGGTCTGTGCCTCCGCATAGCCATGTTCGCGGATATCCACAACCTGACGCAGGTTCAGATTTTCAAACTGGAAAACAATGTCTTTATTATCTGTGAAAAAATTTGGCATCGTTCAAATCCTCAAAATAATTGATGGTAAACCGGCCCTATTTCAGTTTTTCCTTGTAGGCCTGGATGAATTTGGGGATGACTTCCGTAGCATCGCCGACGATTCCGTAATGGCAGACGCCAAAAATCGGGGCATCGGGATCGGTATTGATGGCGATGATTTTATTTGATTCCTGCATCCCGGCCCGGTGCTGAATCGCCCCGGATATACCCACCGCAATGTACAGCTTGGGGCGTACCGTAACACCGGTTTGCCCGACCTGCCGTTCGTGTTCAACAAACCCGGCATCAACCGCCGCCCGGCTACCGCCTACTTCACCGCCGATGGTCTGGGCCAGTTGATGGAGCAGTTTAAAATTTTCTTTACTGCCCATTCCGTATCCGCCGGCTACGATGATCGGGGCAGTTTTGAGATTGATCTTTTTATCCTCCTGGTGCTGCTCGATGATTTTTACCAGATCATCAACCGGATCGGGTTCGAAAGGAATTTCGCTGATTTTTATTTTGGCCGGTTTTTCCACCGGGTGCATTTCCATCACACCTTCACGAACTGTGGCCATTTGCACTTTGGTATCGGGCGTGATAATCGTGGCCACGATATTTCCACCGAAGGCGGGACGAATCTGCAGCAGTAATTCGGGATATTCTTTTTTAAGATAAGTGACATCGGAGATCTGCAGATCGGTACAGTCGGCGGTCAGACCGCTTTTGGTGTAACTGGCCACGCGCGGTGCCAGATCGCGCCCGATAAAGGTCGCCCCAAATAAAACAATTCGTGGTTCATATTTTTTTACCAGCATATTCATCACCCGGCTGTAGGGCAAGGTATTGTACAAACGCAGATTGGGATGATCGACCAGCAGCACTTCATCTGCGCCATAGGTAAAGGTTTTTTCAGCCAGTTTTTTCAGCTCGTGACCGATGATCACTGCTTTCAATTCACCATTGAGGCGGTCGGCTAATTTGCGGCCTTTGGAAAGCAGCTCGAAGCTGACCTCAGCAATGGACTGGCGGCGGATTTCAATAAATACCCATACTTCATGTTTATTTTTCATTTGTCATTCCTATCCAAAAATATGGTCTTTCATCAGTTGTTCGACCAGCAGACCGAGACCTTCCCGGCTGGGTTCGACCTTTATATGTTCGCCGCCGGCCAGAACAACAGACTCGATGGCATGTACTTTAGTCGGTGAACCGGCCAGACCGCAGCGGGCAATCTCGACATCGAGATCGTCGGTGGTCAGCGTTTCGATATACAGACCGTTGTCGCGGAATTCCGCCTGCAACTGATCAATATAGAGCAGGGAATTCTCGGCGGCCATGGCTTCCAGCTCGGAAAGGGTTTTGGCATTTTTGAAGGCCATGACCCGCTTGGCGCGGAAGGGACGGGGTACACCGGCATCTTTGATCACGGTCAGCAGCAGCGGCATGGTGCCGGTCAGCCGTTCAAAACCATTATCGATTTTCCGGCGCACGGTGATTTTATTCTTATCCAGTTTTTCAATCTGCTCAACATAGGTGATCTGCGGCCAGTTGAGTTTTTCCGCTGTTTGCGGACCGACCTGAGCGGTATCGCCGTCGATGGCCTGCCGTCCGGCCAGTACGAGATCGAACGGACCTAATTTGGTGATCGCCGAGCTGAGCACATAAGAGGTGGCCAGGGTATCGGCACCGGCAAATTTACGGTCGGTCACCAGAAAAACCTGATCGACGCCCATATACAGACATTCCCGTAAAATATCGGAGGCTTTAGGTGGCCCCATCGTGATCGCTGAAACATGGACACCATAATTATCTTTTAGCTGCAGAGCCAGTTCGAGAGCGACTTTGTCTTCGGGGTTAAATACAGCGGGCAATTTTGAGCGGTTGACCGTTCCGTCCGGTTTCATCACATCCCCGGAAATATTGGATGTGTCCGGCACCTGTTTGACCAGTACAAGAACGCGGTAGGACATACAATTCCTTTCTTACCAGATTTTGAATTATAGAATATAAAATGTAGTGAGATGAAATTTGGATTACAACAAAAAGACTTGC
>DYOS01000143.1:5092-6670 GCA_020720405.1 Caldithrix sp. | reverse complement strand
ATTTTGTAGGCAACTGATTGCTGGAAGTAGGCCGAGGTTTGGGACCACAGGGAAGTGGCCAGTGTCAGCAGGATGGTGAACAGCAGACGCATAAAATCTCCTTCACTATTTTTCTGATTAGATTAACATTTCCCGGTACGATTTAATAATAAAAAGTTTCAGGTAGTTATGGGTATGTTTGTTTGGACGGCATGGATTAAATTCGGGCCAACCATTAGTCGATTAACCGTGGAGCCAAGCATGAAAATTTTCAGATTTGAAGAAAACGAAACCAACCCCCGCACTGAAATTCTGGCTGGGATCACCACCTTCCTGGCCACGATGTATATTATTGTGGTTAATCCGTCCATTCTTTCCGCTGCCGGATTAAATTTCAGCGGCGTGCTGACGGCCACTGTATTGGTCAGCGCTTTCAGCAGCATAGCCATGGGACTTTATGCCAATAATCCCATTGTGCTGGCGCCGGGTATGGGCATTAATGCCTTCTTCACTTACTCGGTAGTGCTGGGTCTGGGCGTACGCTGGGAAACGGCGCTGGGCGCAGTTTTCTGGTCGGGTGTAATCTTTATTCTGCTCTCGGTTTTTAATGTGCGCACCTATATTGTCAAAGCCATACCAGGTCCGATTCGTTATGCCGTCGCTGCCGGAATCGGTCTGTTTATCAGCTTGATTGGTTTTAAAAACGGTGGATTTATTACAGCCAATCCGGCAACAATGATCGGCATTGGAGCGTGGACTCCGGGCACGATAATTTTTATTTCCGGTCTGCTGATCACTGCGCTGCTGGTTGCAAAGCGAATGAAGGGCGCTTTGATTCTGGGTATTGCCCTGACCACGGTAATGGCTGTTCCGGTCGGCCGCTGGCTGGCCGCGGATAGCGCTAAGCTGATCGCCTGGCAGGGATTTTTTTCCGCACCCGATTTCAGTTTAATTTTCAAACTCGATTTTACCGGATCGCTGCGTTTGGCATTCTGGCCGGTGGTCTTTGCCTTTCTTTTTACCGATATGTTTGACAGTCTGTCCACTTTTATCGGTGTGGCTGAAGCGGGTAATATCAAAGATGCCGATGGTGAACCAAGAAATATAAAAGAATCGCTGATTGTCGATGGTTTTTCTACCATGATTTCGGGTCTGTTCGGTACCAGCTCCGGAACCAGCTATATCGAATCGGCGACCGGAATAGAAGAAGGCGGACGCAGCGGGCTGACGGCGGTTGTTGCCGGGCTGTTGTTTCTGCCGTTTATGTTTTTCTCACCCTTACTTGTGGTTATTCCGGCGATTGCCACCGCGCCGGCCCTGGTTTTGGTCGGGGTGTTTATGATGAAACCGGTGATCCAGATTCCCTGGCAAAAAATGGATGATGCTATTCCGGCATTTCTGGCCATGATCCTGATTCCGTTAACTTTTTCGATTACCCAGGGCATTATCTGGGGATTTTTAAGCTGGACCTTTATCAAACTGCTGCTGGGTAAAAGGCAGGAGGTGCCGCTGGTGCTGCTGCTGATCGATGCCGGGGCGATTGTTTCGATGTTGATTTGAATAAATGGCAAACCATAGAGACGACCCGGCGGGTCGTCT
>DYOS01000143.1:0-4992 GCA_020720405.1 Caldithrix sp. | reverse complement strand
CATAGAGACGACCCGGCGGGTCGTCTCTACCAAATGGCGATTGTATTTATCGTGGTATATTATTGAAATACCATCTATATTTCAGACATGACCGATTTGTATAAAAATAAATATCGCATTACCACGGCCCGATTGGCGGGTTGGGATTATGCTTCGGCCGGTGTTTATTTTGTAACCATTTGCACCAACCATCGCCGGCCATGGTTTGGGCAGGTTAAAAACGGGCAAATGGAATTATCCGGAATCGGGGAAATTGTATATGACGAATGGTTGATGACCGCAGAAATACGCCCAAATATAGAATTGGATGAATTTATGGTTATGCCCGATCATTTTCATGGAATAATTATTTTAAAGGATAATCATTCACCATATGACACCGTAGAGACGACCCGCCGGGTCGTCTCCTCTGAAAAAACAATGGGCCCGAATATTGAGACGACCCGCCGGGTCGTCTCTGAAAAAACCGGGCGTGATGATATCGATGAAACCATGGTACCCGATTTTGAGACGACCCGCCGGGTTGTACCGGAAAATACCATTGAGACGACCCGCCGGGTCGTCTCTGAAAAAACCGGGCGTGATGATATTGATGAAACCATGGTACCCGATTTTGAGACGACCCGCCGGGTTGTACCGGAAAATACCATTGAGACGACCCGCCGGGTCGTCTCTACCACCATCCAACCGAATTCATTGGGTTCTATTATTGGGCAATACAAATCGATTTGTACCAAACGAATTCGGGCAATCAATTATCCCCAATTTGAATGGCAAACGCGGTATTATGATCATATTGTAAGGGACGAAGCCGAATTGAATCGTATCCGTGCCTATATCCGGAATAACCCCGGAAAATGGACAGAAGAGAGATATGGTTAAATAACTGTACTTACTAAAAAATTTTGAACAATGTAGAGACGTTGCATGGAGTGTTTCTACTTGTATATATCCCAGAGATTAAAAAATAAGATGTATCATATGTTAGAACTGGTTTTTAAATGCCTGAAACACCTCATTTAATTTCCCGGCTTCTTTCGCCCCGGCCGTGGCCAGATGTGGCCGGCCGCCGCCGCTGCCTCCGCCAGCCTGCGCCGCTGCTTTTACTAAATCCCCGGCTTTTAAGCCGCGCTCTTTGATCAGATCATCGGTCAGAGCACAGACCAGATTTAATTTGCCCTCTGTTTCAGATATAAGCAAAGCGGCGGTATTTTTGGCTTTGGCCCGGATTGAATCGCCCAGTTCTTTCAACTGATCGGTGCTGATATCCGGCCAGGTTTTGGTGATGACCAGAACACCGTTGACAGGTTCGGCCGATGCCAGCAGACTGTCCAGATCGGATAGAATCCGGGCCGAGGCCAGCTTCAGCAAATCCTTTTCCAGTTGTTTTTTCTGTTCCTGTAATTGCTGTACTTTTTCAAGAAGATTTTCAGCCGGGGTATTTAATTCCTGGGCCAGCGATTTTATCTGAGTCTGCATTTTTTGAGTTTGCTGAACTGCCACCGGACCGGTGATGGCTTCAATCCGGCGTACGCCGGCGGCAACACTCGTTTCTTCGGTAATCAGGAACAAACCTATTTCACCGGTACTGCGCACATGCGTCCCGCCGCAAAGCTCCAGACTGTAATCAGCAATCTGGATGGTGCGCACCACATCGCCATATTTCTCACCAAACAGGGCCATAGCCCCGCGTGATTTAGCTTCAATAAATTTTTCCTGAGCAATATGCAGCGTAATATTTTCCTGAATTTTCTGATTGATCAGTCGTTCAATTTCGGTCAACTGCTCGTTGCTGATTCTCTCAAAATGGGAAAAGTCAAAACGCAGACGATCGTGAGCAACAAGCGATCCGGCCTGGGCGATGTGGCTGCCCAACACCCGGCGCAGGGCAGCTTGAAGCAGGTGCGTGGCGGTGTGGTTTTTAGCCGTAGCCCGGCGGGTGGATTCGGTTACTTCGGCCACCACCTTATCCGACATCGGGGAAAAGACACCATCAATTTCAGCCAGGTGAAGATAACGGTCACCATCTTTTCGTGTGTCATTGATCTGCAGTTCAAAGCCTTCACCGGAAATGCTGCCTTTGTCGCCAAGCTGACCGCCCGACTCGGCATAAAACGGGGTTTCGCGTAGCACGAGCTGTAACTGGTTTCCCTGCTGATGATAGCGCATGATATGGGTTTCGATGGCCAGTTCGTCGTAACCGACAAATTTGGAATGATGACCTTCATTCAGAATCGTCCAATCGCTTTCACGCAGATCGGCGGCGGCAAAATGGGCGGCGGCCCTGGCCCGTTCGCGTTGTATTTCCATCTCCTCATCAAATCCGGTCATGTCAAGGTTCAGCCCATGTTCATCGGCCAGAACCCGGGTCAGATCGACCGGAAAACCATAGGTGTCATACAGTTTAAAAACCTCTGCTCCGGGGATGATCAGTTCGTTTTTCATTTTTAAATCCTGGTGGATTTTATCGAAAATTTCCAGACCGCGGTCCAGGGTGCGGTTAAAATGTTCTTCTTCCGATTGAATGACACGCTCGATATGAGCTTGACGGCTGCGCAGTTCAGGATAAGCTTCGCCCATCACATCGGCCAGTCTGTCTACCAGTTTGTAAATAAAGGGCTCCCGGAAATTCAATTTGCGTCCGTAGCGGGCGGCGCGGCGCAGAATCCGGCGCATCACATAACCGCGGCCCTCATTGGAGGGCAATCCGCCGTCGGCGATGCTGAAACTAAGCATGCGCAGATGGTCAGCAATCACATTGTAGGCCGCCTGTTCTCCGGATTGGGCGAAGGGCGTACCGCACATTTCACCAATAAGATCGATTACCGGACTGAAAACATCGGTCAGGTAATTTGATTTGGTGTTCTGCAGCACGGAGACCAGTCGTTCGAAGCCGGCGCCGGTATCGACATGCTTATTGGGCAGGGCATGGAGTGTACCGCTTTCGTCGCGGAAATACTGGATAAAGACCAGGTTCCACAGTTCGATGTAGCGTGGCGAACCGGAATTGACAAAACTTTTTCCCGCCGTTGCCGGATCGTCAAATTCAGGGCCGCGGTCGATATGAATTTCCGAGCAGGGACCGCAGGGTCCGGTCGCACCCATTTCCCAGAAATTGTCTTTATCCCCAAATTTCAGAATATGTTTGGGGTTGATATCGGTGACCCGGGACCAGATTTCCAGGGCTTCATCGTCACTATCGTGAACCGTGGCATAGAGCTTCTCCTTGGGCAGTTTCCAGACACCGGTCAGCAATTCCCAGGCCCAGCGGATGGCTTCTTCTTTGTAATAATCACCAAAGGACCAGTTACCAAGCATCTCGAAAAAAGTGTGATGATAGGTATCGTGCCCGACTTCTTCGAGATCGTTATGTTTGCCGCTGACCCGGATACATTTCTGCGAATTGACGGCACGGCTGTAACTGCGCTGCCCTTTGCCCAGGAAGACATCCTTGAACTGGTTCATCCCGGCATTGGTAAAGAGCAGGGTTGGATCATCCAGCGGAACGACGGACGCACTGGGCACAAAGGTATGTTTTTTATCTTTGAAAAAATCAATAAACTGTTGTCTGATTTGCTGAGAAGTCATATTTGCCTCGATAATCAATATTTTGGTTCAGCCATTAAAAAAAGAAGAATTTGGAATACGGAATTATTTAAACCTGACCTGCATTAAGATATTCCTTCTTCCTTCTTTATTCTTAAGTCTTATTTCTTAATTCTTAGGAATATAATCTTTTTCAGGATTTTCATAAAATAAAATTAGTCGTAGAATTACTTTGGTCTGTGCCTGACCTGCGCTTAAATTCAGTCTCTGACTGGAGGTAGTCTTGAAGCATATTTTGTATATCGATGATGACCCGTTGGCCTGTAATTTATTCCGTCTGTTCCTGGAACGGGCCGGGTATCAGGTAACCACCCGTAAAAATGTGCCCGCTGCCCGGCGGGAAATGGAGCTGATTTGTTTTGATTGTATTGTCAGTGATGTCGGCATGCCCGGTGAAAACGGAGTGGAATTTTACCGCTGGACCAAAGCCCAGGATGCTTACAAGGATATTCCGTTCCTGCTGGTCTCGGCCCATGCCATGGGTTTCTCGGATATTTTGGTTGAACACCGCGATATTTTCTTTGAAAAACCGCTGCTTTTTACCCGCATGGTTGAGCATATCAAAACTCTGCTCGCTGAATAATACTTTTTTAAAAAAAATATTTTACTGATACAACGGATTCGGTTTGTTCTGCCTCTAAAAATCCGTTTCACCAGGTCTTAGACAAGAGCTAAGCACCGTCCAGCTAAAGCCTTTTTGCTGAAGAAAGCGGATTAGTTTTTCTTTCTCACGACCGGTTACCTGTTCGCCCTGTTTCCGGCCAATCCAGTATTTTACCTGTTCCGCCTGTTGTTCTTGCGGATAATAGAGATGGAGCGCAGCCTCAATCTCCTCAGCGGAGAGCCCGCGCTGATACAGCTTCTGCCCGATCAGAAGAGGACCGTTATGGCGCAGGTGAATCTGGTCATGAATAAAAGCACGGATATAATCGCTATCGTCAACCAGCTTTTTCTGATCGAGTTTTTCAATGACTGCGGCAATGACCGTCTCGCCAAAGCCCTTCTGTGCCAGTTTGGTCGTCAGCTCTTTTATCAGGTGGTGGCGGATTTTCAGAAAACGCAGGGCTTGTTCCCGGCAGCGAAATACCAAATCTTCATTCAGAACATTTTCAATTTCACATTGTGCTAAGGTTTTCCCTTTATAAAGATGAAACTGAACCAACGTATCCTCGGTGATCGAAATGGTTTCACCGTCGGAAAATACCAGGTCAAATCTTAGCGGGCGTTTTTTTATTTGTTGTATGGCAAGGATAGTTTTCATACGAAATCAAATTTAAATGGAAATTATAGACACCGACAGACACCGAAAAAAAACCACGGTGAACACAGAAAGGAAGGGTAATTATAGAACAGAAACACTTAGCAATGTCATTGCGAGCGAGGAAC
>DYOS01000258.1 GCA_020720405.1 Caldithrix sp. | reverse complement strand
TTCCCTGAAGCGGCCTACCTCAAAGGTCTGGTCTGCCAGGCCGATTAATTTTTTCTTTTTCCCGGCTAATATTTCAGTTGTATGTTCTATTAATCCACTTTCCAAAGGAGAATATTATGTCGGTTAAAAAAAAATGTGATTGTAATCTTACTGGGGATTGTTGTTGTGTTCAGCAGTTGTCTTGATTTAAAGGATACAGCGCAGGAATTCAGCCATGTTTTTCAGGCTTCGGTTGCATTGCAGAAATATTATCAATCTCATTCGGTATTGCCGGCCTCCGATAACGAGCTCGAAAAATTTTGCAAAGAGAACCAGATTACTCTTGATCTGAGTAAATTTTCTGAACTGACCTATACCATGGCTGGTGACACGGCCATCGCTATCAGCTATCAGCTGAACTCAAATCAAAAAATAAAAGGCAGTATGAATATTCCTGTTCAGTAAGTCGAGACTGGCGTTCAGCAATGTACAAGAATATCTGATGCTAAAATTGACCTTGTTTGAGATGGGCACTGAGAAGCCGGGACCAATTACACTATTCCCACAAAAATAGAGACGACCTATCGGTCGTCTCTATCGTATCTGTTGAAATCCGTGGCAATCGATTTCCGGATTCCAGATTCCACAAATAATCACATTTTTTCTGGATCAGAACTCCAGTTCAAACCCACCGACCGGCAGAATACTCCATTGCTTATGGGAGCCCTGCTTATTCTCAACTTCATCCCAGTAATAACCGGCTATATTTTCCCGGTTGTAGGCATTCCAGATACTCATATAAGTGACCAGGTTCGAATGTCGGAAAAAGTAGCGGCGGTCAAAACGCAGGTTAAGCGAATGGTAATCCGGGTATCGTTCTGTGTTGATCCGGGTTTGATCAATAATTCCGCTACCTGCATCCTGTGATAATTGTGCATCGAAAGGCGTGTAAGGTACACCGCCGGCATAGGTCCAGCGCATACTGAATTCCCAGCGCTCGTTCGGTTTATAGCCGCCGATCATGCTGAACAGAAATTTGTTATCGTAAATCCGGTCGTGCCATTTCTTATTATAGTCGCGGTAGCGGGAACGGAACCAGGCTCCGCTGAGCAATCCGTAAAAATTGGTGGCCAGTTTTTTCTGTACAGTTAATTCAGCACCGTGGCTAAGGGCCCGGCCGTGATCAGCCATTGCTCCGTAATTACGAAAGAAAGTGTTCATGCGGCCGTCGTCGAGTACAAACAGGGACGGGTCAGCCGGATCAAGCGGTGCATTAAAATAATCTTTCTGATAAATTT
>DYOS01000257.1 GCA_020720405.1 Caldithrix sp. | reverse complement strand
CCATAAATTATTGCTGTCATGCCGAACTTGTTTCGGCATCCCATAGGAGAGCAGCATTGATGGGATTTCTCAGTCGCTGCGCTCCTTCGAAATGACAGAAAGGACAGGCTCCCCGGAAGTCATTCCCGCTCTGCGGGATGACAACGAAACAGGTGCTCTGACGAAATATGATGATACATGAAAAACCAGAGATTGAAAACGACTGGTACAAGCCAAATTAAGGAGGTGCTATGCGCATCGCAGATCTAAGTTATAAGTACAAATTGAGTGTTCCGTTCATTATTGCTACGCTGATTATGATCGGTGTCGGCTTTGTCGGCATCCGGGCTTTGAATACAACGTTTAATAGCAGTGTCAAACTCGACCAGAACCGTGAACTCCAGGCTCTGATGCTGAATCTGCAAAGCAGACATTTAAATGGGGCGAATACGGTACTTGAAACCCTGGCCGATAAGGAGGCCCACAGGATCAATGTGGAAACCGACCCGACCCGTTGTGCACTCGGCCAGTGGCTGAACAGCCCGGAACTTGAAAAGATTCTTGCCGGAATCCCTGAGATGAGAATGGATGTTAATGGCATTATTGCTCCGCATAATGATCTTCACCACTCCGTTATCATTATGCAGCAGATGCTCGACCGGGGTGATTCAAGGGCTGACATTCTGAAGTATTTCCATGAAAATGCCCAGCAAAGGCTACATGAAATTCAAACCAGATTTAACAGTGTAAACCTGCATATTGTTGAACACGTTAATCGATCCAAAGCGGAAATGAGCGAGGTAAAATCGGGCTTAACCCGTTCCATATATATTATACTTTTTATCACCATCCTGGTGATCTTTTTTACCGTTGTCTTTCTTTATCGTCTTTTGATGAACCCGATCAACCAGTGCCTGTCCTTAGCCCAGGCTATCGATGGCGGCGACCTGACCCAAAGTATTACCCTGCAGCAAAATGATGAAATCGGGGTTTTGATTGAGTACCTGAACCGTATGTCCGAAAACCTGAGCCGCATCCTGGCTGAAATTATCAATACATCAAAACACCTGCTGAATTCTTCTGCTGAGATGATGCAGGCCTCCGATTCCATGTCCGGGGCCGCTTCGGAAATGAATGAGGCCAGTAATTCGGCAGCTTCGTCCTCCGAAGAAATGACCACCGGAATGGACAGCGTTTCCCAGAACTCTGATGCAATGGCGGCCAGCATCAGCAGTGTGGCCAGTGCCACCGACCAGATGACCAGCACAATCAGTGAAATCGCCCGGAATTCCGAGAATG
>DYOS01000256.1 GCA_020720405.1 Caldithrix sp. | reverse complement strand
TCCCCCTGTTTTATCAGGGGGATAACAGGGGGTAGTTTTTATTCAGCACCGAGGTAAAATTTGTTTCCTGAAACCGAGTTATTATCCATTTCCGGTCTGCAGCATTTTCTCTTCTGCCGGCGCCAGTGGGCGCTGATCCATCTCGAACAGCTCTGGTCGGAGAATTATCTCACTGCCAGCGGCAGGGTATTGCACGAGCAGGTTCATAATGCTACCGCCGAACAGCGCGGCAATATCCGCCTGGCCCGCACCCTGAACCTCGTTTCGCAAAGGCTCGGGCTGATCGGACAAGCCGATCTGGTTGAGTTTCACCGCCTTCCGGCGGGGGAGACCGGTGTAAAATTGAGCGGACAAAAAGGGCAGTGGCGGGTTTATCCTGTCGAGTACAAACACGGCAAGCCAAAAACCGACAAATCCGATGAAATTCAGCTTTGTGCCCAGGCCCTCTGTCTCGAAGAAATGCTGCAGACCACCATCCCTGAAGGGGCCCTCTTTTACGGCAAGCCCAGACGGCGGCAGATTGTAGCTTTGACTGAAGAACTGCGTCAGTTCACCGAACAGACCGCCCGGAAAATACACGAAATGTTTCGGCTTGGGATAACGCCGCCAGCGGTTTATACGGCCAGATGCAAATCCTGCTCTTTAATCGAGTACTGCCTGCCCAAACTTGGCGCGGAGAAAAACAAAGCCTCGGGTTATATCCGGCGCTTGATGGAAGAGAATCCATGAAAAAAATGCTCAACACACTCTATGTCACCACACAGGGTGCTTATCTGTTTAAAGACGGTGAAACCGTTGCTGTGCAGGTTGAACAGGAAGTTCGTATGCGCCTGCCTATTCATACCCTCGATTCGATTGTCTGTTTCGGGCAGGTCAGTTGCAGCCCGTTTTTACTCGGACATTGCGCCGAAAAGGATGTCACGGTCAGCTTTCTCACGGTTAATGGTCGCTTTCTGGCCCGGGTTACCGGAGCTGCGGCCGGTAATGTTTTGCTGCGCCGCGCTCAGTACCGTTCTGCCGATAACCCGGAAGAAAATGCCATCATTGTCCGCGGATTTCTGATTGGTAAAATACTGAATACCATGCAGGTCGTACGCCGGGCGCTTAGCGATCATTATGAAGAAATTGAGGCCACTGCCGTGGAAAAATCCTATGCTGCATTGGAAGAAAATCTACGCGAACTAAAGAAAGATCATCCGGCCGAGGTTATGCGCGGTATCGAAGGTGCTGCAGCCAATAGTTATTTCCACATTTTTGACCATCTTATTTTGCAGCAAAAGG
>DYOS01000142.1 GCA_020720405.1 Caldithrix sp. | reverse complement strand
TAACATAGTATTATCCCGCCAGTGCCATGCCACCACGCTGGCCCATGGGGATCACCTGATGGCCACTTAACGGGACATGCTGATCCCGCCGAGGCGGGACACCCTTCTCTGTTTCAGGGTCTTTGCTCGTTTCGGCATCTTATTCAGAATCTTTTTCCATATCAAATCCGAATACCAAACCCGGTCCGTGAACAGCGCAGGTTGACGATACGGTGATTCCGGTAGATTGGTAACGAAGCACATCCTGATTACCCTATTCTCTGTAGAAGTTTTTATCCCTGATTAAAACCTGTACCCTGCTCCTCACGGCCAGATCAACCTGATCATGATGCGGCGGACGGTCCAGTTGTTGGGACAAGCCCGAAATTTCCCGCAGGGGCTGTTTCAGATTGACAGCGATATCGTTGTTCAGCGCCTTTAATGGCGAAATATACAGGGTGTGAACGCCATTCCGGTTTTGTTCAAAGCTGCTGGCGGGTTGGGTTTGTGCAAGGTTGAGCAGCCGGCTGAGGCTCCACAAAAAAGCAGTCAGTGTTTTTCCGCTGCCGGTGGGCGAAAAAATCAGTGCGTTTTCGCCTCCGGTGATCACCGGCCAGCCCAGTCGCTGCGGTTCACTGGGCGCTTCGAACCGGTTTTCAAACCAGCGCTGAACCAGTGGATGGAAGTTTAATTCACGGAGCAGAGAACCGTTCATCCGTGTTTGACCGAAAGACTGGCCTGAAGAAATTTTTTACGAAGGTAATAATAGTCGAAGGAATAATTATCAAACAGATTATAACCGGAAGCCTGCAGATTAAATTCAAAACCGCCGAGGCGGAAACGGTAACCAGCGGATAAATCGACATCCCAGTTGCCGTCGATGCGGGTGGTGCGGAGGGTATTGGATTGGTCATAATACCAGGCGTAACTGCGCCCTTCAATAAAATACAAGGTGGTCAGGTAAAAGCCGGCCGGGTGGAAATACTCGGCCTGCAAGCTGAGACTGGACTCCGGTTTGTAATCATAGAGCAATTTATCACTAATATCGAGTTTCATGGCCGAGGCAGTCAGGGTCAGACCAGACCAGATTTCTTTCAGAGCAGCAGAAAGCTCGGCGCCGCGGGTTGTGTTGCGGCCAATCTGTGACTGAATCAGGGCATCGCCAAAGGGTCGGGTCAGAATTTTATTGTATATCTGGTTATGGAAAAGAGAAAGCGCCAGGCTGAATGAACGGATCAGCGGAGTCCGGAAACTGTACTCACTTTCAGCGCCTACTTCCCAGGATGAATTGAACTCCGGCTCCAACCCCTGACGGATCGTATCGGTGGCAGTGTAAATAGATAGTTCACCGGCATAAGCCGATTCGATCAGAGTCGGAAAACGCACATTTTTCCCGTAACTGAAAAAGGGACGATGATTCCAGCGACCGCGACGGTAATCGAAATTGAGTCCGAAATTATTGGTAAACCGGCTGTAACCAGAGGCGGTCAGGTCCTCCCTGAAGCCGATAAACGTTTTCAGGTATTTATTGCCCAGGCTATCAATTCTGTCTGTAAAACTGAGTACCGCTGCCCCGGCCAGGCGGTTGTCGTAGAGTTCCGAGCGGTAGTAGGTGCTGGTTCCGGCCAGGTTTTTCAGTCTGGAAATATTCTCCAACTCATCGTGGAAATAATCACCAAGCAGGTTTAATTCAATCCGTCGCCATTCCAGTTTCTGGGTAGTCCGCAAATTTAAACGTTGGGTATCATAGTCATAAAGATAATGGGTGGACGCTACCGTTGAGCGGTCCACCTCATCCCGGCCGATGGTCTGGCTGATGCTGAGCGTGAAATCGTTACGGGTATTCCAGACCAGTGCGGCCAACAGGTTACGGCGAACATCCTGCCAGCCCGGTTTGGAGTATTCGAGGCTGTACTGATACACCCGGGCATTCAACCGATGACCGCCGATAAAATAATCAAGGTTCAGACTAAGATTGGTTTTGTCCGTTTCAATGGCGGCAGCGGATGTTTTTTCAGAAAAACGTTCGGATGGGAAATATTCTATTTCCGGCTTCATCGAAGAAATCTGGCCAAAAAAGCTAAGGTAAAAATTTTTATGAACCGGCACATTCAGACTAAGCTGGTGGCTGCGCGTTTCGAAGCTGCCGAGACGGGATTTGAACTGCATATTGCTTTCAATTTCGTGACGTGAAATAATATTGATCACTCCGCCAAAGGCACCGCTGCCGAGCAGAGGCAGACTGCCGCCTTTGAGTACTTCCAGCTTGTGGATATTTTCTACCGCGATCAGGCTTAGATCGGCCGCATTTCCTGCGCTCAGATCATTGATCAGGATGCCGTCGAGATAAACATTGACTTCACCGGCATTGCTGCCTCTTATTTGAATCTGCCGGCCATCGATATCATTGCCTTCCAGCCGGACAGCCGGAATTTTTTTAAAAACATCGCTGATTTCGGCGCTGCCGTAGCGTTCAATTTCGGCCGCTTTAACTTCGGCGGTAATATGCGGCATTTCCTGCCGGGCCAGATCGAGCCGGTCAGCCCAGCTTTCAATATTTTCACCAAGTTGCAGGGCAGCGGCAGTCAGATAAATGGTCGAGGGATTGCGGTAATTGCTCAGTTTCAGACGTTTTTCAATATAACCGACAAAACTGATAACCAGTGTATCGCCGGGCGATGGGCGGAAATCGGGCAGTTGGAAATAGCCTTCACTGTCTGTGGTTGTTCCAATAGTTGTGCCGGCCAGGTAAATATTGGCACCGGCCAGCGGATCATTATTTTTTGCATCCAGAACCAATCCGCTGAGCTGGGCAGAAAGCGGGGCCGAGAGCAGTAAAAAGCTTAAAAATACCCACAAACCGTTTTTCATAATCGCCTCAGTCGCTGATGGGAAAAAGAGGGACATCGGGGTCACGCAGATTAATTCCGAAATGCACGGTGTCGTCAAATGCTTCATTATCAACAACGATCAGATCGAAGGACTGGTGGTACTCGAAACCGGCCGCCTTGTAATCAACAGAGAATGGCACGTTCACAGAATAATTTGCAGACAGGGTGTTATCGGATCCAAGCCGGCGCATCGGGTAATATTCATAACCCTGCTGCGGCTTCTCCTGGTAAAGGCGGACGATAACTTCGGTTATGCTTTCAGCGCCCTGATAATCGAGCACCTCGGCCTGCACCAGCGCCGATAAACCTAAATTAGCCGGTACAAAGGCTTTGCGCAGGATGAGCGGTGCCCCGTATTTCAAAACATAATTCAATTCGAGGTCAGCGCTGTTCAGTGTCAGAATATCCGAATGCGGGTAATAATTATTAGCCGTGATGGTAACCGGGACAGGCTTATTGCGCAGTTCATCTTCGGACAGAATATAATTCAGATAATAAAATCCATAGATATTAGCAGCGGTTTCGGTTTCGGCAAATTTCAGGCGGGCGCCGGAAACACCTTCGGCGGTGTAAAAATTAGTCACCTGTCCGGAAATCCGGGCTGTCTCCAGCAGCGCTTCGCCTTCTAATTGTGAACCCCAATATTTTTCCGGTTCACAGGAGGTAAGCAAGAGAAAAATAATAATCAGACCTATTTTTTGGGCCATAACAGCTCCAGACAGCAAATTAAAAGACAAAGCTATTGAATAAGAGTGCTGGAATAAAGTTTCATCTGCGCTGCATCCGGTCATTCTGGAAAAAGAAACTGTAGTATGAAAAGTATGAACATGACAAGTAAAAGGAGACTCACGGTAAATAGCAGAAACCAGCCGGCCTTCAGTTTTTTTCCGTATTTCATTGTTCCGGCGATTCGTAAAAAACAACCTGATGTTCAGCCAGCTTATCGGCCTCGTAGCGCAGCAATGCTGAAAAAAACCTTTCATCTTTCATCCATTCCAGGAAAAGATGGTCACCTTCCCACAGCGGCAGGTCTGATAACCGCTCATCCTCAATCCAATGCAGATGACCTTCATCCGAATCGATCAGTTGACCGCCGAACTGCCGGGCAGAAAAAACGAATACGTACCAGTCATCATCCCCGGCGAAGCCGGGAAAGGTAATGAACCCGTGCAGCCGCGGTTTTTCAATAATCAGCCCGGATTCTTCCTGCACTTCACGGATAACGCATTGCTCGGGGCTTTCACCGGGCAGAAATTTGCCGCCCAAGCCGTTCCATTTACCGGCGTGAAGATCGTTTTCTTTTTTAATGCGGTGCAGCATCAGAGTTTGACCATTTCGTTTCAGATAACACAAAGTGGCTAATTTCATCACCCACTCACAGCAGCAGGTAGAGAAAAAAAGCCGAGCCAAGCGGGACAAACATATTATCCAGGCCAAAAGGCGAAACACTTTCCACGGCCGTGGCAAATCCGGCCAGCAGAATATGGCGGCTCAAAGAAAGCGGTACGGCCGCCAAACCAAAAGCCGGAAGAAAATGCAGAGTGAGAAGGTTGGCCAGAAGGGCGAAGACAAAAAAGGCCAGACTGCCTTCGAGCGAGCGGCGGTGATTCATCAGCTGGTAAGCATGACGGCCCCAGGCAAAACCAACCAGACTGGCTGCCGCATCGCCAATAGTCATCATCATCAGCGGCAGCATAACCATAAGAATATCCGGTGAATTTCCCGGTCCGCGCCAGAACAACCCAAAGAGCACGGTGATGCTGACAGCAAAATAAACCGTACCCGGGCTGGATTCTTCTTCATCCACACCGCCTAAAAGGCGGAAGCGGTAGAGCAGCCAGTTAAAGAGAATAAAGCTGGCAAAGGGAATCAGGCTGATCAGCCAGGAATCAAATAATATCAGGATGGCCCAAATCCATAACCCGGCTCCGATATGAACAATTTTGCGGGTGATCTGCTGGGCAATACCAAACACCCGATGCAGAATTTCCCCGGCTGCCAGCAAACCGCCGGCATACAAATACGAATAGATTAAACCGTAAAGATCATTACTGCTCATACTTTGCCTTTCTCTTTTTCCATACAGAAACCCGACCGTTCTTACCCGTCCGGTGCACTAATCCGGCTGTGGTTTAGGTTGAATTGGACCGTCAATTTCACCATTGATAAATTGCCGTACCACCGGATCAGCAGTCTGCTCCAGATCAGCGACGGTTCCGCTGTAGATAATCCGGCCGTTGTGCAGCATAACCACCCGGTCGGCCACCTTGCGTACCGATTGCATATCGTGGGTAACAACAATGGTGGTCACTGCCAGCTTGCGGTTCAGTTCTATAATCAACTGGTCAATATTGGCGGCCATGATCGGATCCAAACCGGTGGTCGGCTCATCATACAGAATGTATTTCGGATCCATAACAATGGCCCGGGCCAGCCCGACCCGTTTACGCATCCCGCCGGACAGCTCCGAAGGTTTCAGATCTTCAATACCGGGCAAACCGACCATAGTTAGTTTTTCGGCGACCTTTGCGGCAATTTCTGCCGGACTTAAGCGGGTATGTTCAACCAGCGGCAGAGCAATATTTTCGGCAACAGTGAGTGAATCGAAAAGTGCCGCACTCTGAAACAGGAAGCCGAATTTCCGGCGCAGTTCGAACAACGGTTTCTGACCGATCTTTTTGATGGCAATATCATCAACCAGAATATACCCTTCGTCCGGGGTCAGTAGATTTAGTATCAACTTGAGCAGAACGCTTTTACCGCAACCGCTGCGCCCGATAATAACCAGCTTCTCCCCATCCTGCACATCGAGGGTCACATCGCGCAGGACCTGTTTTTCATCAAAGGATTTTTTAAGATTGCGTATTTTTATCATAATCAGAACAGAATAATGGAAAGAAGATAGTCATTTAATAAGATCATTGCTGCCGATAATACAAACGCCCGGATTGTGGCTTTGCCCACGCCCTCGGCGCCGCCGGTTGTACTAAAACCAACATAACAACCAATGATGGCCGTTGTCCCACCGAAAAAGAAGGCTTTGATCAGGCCGGAAAAAACATTTAGCAAGGAAAAGAATTCCTGCACCGAGCGAAAAAAAACCGCTGGTTCGAGACCAAGATTCAGCCAGGCTACAAAGGCCGCCCCGCTGATGCCGACGAAATCGGAAAAAATGGTCAGGATGGGAATCATTATAAAACCGCTGACAATGCGCGGCATAGCCAGGTAACGCACCGGGTCAATGGCTAAGGATTCCAGAGCATCAATCTGTTCGGTTACCTGCATGGTTCCGATTTCGGCGGCGATCGAAGCCCCAACCCGGCCGGCCGCGACCAATGCGGTCAGCACCGGACCAAGTTCGATAAAGATGGCCACGCTGGTGGCAGCACCAAGAAAATTATAGGAAATATAACCTTCGAGCTGATAGGCAGCCTGAACCGAAGCCACAGCGCCGGCAAAGACACCGACAAAAAGTACCAGCGGAGTTGAACGCACACCGATCTGCATCATCTGTTCATAAACCAGCTTCCGGTTTGGCCAGAGCTGCTTCAGGTAAACAGCCGACCGGCCGACCAGCAAAAAAACAGCACCTGTTTCGTAGATAAATTCCAAAACCTTTCGGCCGATCCGGGTGATGAAACCGTGCATGAAGTTCCTGTTCCCTTAAAAATTTTATTCATTTCAGGCCTGCTAAAATACGCAATGGCGGGGAAAGATAAAACGGTTGATTTTTAAAACAGAGTTAGCAGGAAACAGCCGGAATTTGAAATTGGAAATTCGGAATTAAACAGATTTTTCGTGTCATCCATGGACAGGATTTTTAAAAACATCGTCAGCAGAGATAACGGAGAA
>DYOS01000026.1:11899-34481 GCA_020720405.1 Caldithrix sp. | reverse complement strand
ATCGGTGGCTGCTTTTCCTAAAAGTTATGAAATCTGGGATCAGGTTTTCAGATCCTTTTTGCGGGCCGCCGGGAAAAGGACATTATTCAATATCAGCCGGTAACCCGGTGAATTCCGGTGCAGGCTCAGATCCGTTGGCGGATCACCAACCCGATGGGTGTAGTCTTCCGGATCATGTCCGCCGTAAAAGGTAAAGGTGCCCCGGCCGTGGTTGCCATGGATATACTTAACCTCCTCCGAGCCTTCTATTTTACCCATCACCGTAACTGCCGGTTTTATTTTGGATTCAAGGAACATGGTAGTCTGACCCATAAAACCGTTGATCACGGAAACATGATTCTGGGTCAGCATGGTTGGTACAGGGTCATATTTGGCGGCAAATTCAAACAGGGTAAAAAAGTCCCGGTCGGCGCCACGCAGCCTGGGCTGATGACTGGGTGGTGTATCGATATCGGAAAATTCATAAACAGCGGGATTGGTGTATAACTGAAAATTGGTGAAGGCCAGGGTTTTCTCAAAATCCAGTTTTTGCTGATAAGCCGGATCAATACCATCACCATCAAACACTGCGTCGCAGATGTCGGTGGATTCTGCAGCCAGGGCAATATCCAAAGCATCGGCAGCCGAACACATGGCAAACAGGAATCCGCCTTCGGTCACAAAAGTTTTTATCTCCCGGGAAACCTGTCTTTTCTCCTGACTGACCTTTTTGAAACCCAGTTCGGCGGCTAATTTTTCGCTGTCTTTCTGCTGTTGAATATACCAGGCCTGGGTGCCGAAGCTGCCCCAGAATTTCCCGTACTGACCGGTAAAATCTTCGTGATGCAAATGAAGCCAGTCATAATCAGTCAGTTTCCCGCTGAGCACTTCGCGGTCATAAATAGCCTCAAAGGGGATCTCCGAATAGGTCAGGGCCAGGGTCACCGCATCGTCCCAGGGTTGAAAGCCGGGCGGTGTGTAAACAGCAATTTTTGGCGCCTTCTCCAGAAGGATGCGCTCCATATTATTATTTTCAATATCGGTATAAACCTGACTAAGTTGGCCGGAACTGAGCGCTTCGGCGGAAACACCACGCAGCTGGCATTCCTGGCGGAAGTGCGGACTGTCGGTAAACAGAAATGAACCGCCACGGTAATTGAGCAGCCATTCGACGGTGATATCTTTTTCCAGAATCCAGTAAGCGATGCCATAGGCTTTGAGATGATCCTGCTGGGTCATATCCATCGGAATAAGCAGGTACTGTGCCCTGAGGGTTGAAACCAAAAGCAGAAAATAAATAAACTGGTGAAACCTGCGCATACCTTTACTCTCCTTTTCCCCGCACCAGACGCCTGGCCTGTTCGCGGCTCGCCTCCAGATAAAAACTGCGCGGATAGCCGGATAATATGGCCTGGTAATGGGTCAGGGCCTGCTTTTCCTGACCTGCCAAAGCATAAATTTCTGCAGCGATAAAATGAATTTCGTCAGCCTGGGCAGATTCGGGGTAGCGCGCCAGCCAGTCCTCGCACAGGGCTGCAGCTTCGGCCAAATGACCGCTTTGCCGGTATAATTGCACCGCCTGTTTACCGGCATAAACCGCTGCCGCCTGATTTTTTTGCCACAGCCCGAGATAAATCTGCAAAGCCTGCGGCGCCTGGTTCAAACGCTCGGCTAATGCCGCCTGCCCCAGCATTATCAGTCCGGCCGAGTCGGATTTGAACTCTTCAAGGAAGAGACGCAGGCGCCACACATTGTTAACCAGCGTATCCCGGTTGGCCGCCTGCGCAGAAAGACTTTCCAGTCTGGTCAGAGCTTTATTTACAGCACCCCGGTAAAAATCAATCCGGGCTAGTTCCAGACCTGCCGGTACCTGTAAATCCGGTGTGCGGATGGATTGCAGACTCAACCCGGCTTCCGGCAATTTTTTCTGAAGAATCAGGCAGTCGGCCAGCTTCAGGATCACTTTTTCAGCCTGAGCCGATCCGCTGTTGTTGCGGATGATCTGACGATAAAGAGCAACGGCCTGATCGTAATCCGCATAGTATTCGCTGAAAATATCCGCCTGCAGTTCGCGGCTCAGATCGGCTGCCGGATTCCCCGGTTGGCTGATCAGACTATCGCTGAGAGATAGCGCTTTTTGCAGGTACATTTCGCGGCGGGCCTGGTTTTCGGCATAACCGGCCGCTGCGTAATAATTTTCAGCCTGTCGATGGCGGAGCAAGGTCTGCTGACCGGGTTGAACAGATAAATGACGCAGGCGGCTAAGGGCAAGTACGGCAAAATCATAAAAGCGGGCCGCTTCCGCCTCGGCGGCAAATTGCTGCCAGCGGTTCAGATTAGCCGGATCATTATTTAGCTTGTTGTAAATGCGGTACGCTTCGGCAAATTTTTTTTCCTTGATCAGCAAACCGGCCAGCAATTCCTGGTAAACCCAGGCCTGAGGGTATTTTGCAGCATAGGATTTAACCACCTGAAAAATCTGAACCGTGGCAGCGCTGTCGGCTGTCATCTGCAGCAACTGACTGCGCAGATAGGCCTCCTGGTTTTGGGTGAAACGCGAGTATTCAAGGAAAAAACGGGTGCTTTCGCTGTAATTCAATTGCTGTTTATAAAGTGTGGCCAGGTCACGCAGGAGTAAATTATTATCCGGGAAATGCTGCAGGGCCTCTTTAAATATAGCGGCGGCCCGTTCGGCCTGGCCAAGTTGAAGCAACGCGGCGGCAGTAGTCCGATAGCGGACCAGATTGGGCGGAGGCGTTTCCAGAACCGTACGCCACAGCGCCTCGGCCTGACTGGTTTTACCGGCCAGGAAATAAGCCTTGCCCAGTTCAACCTGGTAATTGAAAGCTTGCGGATTGCGGGCAACCAGATCCTGATATACTTCGATGGCCTGTTCAAATTCACCGCTGCTGATCAGGCAGCGGGTCAAGCCGGAGGTAACCAGCACACTGCGCTCACCCTGATTATAAATCTGACGGTACAGACGCACTGCCCCGGCCGGATCGCCCTGCTGTTCCAGTTGCTGGGCCAGGCGGAGCAGACTGTTATCCTGCGCTACTGAAATAGCGGCAAAAGTCAGCAGAAAACTAAACTGTAAAATCCGTAATAATGCTGTCACTTATGGCCAGGCCTTCTTCAGTTAGATAAAAATGTTCCGGGGTCAGTACGGCCAGACTGCGCTCAAGCAGCCGGTTTATAAATTCACGGTGCCGCAGGCGGAAATCATAGCCGAAGCGTTGCCGGAATTCAACCAGATTTAGTCCGCGCCAGGTGCGCAGACTCAGAAAAACCAGTTCGAAAACCGCTGTCGGCAGATCGATGGTTTCGCTAAACTGCCGGGCCGATTTACCGGACAGTATTTTTTGATTGTAACCGGTCACCGAGCGAACATTGCCCCAGCGGGTATTGTTCCAGAAGCTGTGCGCAGAGGGTCCAAAGCCGAGATAGCCGTTCAGTTGCCAGTATTTGAAATTATGCCGGGAAATGAATTCCGGGGCGCGGGCAAAATTGGAAACCTCATAGGACAGCCAGCCGCCATTGCTGAAAAATCGCCTTGTTTCCGTGAAGAAGTAAGATTCCAGTTCATCCTCATTGGGGGTAATCTGCCCGGTGGTCATTTGGCGGAAAAAAGGTGTACCCTGTTCGAAAATCAGGCTGTAGGCCGAAATATGCTCGGTTTTCAGGGCGACAGCCTGTTCCAGCGACTGGCGCCAGACCTGCGGGGTTTGCCCGGGGATGCTGAAAATCAGGTCGATACTCAGATTATCGAAACCGGCCTGGCGTGCTTCTTCGACCGACCTTATGGCCTGGTGTGAATCATGAATCCGCCCAAGAAAACGCAGCAAATCGTCATTAAAACTCTGCACACCCATACTGAGCCGGTTGATGCCAAGACTTTTAAAGCTGTGTAGTTTTTGCAGGGAAAGGGTGCCGGGATTGGCTTCGAGAGTTATTTCCATATCGGGTGCGAACTCAAAATATTCGGCAGCAGCCCGGAGCAGAGCTTCCAGTTCAAATTCCGTAAGCAGCGAAGGTGTACCGCCACCGAAATAGATGGTATCAAACGGACCGGCGGCCTGTTTATCGGCCGTTTCCCTCATTTCGCGGGTCACGGCACTGATAAAATCAGCACGGCCGGCCTCACTGGTAATCGAATAAAAATCGCAGTAACCGCACTTGGTATCACAATAGGGGATATGGATGTACAGACCGGGTTTTTCGGAAATATTGGGCGACATCCGGTTTAGCGAATTACCGTGCCGATCCGGCTGAAGCGTATTTTTTTGTAGAACTGACTCCATGGCACCCTGGAATCCCATGAAAAATAGATTATCAGACCCTGGCCAACGATATGATCACGGGTGACAAAACCCCACTGCCGGCTGTCGGAACTGTTGTCCCGGTTATCACCCATCATCCAGTAACAATTATCCGGCAGTTTAATCGGTCCATAATTATCACGGCTGCCCAGATTTTTAAAAGTCGGAAAAATGTAATGTCCCTGATTATAATCATAGACCATCGGGTCAATGTATTTCGATCCGGTCGGGATAGGGAAAGGAATACCATCGACGATGGTTTTTTTATTGACTACCCGCACTTCCTGGCCGGGCTCACCGATACAGCGTTTGATATAATCCATCGAAGGATCCAGCGGATAGCGGAAAATGACCACATCGTACTGTTTTGGATCGCGCAGACCGGGGAAGCGGAACCAGGGCACATCGACACCGATTTTGGTATAGGGAATGCCGATCCAGTCCGGGGTGCGCATTCCGTAATTGAATTTATTAACCAGCAGGAAATCGCCAACCAGCAGCGTGTCTTCCATCGAGGCGGTAGGAATGGTGTAAGCCTGCACCAGCAACTGGCGGATAACCAGTGCCGCCAGAAGGGCATAAAACAAACCTTCAATAAAATCTTTAAATCGTTTTTCTTTGGAAGTAGTGGGTGAGCTCAAAACATCTCCTAATTTGAATCCGAATCCATTGAGAGAACGGCAAGGAAGGCTTCCTGAGGAATTTCCACCCGGCCGACCTGCTTCATACGCTTCTTTCCTTCTTTCTGTTTCTCAAGAAGTTTGCGTTTCCGGGTAATATCACCGCCGTAACATTTGGCCAAAACGTTTTTGCGCAGGGCTTTGACGGTTTCCCTGGCAATAATTTTACTGCCGATCGCTGCCTGGATGATGACTTCAAACATCTGCTTAGGGATCAGTTCCTTCAGGTGGCTGCCCAGGCGGCGGCCCATATCGTAAGCTTTGTCGACATGAACGATGGTTGAAAGAGCATCAAGCGCTTCACCGTTGATCAGAATATCGAGCTTGACCATACGCGAATCCTGGTAGCCAATCAGCTCATAATCAAAAGAAGCATAACCGCGGGTCTGCGATTTTAATTTGTCGTAAAAATCAAAAATCACTTCCGCCAGCGGAAAGTGAAAGTGCATATCAACCCTGGTCACATCGAGATAAGTCGTGTTTTTAAACTCAGCCCGTTTTTCCTGACCCAGTTTCATGATATTTCCGATAAATTCAGGCGGGGTAATAATCTGCGCTGAAATCACCGGCTCTTCAATGAATTCAATGGTCCCGGGATTGGGCATATCGCTCGGATTGCTTATTTCCAGCACCTTGCCATTGGTCAGGTGAACCTGGTAAACCACGTTCGGTACCGTATTGATAATGGTCAGGTCATATTCCCGCTCCAGCCGTTCCTGGACAATTTCCATGTGCAGCAGACCAAGGAAGCCGCAGCGGAAACCAAAGCCCAAAGCTTTGGAAGATTCCGGTTCATAAACCAGAGCAGAATCATTAAGGGCCAGTTTATCCAGAGCATCACGCAATTCTTCAAAATCTTCACTGATGACCGGGTAAATGCCCGAGTAAACCATCGGCTTGACCACTTTATATCCGGCCAGAGGTCCGGTGGCCGGCCTTCGGTGCAGGGTAACGGTATCGCCGACCTTTGTATCTTTTACATTTTTAGCTCCGGAAATCAGATAGCCCACCTCACCGGCCCGCAGTTCATTAACCGGTTCCCGGGTCAGACGCAGAATACCGATTTCATCGGCCAGAAAAACCTGGCCGGTACTGAAAAAACGGATCTGATCCATTTTTCGCAGAACGCCGTTAAAAACCCGGATCAGGGCAATGGCGCCGCGGTAGCTGTCGAAAACGGAATCAAAAATAAGCGCCTGCAAAGGTTCAGATGCCTCGCCGCGCGGCGGTGGAATATGCCTGATTACCGCATCGACAATCGCTTCAATTCCCAAACCGCTTTTGGCGCTGGCCAGCAAAATCTCGCTCTCATCGCAGCCAATCAATTCTATAATCTGATGCCTTACCGTTTCAACCTGGGCACTTGGCAGATCGACCTTATTGATAACCGGGATAATGGTCAGATTCGCCTCGATAGCCAGGTACAGATTACTGATGGTCTGAGCTTCAACACCCTGGGCGGCATCGACGACCAGCAGGGCACCTTCACAGGCGGCCAGACTGCGTGAGACTTCATAACTGAAATCCACATGACCCGGTGTATCAATCAGGTTCAGTATATAGTGTTCATTATTATTATAATAATCCATGCGTATGGCATGGGATTTTATAGTGATGCCCCGTTCCCGCTCCAGATCCATGCTGTCCAGAATCTGGGCTTTTTGGTCCCGCTCGGAGATGGTATGGGTAAATTCCAGGAGGCGGTCCGCTAAGGTCGATTTGCCATGATCGATGTGAGCGATAATGCAGAAATTCCGGATATGTTCTTTGTACATGAAGGATAATTACCAGTTAATAATAAGACGCCGGAACTTAAAGAAGACACCCTGTTAAAGCAATAAACCGCCAATTCCCGGCTTTCATCTTTTTTTAAAGGATTATTGACGGCCTTATGATTCCATATTAGATTAGACTTCATATTTAATAAAGCTACAACGCCATTTAATCAACTTAAGGAACGAATCAATACCCTACTGGTACAATGGATCAGGCCTGCCAACACATACTGCACTTCAACTAAAACATGTTCAATTAATCCGGATTGGCTTCGGGCATGATCTCTGTATTTTCCAAATTGAGACTTACTCTAATACAGGGTACATAAAACCGTGAGTTACACAGAAAAAACAGAACTGCTCAAACAGCATCCCGATCTGCCCAGCCATATTGGAATTATAATGGATGGTAATGGCCGCTGGGCCAAAAAAAGAGGCTTGCCGCGCGTCGCCGGACATAACGAAGGTGTTAATTCGGTTCAGGAAATTGTTGAGATCTGCGGTGAAATCGGCATAAAAGTACTTACCATTTACACTTTTTCCGAAGAAAACTGGAAACGCCCGGGCTGGGAAGTGACCGCCCTTATGCAGCTCCTGGTGACCACCATCAACAAGCAGATCGCCGAGTTGATGTCGAAGAATGTCCGGATAAAGGTGATCGGTCACCTGAGCAAGCTGCCGGACATAGCCCGGAGAAGTATGCTCTCGGCTATCGAACAGACAAAAAACAATACGGGTCTGGAACTGAATGTCGCCCTGAGCTATGGCGGAAGGCAGGAGTTGGTTAATGCCTTCCAGAAACTTGGCCGGATGGTAAAAGCCGGCACTCTTGACCCAGATGCCATAAATGATGATGATATTTCCCGGCATCTGGATACAGCCGGGCAGCCTGACCCCGACCTGGTTATCCGGACCGGCGGCGAAAACCGGCTTAGTAATTTTCTGCTCTGGCAAATAGCCTATGCCGAATTGTATATCACCAAAACCCCCTGGCCGGAATTCCGCAAACCACAATTTATCGAAGCCGTATGGGATTATATCCATCGTGAGCGTCGGTATGGTATGGTCAGCGAGCAAATTCAGCCAAAACTGGCCCTTAATAATGCCTGATCAGCTTAAACTTGATAAAAATATAAAACAGCTTAAACAGTTCACAATCACCTTTAAATTTTTCTTCCAGGCCTTCTGGCGGACTATCCTGGCCTGGATTCTGATTGTGACTTTTATCGTCATTGCTGTTCATTACGGCGTTGACAAGTCAGTTATCGGCGGCTCCGTAGTTATCATTGGTATCGTCTCCAATGCCTTTATCGGGCTGCTTAATATTCTCAGCCTGGTGCCGCTGATCGGGCCGATTGTGGTTAAAGTTCTGGCCCTGCCCTTCTTCTGGTTGATCAACGCACTGGGTTATTTTGCATCGATTCTGGCCATAAAAAAGGGATATTCAAAGGATGTTATTAACTACCGCATCCTCACCATTGTTCTTCTGATTGGCATTGCCATCGGCTTTGTCCTGGGAAAAATTTTTTAATGACAGGTTTTGAGAAAACCACCGACGAACTCTTTGATCTTCAGAAATTTGCCATCAAACTCGGTCTCCAAAATATCAGTTTTCTGAGCCGCAGTTTAGGTCAGCCGCAGCTTTCTTATCCAGTTATTCACATTGCCGGAACCAATGGCAAAGGCTCGGTTTCCTATTATCTGTCCCGAATTCTACAGGCCGCAGGTTTACGAACCGGTTTATATACCAGTCCCCACCTGGCCGATTACCGTGAGCGAATCCGGGTCAACGACCGGCTGATCAGCGAAGACTATATCATCCAATTTTGGGAGAAGATAAAAATTAAAGTACTTGAACGTCAGGCTACTTTTTTTGATACAACCACGGCTCTGGCCTTTAAATATTTTGCTGATCAGCAGATTGAAGCCGGGATTATCGAAACCGGCCTGGGCGGACGCCTGGACTCAACCAATATTGTTGAACCGGAAATCTGTGTCATCACCCCGGTTGCCTTTGATCATGAAAAACAACTTGGCCACCGGCTGGAAGATATCGCCCGGGAGAAGGCCGGGATTATCAAAACCGGATGCACTGTTTTTACTTCCCCTCAGCCTCCCGAAGTGCAGCAGGTTTTGAGACAGGCTTCGGAAAAAGCTTCCGCTTTCTTTCCCGTAGAACAGATGGCTTCGTGGAAAAAAACCAGCCCGCCTTCATTTTCCGGACAAAGTTTTACGGTTAGCTTTTTTAGCGGGCAAGTTTATAACCTGCACACCCGCCAGGCCGGAACCTTTCAGGTTGAAAATATTGTACTGGCCTTGAGCGCAGCCCTTCATTTTCTGCAGAAACGTCATCTTCCATTGGCCGAAGAAACTGTACAGGAAGCTCTGAGCGGTGGATTCTGGGCCGGAAGGCTGCAGGTAATGCAGGAAAATCCGTTGATCCTTTTTGATGTCAGTCATAACCTGCACGGCATGACCAATACCATCAAGGAACTGCGGACCATGACCGGAGAGCGGAAGGTAAATGTCCTGATCGGTTTGGTTGATGATAAAGATTTTCCGGGAATCGCCGAGCTTATTGCGGATTTTGCTGATACCATCATCCTTACCGAACCTGATACCAGCCGGAAATTATCTGCCACCCGCTTCGCTCTGGAATTTCAAAAGCAAAACAAAACCGTGACTATCGAAACCGATCCTTTTACGGCTTATCAGAAAATGATTCAGAGATCAGCACCCGATGAGGTCAACCTGGCCATTGGCAGCCATTACCTGATCGGCCAACTGATGAGGAAAACAAATTTTAAAAATACTCCCCTAAACACCCCCACATATAATGAGGTCTTTTATGCTTGACATTGAGGAATTAAAAGAGAAGAAGATCACCGAGCTGATGGAAATTGCCCAGGAATTGAATCTGAACGGTGTAACCGGTTTGCGTAAATCGGAACTCATCTTCAGAATACTGGAAGAACAAACAGCTCAGGAAGGTTTGATCTTCTCGAAGGGTGTGCTGGAAATTCTGCCCGACAGCTACGGATTTCTGCGCTCCCAAAACTATAGCTACCTGCCCGGCCCGGATGATATTTATGTTTCCCCTTCCCAGATAAAACGTTTTGGTCTGCGAACCGGTGATACAGTAACCGGTCAGATCCGGCCGCCAAAGGATAACGAGCGCTTTTTTGCCCTGCTCAGGGTCGAGGCTGTAAACAACGAAAGCCCGGACAAAGCCCGCGAGCGGAATCTGTTCGAAACCCTGACCCCGCTTTACCCTCAGGAAAAATTCAACCTGGAAGTTGACCGCAAAGACTACTCCATGCGCATCATGGATTTAATGACTCCCCTCGGTAAAGGACAGCGCGGTTTGATTGTTGCCCAGCCCAGAACCGGTAAAACCATACTTCTGCAGAAAATAGCCAACAGTATTACCAAAAATCACCCGGAAGTGGAATTAATCGTTCTGCTGATCGATGAACGTCCCGAAGAAGTAACCGATATGGAGCGCTCGGTAAAGGCTGAAGTTATCAGTTCAACTTTTGATGAACCGGCCGAGCGTCATGTTCAGGTGGCCGATATGGTTCTCGAAAAAGCCAAACGCATGGTTGAGTACAAAAAAGATGTGGTTATCCTGCTGGACAGTATTACCCGTCTGGCCCGCGCTCATAACACAGTGGTGCCGCATTCCGGAAAAATTCTGTCCGGCGGTGTGGATTCGAATGCCCTGCAAAAACCGAAACGCTTTTTCGGATCAGCCCGAAGTGTGGAAGAAGGCGGCAGCCTGACCATTATCGCCACCGCTTTGATCGATACCGGTTCACGTATGGATGAGGTGATTTTTGAGGAATTTAAAGGCACCGGCAATATGGAACTTGTTCTCGACCGCCGCCTGTCCGACCGCCGGGTGTTCCCATCCATCGAACTGAACAAATCGGGCACACGAAAAGAAGAGCTGCTGCTCAGCCGGCAGGAACTTTCCCGCATCTGGATTCTGCGTAAGCTGATTAACGAGATGAATGTGATTGAAGGAATGGAATTTCTGCTCGACAAAATGGGTGAGACAAAATCGAATATCGATTTTCTGCGCTCAATGAGTTCTTAACCGGTATTACATCCGGCTCATCTTGCGGCTGGATTATATGGATTGACCGGATTTGTTTGTATTCAGACTAATTTTCCAGAAGCCTGACCTGTTCAATTAACTGAAGCACACAGCTATAACAGAAAATTTAAGAATAATGCAGATAAGAGCCTTGAAATAGCTGAATATGTTTGCTATGTTTGACGGCTTATCTGGAAATCGTTGGAGGTTATGATGAAAAAAGGTATCCACCCGGAATATAAAATCAGCAAAGTGCATTGTGCCTGCGGTAATACTTTCGAAACCCATACTGTTGTTGGCGATCTGAAAGTTGAAATCTGTTCAGAATGTCATCCTTTCTTTACCGGCAAACAAAAGCTGGTGGATTCAGCCGGCCGTGTTGAAAAATTCAGAAGAAAATACAACCGCTGATTCCGGCCGATCGATTCTATTTCTGGTATTAAACGGAATGGCCGGTGTCATTCCGTTTTTTATTTCCGGTAATATGAAAAAACTCTATTCGGTCTCAGCCTGCGTTTTGAAACCTGATCCCGGGCAGAAACCGACTGACCCGGCCAGTACCTTTGCCCTCAAATCCCCTGTTTTCCATAAACCTGACCCGCCGCCCGGAGGCACCTCAAATAAAGCGGGAAAAAGTCCTGATTACCTTGTAAATTTTACCCGGCCGGAAAACTATCCGGTTTGCGGCGAACCCGGCCTGTTTTACCTTTATCAGCCTGTCAGCGGCAGGTTTGCCATCAAAAAATTGGAGCTTTGCTATGTCCATCATCGTTGATCAGGCGGTCTATCAGAACACCATTCAGCTTCAGATCAAGCTAAAAGCCCTGAACGAAAAACTGGCCGATCCGGCCATTCACTCCGATCTCGAGTTATATAAAAAGACCGCCCGTGAACACAGTGAAATTTCCAAAATCCTGGAATTCGGCAACCGCTTTATCACCCATATTCATAATTATCAGAATAACACGGAACTGATGGCCGCCGGTGACCCGGAAATTGCCGATCTGGCCGGAATAGAAAACGAAGAACTGGAAACTATCATCAGCCAGGAGCAGGAGGAATTGAAACTTTTGCTCATTCCCAAACACCCCGATGATCACAAACATGCCATGATGGAAATCCGGGCCGGCACCGGCGGTGATGAGGCCGGTATTTTTGCCGGTGATCTGTACCGCATGTACAGCCGGTTCTGTGAAACTATTGGTTTAAAAACCGATGTCATGAGTTCGAGTGGTTCCGAACGGGGCGGTTTTAAGGAAATTATTTTCAGTGTTGAAGGAGCCAATGCTTACGGGATACTCAAGCATGAAAGCGGTGTCCACCGCGTTCAGCGGGTGCCGGATACAGAAACCCAGGGCCGTATTCATACCTCGGCCGTTTCGGTTGTCGTTCTGCCCGAAGCCGAGGAAGTGGATGTCCAGATTGATCCCAATGACCTGCGCATCGATGTTTACCGCTCCAGCGGTCCCGGTGGACAAAGCGTAAACACCACGGATTCCGCCGTCCGGATTACCCATATTCCAACCGGGCTGGTGGTTTCCTGTCAGGATGAAAAATCCCAGTTGAAAAATAAAACCAAAGCCTTAAAAGTGCTCCGGGCCAGGCTTCTGGATAATGCCATTCAAAAGCATCACAGCGAAATTTCGGCGCAGCGTAAAACCATAGTCGGCAGTGGCGACCGCAGCGCAAAAATCAGAACATACAATTATCCGCAGGGCCGGGTAACCGATCACCGCATCAACCTGACCTTGTACAAACTGGACCGGATCATGGAAGGTGAAATCGATGAAATGATTGAAGCCCTGCAGCTGGCCGAAAAACGGGAACAGTTGGCCGCGCTCAACGAATAAGGCTGCCCAGAATTCAAAATTCAATGTTGAATTTTAATAAAAAACCGTTAATTTTAAATCTTATTGCCTTATTGTACTTATTTCATTAAAGCAGGAGGATGATATGTCCAAAGGTACGGTAAACAAGGTGATTATAGTCGGCCGGATGGGCAAAGACCCGGAAATGCAGCTTCTTCCGACTGGTACAAGCATTGCCAAATTCTCGGTGGCCACCAATCACAGCCAGAAAGACAGCAGCGGAAACTGGGTCGAGCAGACCGAGTGGCATAATGTGGTCTGCTTTGGGAAACAGGCCGATTTTGCCGGTGATTACCTGAAAAAAGGCCAATTGGTTTATCTTGAGGGCCGCATTCAGACCCGGTCATGGGATGATCAGGAAGGTAAAAAGCACTACCGGACAGAAATTATCATCAATAATCTGACTTCACTGGGCAGCAAACAGGAAGGCCCTGCACCAGCCGATTCCGATCATGAAGAGACAGCGGAAAACCCGCCCAGGCAAGTTAAAGACGCCCCGGCCGATAACGGCGCAACCAGCGACGACTTACCATTTTAATCAATCCCCTCATACCCTGTCCGGGGCCGAATTCATTTCAGGACAGGGTATGAATTACCTATAAAAGATTCCGAACCAAGATGAACCCATCAGACCAACAACTTATTCAGGCTGCAGGGCTGGCCCGCCAACATGCCCGCGCCCGTTATTCCAATTTCAGGGTCGGCGCCGCCATTCAGACCACAGCCGGTAAAATTTATAGCGGCTGCAACGTGGAAAGCAGCTCCTACGGATTAACCATCTGCGCCGAACGGGTGGCCCTGACCAAGGCCTTATCCGAGGGCGAAAATGAATTTTCAGCCATCGCCATCATGGCCCGGGATGGAGAATTTACCCCGCCCTGCGGTGCCTGCCGTCAGTTACTTATAGACTACGCACCCGGCCTGAAGATTATCCTCAGCGACGGGATAAATGTAAAAACCTATACCATTGAAGAATTGCTGCCTGTGGCCTTCGATGATGCACAATTGAGAAAAGTATGAAAAAAGGAATTCTTATCGGCATTGCCGGCGCCTCAGGATCCGGCAAGACACTGGTCGCCCGGACCATTATCGAATCGTTGGGCGAAAAAAAAGCCATTATGATCCAGGAAGATTCCTATTACAAGGATTTGACCGATATCCCCTACGATGACCGGGCCGGTAAAAATTTTGACCACCCGGATGCTTTTGATCATCACCTGCTGATCCGCCAGCTATCCGAACTGGCCGGAGGCATGGCCATTTCTCACCCGGTTTATGACTACAGCACCCACAGCCGGACTACCGAAACCAGGCGTATCGAAGCCCATCCGATCGTTATTCTGGAAGGTATTCTGATTCTGGCCGAACCGGCCCTGCGCGATTTGCTGGACATTAAAATTTTCATCGACACACCGCTCGATACCTGTTTTATCCGCCGCCTGCGGCGGGATATCCACGAGCGCGGCCGTTCGGTCGATTCGGTGATTCAGCAATATACCGACACGGTCCGGCCCATGTACCTGCAATTTATCGAGCCGTCTAAACGTTATGCCGATATCATCATTCCGCGCGGCGGGAAAAACCTTATCGCCATTGATATTATAACTGCAAAAATCCGGGCTCTGCTCAGCGATTTTGAAAATTAGCAGACAGGAAGAGCATGGTTAATATTGTTACCCATCATACCGGCTGGATTGAGGTGGTCACCGGGAGTATGTTCAGCGGCAAAACGGAAGAGCTGATCCGGCGTATCCGGCGGGCCGTTATTGCCCGGCAAAAGGTACGCCTGTTCAAGCCGGCCATCGACACCCGCTACAGCGAAAATGAAATCGTTTCCCACGACCAGATCAAGGTGAAAGCACTGGTTGTAAAAACTGCGGATGAAATCTTTAACCAATCCCTTGAGGCCCAGGTGGTCGGCATCGATGAAGCCCAGTTTTTTGATGAATCGCTGGTCAGTGTCTGTCAGCGCCTGGCCAATATGGGTAAACGGGTCATCATCGCCGGTCTCGATCAGGATTATCTTGGCCAGCCTTTTCCGCCCATCCCGGAACTGCTGGCTGTTGCCGAGTACATTACCAAAACCCACGCCATCTGCGTGCTGTGCGGTAACCCGGCCAACCATACGTTCCGTAAAACAACTGATAAAGATAAAGTGCTTATCGGCTCGACGGAGATGTACGAAGCCCGCTGCCGGAATTGTTTCCGGTTGGGCGAACAGGAGGTTAATTCATGATTGATGTTCTATTCGGAATTTTTGGCCTGATCGTTTTGGTACTGATTGCCGTAGTTTTTTCCCAGAACCGGAAACAGATCCGCTGGCAGCAGGTCGGGCTGGGCATTGGTCTGCAGCTCGTTTTTGCCATCTTTGTTCTGCTCACCCCGTGGGGCGCCAGAATATTTGACGGCATCGGCAGTTTCTTTGTCCAGGTCATCAATTTCACCGCCGAAGGCGCCTCTTTTGTTTTTGGTGCATTGGCCGATCAGCTCCGCTTCGGGCAGGCTTTCCCCGATGAGCTGCGCAATACCGGCATCGGATTTATTTTTGCTTTTCAGGTTCTGCCAACCATCATCTTTTTCTCAGCCCTGATGTCCGTGTTGTACCATCTCGGTCTGATGCAGAAAATCGTACAGGGCATGGCCTGGGTGATGGCAAAACTGCTCAAGGTCAGCGGTGCCGAATCCATTTCCGTTGCAGCCAATGTTTTTATCGGCCAAACCGAAGCCCCTCTCGTTGTCCGGCCTTATGTCGAATCGATGACCAAATCGGAGCTTCTGACCCTGATGATAGGCGGAATGGCCACCATTGCCGGTGGTGTTCTGGCCGCTTATGTCGGGCTGCTTGGCGGCGGCGACCCGGTGATGCAGATGTATTATGCCAAACACCTGCTTTCGGCCAGCATTATGGCCGCACCGGCTACCATCGTTATTGCAAAAATCCTGTACCCGGAAACAGAAAATTCACTAACCATGGGTTCGGTAAAAGTGCCGGTTGAGCGAACCAATTCCAATGTTATCGAAGCTGCCGCCACCGGCGCCGCCGATGGATTAAAACTAGCCTTGAATGTGGCCGGTATGCTGCTGGCTTTTATTGCCCTGATCGCCATGCTGAACTGGATCATTCAGGGTGTTTTGACCGGGCTGCTCGGACTGACCGCCGGCGGATCACCAATCACCCTGCAGATTCTACTGGGCTATCTGCTTAGCCCTATCGCCTGGATTATCGGCGTACCCTGGGCTGATGCCATATCGGTTGGCTCGCTGATCGGGCAAAAAGTGGTCTTGAATGAATTCATCGCCTATCTTGAGCTGTCCCGCTTACTCCCGCTGGGTGAATTATCCGAGAAGGCCGTGCTTATCTCCACTTATGCACTATGCGGTTTTGCCAATTTCTCTTCCATCGCTATCCAAATCGGTGGTATCGGTGGCATAGCCCCGTCCCGTCGTTCCGATCTGGCCAAATTTGGTTTACGGGCCGTTCTGGGTGGCTCGCTGGCAACTTTTATGACGGCAACCATTGCCGGTGTTCTGATCTCATTAACCTGACGGGTTTGTTATGAAAACTTTTATCCAGACGCTTTTTGGTGTACTGTTCGCCTTCCTGATCCTGATTTTCGGCTCCATATTTATTATCAGCGGTATGTTTTCCACAGCGCCGCTGGTTCCCTCATCGGGCTATCTGCAGATCAATCTGAGCGGGCCTATTCCCGATTACCGGGCTTCCGATCCCTGGGAAGAATCATTTGGGGTTGAGATTCCTGACCTGCGCAAAATCAGGGATAATCTGGAAAAGGCTGCTGTGGATGAGCGGGTGAAAGCGGTCGTTTTGCGGATCGCCTTTTTGGGTGTCGGTTTTGGCAAACTGAATGAACTGCAGGAAATGATTCAGATTTTTAAGGCGAGCGGAAAACCCGTTTACGCCTATCTGGACATGGCCACAACCCGTGATTATTACCTGGCTACAGCCTGTGATTCTGTTTTTATGGCGCCGGCTTCCAATCTTTACCTGACCGGTTTACAAAGTGAAGTGGTTTTCTACAGGGACCTGTTCGGTAAAATTGGCGTTGAGGCTGATTTTGTGCAGATCGGACGCTACAAAAACGCCCCGGATGTTTATACAAAAAATAAAATAAGCGAACCGCACCGCGAAGTGCTGGAAAATCTGCTCGACCTCGAATACAACGAGCTGACCACCCGGATTGCCGCCAACCGCCCCAACCTGCGCATTGCGGTTGATCAATTGATCAACGATTACACCGGACTGGATGCGGAAGAAGCTCTTGAACAAAATCTGATCGACCAGGTTCTGAGCTACGATCAGTTTGAGCATTTTCTTAAGGACAGCCTGGAGGCAAAAAACAAAATAAGCTCCGGCGAATACAGCCGGATTCCGGCCAGCTCTCTGAAAATCCGCAATCAATCGGCCATTGCCGTGGTTCATGTCAGCGGGGTGATCAGCGAGGGCAGCGATACCGATGACCCGCTTTACGGTGCCCTATCCGGTTCCGAATCGACAATTGAAAATCTGAATGCTGCAGCAGAGTCCAAATCTATAAAAGCCATTATTCTGCGCGTGGATAGCCCGGGTGGTTCGGCCGGTGCCGCCGAGCAAATCTGGCATGCCGTTCAGAAGGCCGCCAAAGCCAAACCGCTGGTGGTCAGCATCGCCGATTACGGAGCTTCCGGTGGATTTTACATTACCCTGGGTGCCGATTCGGTTATTGTCAACCCGCTGTCACTGGTCGGTTCAATTGGAATTTTTGCCGGGAAGTTCAGTCTGGGCGGGTTGTATGAAAAAATAGGCCTGCACACCGATGTCTTTAGCCGCGGCCGTAATGCCGGGTTGTTTTCCAGCAATCAAAACTGGAGTGAAACGGAACGGGCCGTCATTGAGCGACTGATCCGTAATTTTTACGAGGAATTTCTGAATAAGACTGCTCAGGCCCGGGAACTGGAAAAAGAAGAAGTCCGCCAATTGGCTGAAGGCCGGGTCTGGACCGGAAAGGAAGCGGTGGAGCATAACCTGATGGACGGCAGCGGTACATTTTATAATGCACTGGAAGCCGCCCGGCAATTGGCCGGAATTGACAGTGCCGCCTCGGTACGATTAATTTATTATCCAAAACAGCGCAATTACTGGCAGGACCTGCTTAAACACGGCGTAGCGCTGACCCGCTCCACGACTGATCAGGGTCTGCTCGGACAGGCCGCGCTGGAAAACAGCCTGAACCGCATTCAAAACAAACCAATGGCCTTAATGCCCCTTAAAATTTCATGGAAATAAGCCGCAATAAAGTATTCACTTTATCCAACTTTTTCAGTTTCCTGCGCATATTTTTTGTCGTCCCGGCCATTTATTTTATCCGCCGGGATGATACGGACTCCCTGCTTATCCTGGCCTTTCTCGGTATGCTGACCGATTGGCTGGACGGATTCCTGGCGCGGACGCTCAACCAAATCTCCGACATCGGAAAAATTCTCGATCCCATTGCCGATAAAATCTGCATCGGCGGCTCCGTTATCGCTTTTAATTATTACTGGGATTTCCCACTCTGGCTGACCCTGGTTATTCTTGGCCGGGATGCCCTGATCCTGGCCGGCTCAATGATTATTTTCCGGAAATTCCGGGTCGTTACCCCCTCCCGCATCCCCGGGAAAATTGCCGTTTTCCTGATCTCAGTCTCGCTGATTTTCTTTATTCTGGGTCAGCGCGACTGGCAGTACAGTAAATTCTTTCTCGATTTTTATGATTGGAACAATATTCTGGTCATCATTTATCTGATTATCTCCATTGTTATTTATGGCAATGTTTTTTTCACCCACCACAAAGGGGACCGGAAATGACCAACCGGGTTAAGGCAGCAGTTGACTATATTCGCCGGCAGACCGCGCTAAAACCCCGGGCCGGGCTGATTCTGGGCAGCGGTTTGGGCGGCTTTGCCGATACACTGAATAACAAAATTAAAATTCCGACCGCACAAATACCGCACTATCCGCAGTCCACGGTGGAAGGTCACCAGGGCAATCTGGTTTTTGGTTATCACGGGTCAACCCCGCTGCTGGCCGTGCAGGGCCGCACCCATTTTTATGAAGGCTATTCCATGGGGGATATCACCTTTGTTATCCGGATTATGCAGGCGCTTGGCATTGATCACCTGCTGGTGACCAATGCCGCCGGCGGACTGAACCGACAGTTTTCACCGGGCGACCTGATGCTGATTACCGACCAGGTCAATTTTCTGTTTGGCAATCCTCTGCGCGGCCCGCTCGAATACGGTCCGCCCCGTTTTCCGGATATGTCCGCTGCATTCTGCAAAGCATATTTCCCTTTGGTTGAACAGGTTGCGACTCAGCACAATATTACCCTGCGGCGCGGCGTTTTGTGGGCCAACAGCGGCCCGACCTTTGAAACTCCGGCCGAAGTACGGATGATGGAAAAATTCGGTGCGGATGCAGCCAGCATGTCCACTGTACCGGAAGTAATTGTGGCCGCGCAGGCCGGAATGAAATGCCTGGGTATTTCCTGTATCACCAATATGGCCGCCGGGTTTTCCAGCCAGAAATTATCCCATGAGGAAGTTCAGGAAATGGCCGGCCAGACCCGGGAGCAGTTTACAACCCTGGTCACCGGGATTATCGAAACTATCTTTGCACCTTTATCAATCGCCTGATCTTCATCTTTTCCCGCAAAGCAGCAGCCACACACACGACTTTACTCTTGCCTTAGCAACCCGGTGTGGTCATATTCCCGGAGGTTTGCTGTAATAGCACAATGCAAAAGGATAAAACACCCCAAATGCCTTATTCCAAACCTGATCCGGAAATTTTCTAGCGGGATATTTGCTTCAGTACTTTTATAAATTCCGGGCAGCCTGCAGGCAGGTGACAGCGGTCAAGCCAAAAGATTAGGCCCGCATTTAGTTTTCAGCATCATTCTTTAAGGAGGACATAGTTATGCAGAGAAATCATTTAAAATTTACAGGCTTGTTTATCCTGTTCTTTCTGAACAGCCTGCTCATGGCTCAATCCATCCCCAATCTGCAGGTCAGCATTATCGTTGTCGCCAATACGGAGCAGATGCAGTCGCTGTATCTTTCCGATCTGGATCTGATGCAGCAGGGTACAGCCGAACATCTTTTTGACATCAGTATTACCAACAGCGGAAGCAGCGATATCGCCATAGAAAAAATGACCATCCTTTTCCGCAAGGACGATTTGCTTTTAGGGTTGGCTGAAACGGATCCCTTCCTCATTCCGCCCGGAAATGCCTATGTCGATAATATCACCCTGTTTAATAATGATTTCGTTTTCCCGGCCAACGGATCACCGGTTACCATCCTGGACAGCCGTATTGCCGATGAAGCCAAGGATCTGAAAGACAAAATTCTCAGTTCCGGAAAAGCACCAATCGGTATTTACACCATCGAAGCTACCCTTCAGACCACGGCAGGCCAGCAGGACAATACCGGACGGACTATCTTTATTGCCGTCACCAACCCGAGTTTTGTCCAACTGGTGACACCCGGTAATTCAACCGATTACGGCCAGCCCGAGGATGTATACACCGAATTTCCGATTTTCCAATGGAATGGTAACGGTGTCGGTGACACCTATGAAGTTGTGGTTTTTGAGAAACCGTCCAGTGATATCAGTATTGACCAGGTTTTGAATATGCGCCCCAACTGGCGTTCCGAGCTGCAGGCCGGACAAACCGCTCAATACCCGGCCGGTGATGCCATACCGCTGGAATTTGGCAGAACCTATTTCTGGATGGTTAACATGGTGGTCGAAACTTCTTCCGGGACGGAAGCACTGCGCAGCGATCTCTACCAGTTCCGGCTGGTCAATCCCGAAGATTTATCCAACGGTCTGCAATTACTTTATAAACAGCAATTCGAAGACCTGCTGCGCCAGTTGATGGGCAGCAACGCTGAACCGCTGATCCGGGAACTGGCCCATTATAATTTTGAAGCCGCCCGTCTGAATGGTCAGGCCGGCACCATGGATGAGCTTCTGCAGCACATTCTCGGCTACCGCGGCAAGGTTATTGAAGTAACCGACGTTTTCATTGAAACTCAAAATTAAGGAGCACTGTCATGAAACTGACTCGAATAATACTTATCTCCTGTGCTTTTCTTCTTACATCGCTGGGTCTTTCTCTGGCAGCAGATCCCATTGCTGTGGTTATCAAATCATCCGGAAAAGCGCAGATTGAACACAAAACTGACAAGAAAAAAAGCGATATAGAGCGCGGCACCAAAGTTTTCCCCGGCGACAAAATTACCACCGGCGATGATGGTTCTGTTTCCATCCGCTTTATCGACGACCGCAGTCTGCTGCGCATCCGGGCCAATTCAAACTGTACGGTGAATGGTGAAAAAGAAAAGAACTCCATCGCTAAAAACGTTTATGTTGAAGCCGGTGTAATTTTCAGCAAGATCACCAAACAGAACACAAAATTTAAGGTGGTTACACCAACCTCTGTGGCTTCGGTCAAGGGTACGGAGTTCTGGACAAAGCAGGAATTTAAAGGCGGAACTTACTATTATGGTGAAGAAGGTGTCGTTGAAATTGCCAATGAAGCCGGAACCGCCCTGCTTCAGGCCGGAGAAACGGGATATGTTTCTTCGCCGCGCAGCAAACCTCAGGTACAGAAAACCAAACCGGGTGAGAAACCGGAGGCCGGCGATGATGAGGATGATTCCGACGAGTTTGAATTTGACCTGAAAAATGAGCAGGGCACCCAGAAAGTGCTCAAATTCAAAGCCACCCGTAAATAACCACTGGGAGTGAACCAAATGCGATACCTGTTTTTTATAACCCTGATTTTTCTTCTTGGCGGCAGCCTGACTGCCCAGGAGAATGAATCGCTGATTCATAATACTCCCGAGCCGGTCATTCTCGGAGAAAATGCTTCCTTTGAACTGAATAACTCGAATGCGCAGAATAATATTTATGAACCGACCCTGTTTTACCGGCTGGAAGGCCAGCAGAATTTCAAATCGCTTAAAATGAATGTTCAGGGTTTTATTTACACGGCGGAGGTTCCCGCTGCCCAGCTCAGGGCTGGAAATCTCGAGTACTATTTTGCCTGGCAGAATGCCTTCCGCCAGACCATTTTTCTGCCAGCCGGAAACCCGGAAAGCAATCCGTTCCGGGTTAAGGTTCTTCCGGCCAAAAGCGGGGAAATGTTTGGCGATCAGGAACTCGAATTACAGCTCCTGACCCCTGAACCGGGTGAAAGCATGATAGCCGATGATTTCGTTATCGCCATCGGCCTGCCTTTGGATATTTCTCAACCCGAAAAACTGACTTATCGCCTGCTGATCGACGGTATCAATGTTTCAAAGCTGGTCACAGTCGAAGGGAATCTGGTACTGTTCGACCCGAAAACCATTAAAAGCGGTCCCCATAACGCCGAATTTAAGGTGCTGGACAACAGTGGGCGGATTATCGGCAAGCTGGAATGGCCGTTCCGGATCAGCGGTTTGCCAACCAATACAAAGGCTCTTTCCACCCGGAGCGAGGTTTTTCTGGATAACCGGGTACAGACCATTTCCGAGGAAAACCAGGGATTTTTCCGCGGCGGAGTAAGACTGAACGGGAATTATGCCCGGTTTGATTTTGGTTTGCGCGCTTTGATCAGTTCCGAAGAATCCTTCGACCGTCAGCCGGTCAATCAATATGGTCTCGAACTGCGCTATAACTTTTCACCGCGCACCAACATCTACCTGAAGGGCGGCGACTATTACACCAATTACGATCCACTGGTCTTTTGGGAAAAACGGGTGCGCGGCGCCGGGATGGGTTTGGTCACACCTTATTTTAATCTTGATGTCAGCCTCGGCCAGACAGCCCGGTC
>DYOS01000026.1:0-11799 GCA_020720405.1 Caldithrix sp. | reverse complement strand
GTTTGGTCACACCTTATTTTAATCTTGATGTCAGCCTCGGCCAGACAGCCCGGTCCGTTGAAGGCAAAGCAGTGAACGACTCCGTAGAAACCTATGGCACATACGCCCAGTCTTTTCTGGCCGTCCGTCCCGAATTCAAGTTCGGCAGCCACGTCAACTGGGGTTTGAATCTGGTTAATGCCAAAGACGATCCCGGGTCTATTGATTACGGCGCCAATCCTAAAGAAGCCCTGGTTCTCGGAACCAGTCTGGATCTGAATTTTGACAGCCGCCGGGTGCAGGTTTTGAGTTCGGTTCAGGCCAGCATCGCCAATAACGATGCCGAGGGAACCGTGGATTTTGACTCGCTGGCCGATCAGTTTGATCTTTCCGGCAGTGAAAAGGATATGGCCGAACAGGTAGTTAATTTCTTCGAATCCACCGGATTCCTGACCTTGTCACAGGGTCTTTCACCTATTCCCAACCTGGCCTACAATGCTGAACTGCGCCTCAATTATTTTAACAACCAGTTCAGCCTGGCTTATAAAAATATCGATGCCGATTTTGCCTCCCCCGGAAATCCATTCCTTTTAAAGGACATCCGCGGTTTGTTCATCAGTGACAATATCCGGCTGTTGAATAATCAGGTTTTTCTGAATCTTTACTTTAAAAACTTTGATGATAATTTTTCCGAGGATCAATACAAATCCGGCAATTCCGATCTCGGCGCCATACTTTCCTATTACCCGATGCGTAACCTGCCTTCGGTTACCCTGAGCTTTGGCAGCCAGTCCCGTAAAAATGATTTGAACCCAAACTCTCAGGATTCGCTGCTGGCTGAAGACAATTCGCTGCAGCGGATCGGTATTTCGACCAGCTATGATTTTCCGCTGGGCGGACTGGAAAATACGGCCACATTCAGCGTGACCAATCTGCAGCGGGAAGATGCCATTGATGATCAGAATAATTCATCCTTTAATGTATTCAGCGTCGGTATCCGTAATAAATTCAGTTTCCCGCTGACCACCCGCCTTAGCTTTACCCAGTCGGCCTCGGTTTTAGGTGAAGGCGATATAGAATCCAACAGTGATATTCAGAAATTTTTTGCCGGTGCTGAATACAAGCTGAAGAATGCTATCCTGAACAGTGATCTGCAGCCCTATGCCCGATTCACCATGCAGAGCTTTGCCACAACCCTGAGCGGTGATTACCAGCGTTCAAATTATACAGCCGGTGTACAGTTGATGAACCAGAAGTACGGCAACCTCTCGCTGCGTTTTGATTATATCAGTTTCGGCGATCTGCATGACTGGTCTGATACTATTTTCAGCACCAGATACGATGTATCCTTTTGATTGAGCATTTCTCATGAAAGTCACCAAGGCCGAGCTTAAACCTTCAATCGTCGCCACCCTTGCGGTGGCGGCGGTTCTTTTAGCATTGATACTCAGCTATACCAACACTTTTGAAACCCTTGAGCTAAAACTGATTGACTGGCGGTTTAGTCTGCGCGGCCCCCTGCCGGAAAGGGATTCATCCATCGTCATTATTACCATTGATGATCAGTCCGATGAATCATCCCTTCATCGCTGGCCCTGGCCGCGTTATTATTATGCCCACCTGATCAGGAATTTGCAAAAAGCCGGCGCCGCTGTAATCGGTATCGACGTTATTCTGGACAGCCACGATGCCTTTAATCTGGCTTCCGATGATTCCCTGTCCCGGGTTCTGGCCACTTCCGATAATGTGGTGCTGTCCGGAAAAATACTGGTTTCCAAAACTCAAAATTATATCAGCCCGGTAAAACCCATCGCTAAGTTTATCGAAAATGGTACACCGTGGGGCATTGTCGCCGTTGAATCGGATGTGGATGGATTTTACCGCCGCTATCAGCTGCTGCGCAGCACCGAGGATACCACCTATACTTCCTTTGCCGGTGAAATTTTACGCCTTTACCTGAAAGCCGATTCGGTCAGCTCCGACGGCAAAAATTGTTATGTTGGCGGCTACCAGATTCCCAAATTCGATGCGAATAGCATGCTGGTAAATTTCCGGGGACCGGCTTTCAGCTACCCCCATTATTCCTTTGATAATGTAGTTGATGATGCCAAATTCGATCTGCGTGAAGATTATGATGTCGATGCTTTTGATGATGCCGGCGAGCCTGCGCAGGGTATACCGCCCGGACTGCTTTACAGCGGTGAATTAAAGGGGAAAATTGTATTGATCGGGGCAACCATGGATGAGCTGCACGATAATTTCCCGACACCGTTCCTTGATTTTACCAATAATGACGGTCAGCAGGTTCGCGCCGAAATGCCCGGGGTGGAAATCCATGCCAATGCTATTTCAACCATTCTTAATCAGCGTTATATCCGGCTGCTGCCCTGGTACCTGGAGCTGTTTATTCTGGCTCTGACCGCCCTGATGACTTTTCTCTACACGCGCTATTTTTCAGGTGCACTCAGTGCTGTTTTTACTTTTCTCAATTTTGTTTTTGGTGTGGCTTTCGCAGCTTACATTTTTATTTCTTTTAACCTGGTGATCAAAATTGTTTCGCCCATGTTTACCCTGGGTTTATCGTACAGCGCTTATATGGTTTACCATTACCTGCTGGCGCAGCAGGAGAAGAAGATGCTGCGCGGCGCATTCGCCCATTATTTACCTGAAAAGGTTGTGCAGGAACTGGTTGCCCACCCCGAGAAACTTCAGCTTGGCGGTGAAGAACGCGTGGTTACGGTATTGTTCTCGGATGTGGCCGGGTTTACATCGATATCCGAACAGCTCACCCCGCATGAACTGGTTGTATTGCTCAACGAATATCTGACTGCCATGACCGACATCGTTTTAAAGCATGGTGGAATTATCGATAAATATGAAGGCGATGCCATTATGGCCGAGTTCGGTATGCCGGTCGCCTTTCCGGATCATGCCCGGGCCGCCTGCCAGGTTGCGCTGGACATGCAGCAGACTTTAAAGGTTATGCGAAAAAAATGGAAGGATGAGGGTCGTCCGGAACTGGAAGCCCGGGTCGGTATCAACACCGGTAATGTGATTGTCGGGAATATGGGTTCGCGTGATGTTTTCGACTATACGGTAATGGGCGACAACGTCAATCTCGGTTCACGGCTGGAAGGCGCCAATAAGGCTTACGGCACAAAAATCATGATCAGTGAATTTACTCTGGAACATGTCCGAGAGGCTTTTTACACCCGGCCGCTCGACCTGATCCGGGTCAAGGGCAAAACCAAACCGATAGAAGTATTTGAACTGCTGGCGCCACGGGAAACCAATTATGCCGACCGCTTTCTGGAACTGATCGATGTTTACGGCCACGGCATAAACGCGTACCGCAGTCAATCCTGGGACAAGGCTATTGAGTTGTTTGAGCATTGTCTGCAGCTTTTTCCCAACGACTACCCGTCAAAACTATATCACGAGCGTTGTCTGAACTTCAAATTCAACCCGCCCGGTAATGACTGGGACGGCGTAACCACGATGACCACGAAATAACAAAAAAGGCCGTCCATATGGACGGCCTTTTCATTGTAAAGACAGAGTTTAATAAAGCCCTTCCTGCCTCTTGAATGGTATTTTTCTGTTCTGTATACTCATTCCTACTTTTAATCTTATTCATATAACCGTTGGGCAGGAAGCCCGCGGCGCTTGTTTTAAATTATTTTACCATTTATTTTGAAGAAAGGAGCTAATTTTAACGCATAAACCTTATGCATTTACACAAACTATTTTACAGTCTCAGGAAGAATGAATAACAAAAGATTCTTCCTCATTATTTTAAGGAAGATTAAAATGTTTAAACCTGCTGTCGTTTTTGGATTGACAACATTTATTCTTTTTTTTGCCTGTCAATCTACAGTTGATGTTGACTTGGCTAAAGAAAAAAAACTTGTCGTTGAAGCCTACCTGCGATCTCAGGATTCCATCAGAATAAGTGTTCAAAGTTCTGCGAATCTGACTGAAGATGTTCAAAATAAGATTAACAACCTTGATATTTTTATCTTATACGAAAATCAAAAAATCAAACTGAATTATACTGGTTACACTTCATTCGGGTCATATTACAGTGCACCAGCAGATGTATTTATTATTCCCGATTTCGGACAAATCAGATTTGAAGCAAATTATAAAGGAAAACGAATCACCAGTGAGACAAATATTCCGGTAAAAACCAGTATTACTTCATTCAAGCTTGATTATTATCGGGATAATAATAATGCCCTTAAAATAAGATCCATAGATGTATATGCTGATTTCCCGGTTCAAAAAACTTTATACCTTATTGAAATAGAGTTAAAACAATCCATTCTATATAACAATAAAATTCTTGACTTCAGTTCATTTATTTTTAGGCAATATGCCGGAACGAACCAAACTTCAAATTTTATTCATGCCGAAAACGGAGAAGTTGGTGGTAGCAGTCAGTCTCCTGATCCGCATGATGAATATTTGATCCTTCATCTTTATAGTCTGACTTCTTTTCATCAGGAGTTCTACAAAGCAATCCAGTCACAACAGAACGATGGAGACGGTTTAGGCTCGATCTTCGGGAATAATGTTACGGAAGTACCGACAAACATAGAAAACGGATATGGGATTTTTACCACCATGAATTCCGATACGATGAGAATGGAGATAGAATGAAGCTGATATATTTTCTTTTTATCCTGTCTATCCATGTTTTTGGCCAGCAGTACGGCATTTCCGGATATGTTCAGGATTCTACAAACAGCGAGCGGCTTTCCGATGTTTTGATAAAAATTAATAAAGAAAGTTGGAGTAGATATAGCAACAAATATGGATACTTTTTTTTAGAAAGTGACTCCGCAATAAAATCCATTACGTTTTCTTATGTTGGATATAAAAGCAAAAAAGTTGAGATTTCAGGATATTCTCTAAAAGATACCAATCTTGTGATATCACTTTCTCCTGAGATATTTTATACCCAGGATATTTTAGTTGAAAGCTCTCCTGAATCTAAAACCGGTCGTAATGTTATATCTATTTCAGATATAAAGCAGATGCCCTCGGTCGGTGGTGAAGCCGATCCAATAAAATCGATTCAACTATTTGCCGGTGTTTTAAAAAGCATTGAAGGCGGCACTTCCTTTCATGTACGTGGCGGTGATTTTGACCAGAATTTAATTTTGCTGGATGGAATACCCGTTTATAATATCAATCATTTTTTTGGCTTTCTGAGTGTTTTTAATATTGATGCTATTAATCAAATGGAATTTATCCGTGCCGGTTTTGAACCAAAATATGGTGGGAAATTATCTTCCGTACTCAATCTGACCATGAAGGAAGGGAATCAGGACAAGTTTGAGTATAAAGGTGGTATTAGTCTGCTTTCCAGCCGCTTTTTGGTTGAAGGACCATTAGCCAATAATTCTTCAATGATGATTTCAGCCAGACGAACTTATCTCGATCCGGTAATAAGCTTAGTAAATAGTTCCGCCAATACTTCAAATGATAAATTAGCCGACTATTATTTTTATGATCTTAACGCAAAAGTAAAAATCGGCATCTCTGATTTGAGTCACCTTTATTTCTCAACATACTTTGGGCAAGACAATTTAGATTATAATGAACCTAAGCAAGAACATAATGAACAAGAAAAATTCCATTTGAAATGGGGTAATCAGACCTATTTATTGCGCTGGAATAATTTGTGGTCAAAAAGACTTTTTTCAAATATTTCTGCAGGATATACACAATATAATTCGATGGCCAGTTCAAATTCGGTTGAGTTCCCCCAAATGGAGAGACGTCCTGACATGGCCAGTTTTATCTTAAAATTTTCAGCGGATTATTTTAACTCGGAAAAGCTAATTTTAAATCCTGGCTATGAGCTGAATTGTCATAAAATCAAAATCACAAAAGATGGAAAAACCTACAATCTGACTGAGCATTCCATTTATACCGACCTGCAGTTTAAACTCAAAGAATTTAGACTTAATGCAGGCGGACGTTATAATATATTACCACAGATGAATTATATCTCTTTCAACCCGCGCTTAAATTTAAATTATAATATGTTGGAAAATATAAATTTAAGCTTAAGCTATGATCATTTGACACAGCCGGTTCATAAATTAAGTTTTAATAACATTCTAAATCCAATTGATTTATTTTTCCCTTCAGGTTCTATCCTCAAACCTCAGGAAGCAGAGCAAATTTCTACCGGTTTGGTATATCATAAAGGTTCCGATCAATATTCCATCCATTTTGTTCTCAACCTGTTTTATAAAAAGATGTATAATCTTCCAACCTTTATTTACAATATAGACGCCATAAATGAAAATGCGATTCTTGAGAATTTGACTATCGGCTCCGGCAAAGCACAGGGCTTTGAAATAGAGACTGAATATCGTTTGCCGCATGTTAACTTTATGGTTAATTATACCTATTTGGATAGCTGGCGGAAATTCCCCCACAAAAATAACGGCCAGCCCTTTCAGCCAAATTTTGACCGTACTCATTATTTCAACTTGTTCTCAAAATATCATTTTTCAAAATCCTTATCATTCGCCGCTACTTTTAATTTTTCTTCAGGACAGATTATAAATTATGCAGATCAAAAATTTAACATCTATGGTGTAAATCCTGATTTAGGTAATACAAATACTTTTTTTGATTATGGGCAGTTAAACGATATCAGGTCAGATAATTTAATGCGTTTAGATTTAAGCGCTACCTGGCAATATACTAAGCATTGGGATCTTTTTGCGACTGTATACAACGTATTTGGAAATGAATACCCCATCTTTTATGAATATATAGATTCAACAAACGAACAGAAATTTAGTGGTTTTTCACTGGGGTTTATTCCAAGTTTTGGATTCAATTTTAGTTATTAGTATTAATAGAGTTTAGTAAGTCTGGAGTGATCAATCACCGGGCAAAAAAAAGATGCTATCGGTGCAGAAGTGGTAGTTTAGTTTTTAAATGAAAAAAGGCTGGCTCTGCGCAGAACCGGCCTTTTTATAATATGAAGACGATCAAATATTTTTTTTAGCCATCCCATGTTTTAATTATCTGACCAGGTGCATCCGGCCGGTTTTGATTTGGCGCTGACCGCTGAGCAACTGTACTTCATAAAAATACATACCCGAGGCCGCCGGACGATTTTCACTATTTAGTCCAGGCCATTCCATTTCTCCAAAACCGGCAGCCGGAAAACTTAGTTCATCCAGCCAGACCAGCCGTCCTGAAGCATCAAAAATCCGGAGGCGCACCCTTCCCGGCTGATCCAGCTCAAACCGGATGCGGGTCGATGGATTAAACGGATTGGGATAATTGGGTAAAAGGCGAAAACGGCCGGAAATTATTTTATCCTCATCAGCCAGAGCAGATGGTTGTGTAAAAAACTCCATCACAGTTTCGATGATCGCCTGCCGGCTTTCTGCCGGATACACGGCCTCGATCGGAATGCTCAGGTAAACCAGCCTGCTGTTTTTCTGACTGGCGCCAAACTTCCCGGAGTAGGTCACCGCCGCACCGCCATTTGAAGCAGCATAGCCGGTAAAAACCATGGCCGTCTGACTGCCGTTTTTCGCTGTAATGGCATCCGGCCAGTCCACGTCGTAGCTACCGTGGCTGCCGTCATCAAACTGGATTTGCAGACCATCAAAAATAGTCCCACCCGATCCAATGGCCGAATAAACCTCCCCGGCACCGCCCGGGGCATCTTTTACATATTGAGCTTTAAGATAATTCTCATAAAAACTTTTCTCGGCGCTGCTGCCTTTCTGGGAAAGATCATAGCCGATTTCCGCCCCGCTGATCAAAAGACAGTGCTGATCGGCTTCCAGGAATTGCTGGATTTTTGTCCGCTCGGTCTGATTGAGGGATATATCGTTGACCTTGCTTTCATCGCCGACAAACCAATCGACAAACCGGTAATCGGTCAGCGCCACCCCGCCGCTGATCACCACCTCATTTTCAGCAGAAGCCAGATGATAACCGGCCTCGGCAAAATGGGCAGCATGATGGCGGATATAATCATTGCGGGTATGGCCATCCCGACGGTCAAAGCCATCAATAATCAACACGGTTTTTTCAGCATCCGGCTGGAATGTCGCAGCTAAAAGCCGTGATTCGTTCCCGCTGCCGCGGGAATTGAAGGCGCGCACTTTAACGTAATAAAGTTGGCCCGGCTGCAGTGTAGTCAGCACACCCTGGTTCTGATCAAAAACAAGTGAATCGTCGAAACTGATTCCGTCAGTACTGTAATAAACCCGGTACCCGGTGGCATGATCGACCGCGCTGAACTGAACTTCAATATTACCATCGGCATCAGGCCAAACGGCAAGATCACTAACCTTGCCCGGCAGCGGGGTATAATCCGGGTCGGCGAAATGGGTCTCTATTTCGCGCCAGAATTCCAGCCGGGTGCCGTCGTAATTGAGCGCCCACATGCCCACGCCACGGTAATTGTAGCTTTGGGCCAGGTCATATTTCTTGCCAAGACTTTCCGCATTATCATACCAAACCTGGTATTTCGAGCTGCCCGAAGTGTAATAATACCACGGGGTCTGGCTTTGGGTATCCCATTGGGTGCCGTACGAAGAGGCTTCCGCTGCCGCGGTGCGGATAAAAACCGCCCCGAGATGATCAATCACCGTGGCATAAGCCGCAATAGATTCGGTCTGCCAGCGATTGCCGTAATAGGGCACACCTAAAATCAGTTTCTCACCCGGAACCCCGGCATACTGTACTTCAACCGTGTTGGTGATATGATAACCGGACCCGGTCAGCGGTGCTGTCGGACCGCTGGTGGAACTCCAGCTTCCATAAAAATCGTAGCCCATGATAAAAATATAATCGCAGGCAGCAGCCAGGGCTGATAAATCCCAGTATCCGCTCCAGTTTACCGCTGGCCCGGCATAGGATACTTCCGCCTGCGGGAAATGGTGGTGAACCGAATCGCTCAGCGCCTGCATAAATTCAGGGATGACCGCGGCCCGGTCTGAAGTATAGGGGCTTTCAAAATCTATGTTCACACCATCCAGATCGTAAGTATTCAGGTAATTCAAAGTCTGGCTGATAAAGGTATTGCGTTTGGTCCCGGGGATCAGAATTTCATGCAGTTCGGAATTGCTGATATCAAAATTGATAACCGAGAAAACAACCTTTACACCGTTACTGTGGGCGGTATTGATTAGATCAGTCCATGGCCACTGGCTGGCCTGACTGATCTGCCCGGAAGCATTTACCGAAAAAGAAAAGCAGGCAATATGCGAAAGCAGATCATAATTCAGGTTAGACAAAGCTTCGGGATATTCCCAGTACGGCAGATAACCAAAAACATCGGCCGTCAGGTTAGATTCACCGCGCGGCTGCAGCGGGATAATCTGCTGTTTTGTTGAAAAATCCGGCTGCTGTACCGGGATGTCTTTCCGATGGGTTTCCCAATCCAGCCGGTGAACAGATTTGGATTCCTGAGCACCGGCCAGTTGCAGCAAGGCAAGAAATATAAACAGAATTCGCTTCGGCAAAATTTACTCCCTGGATGTTAATATTTTTTCAAGTAGAAAGCCGCTGCCCAGTGTAACCGTAGTGCCAAACGCCACGAACCAGGTCCAGTGCATCAGCGACGGACTACCGGTGATAACCGGCCATAAACCAACGGCCAGCATCAGGGCAATACCCATAGAAAAACTGATCATCGCCCCGCCGGCCCTGAGCCGCTTACTCCACCGTCCCAGCAAAAACAGGCCAAGTAATCCACCATAGGTGATCGAGGCAATACCGAGGGCAATTTCGACAACCGATTTATTCAGGGAAACAAAAAGCATCGCTCCACCGGTCAGGATGACGGCAGTCACTACCGTAACCAACCGGGAAACCCGGATCTCCCCGGCTTTTTTTCCGCTTAGCGGAATATAAAAATCAAAGATTATCGAACTGGAAAGTGAGCTCATCGAACCGGCCAGAGTGGACATGGCTGCGGCAAATAACCCGGCGATAATCAAACCCCGGGCTCCGGCCGGCATCTCACGGATGATAAAATAAGGGAAAATTTCATCCGCCCGGGTGAAGGGCACCCCGCTCCCGCCGACCGGTTGTCCCTGGTAGAAAACAAAAAGTAACAGGCCGATCACCAGAAACAGGGCAAACTGAAACATAACAACCAAACCGCTGACAATAATCGCTTTTTGACTGCCCTTTAAATTGCCGACGGTTAACAACCGCTGGACGATAAGCTGATCGGTGCCGTGCGAAGCCATGGATAAAAACGTTCCGCCAATCAGACTGCTGATCAGGGTGTAGGGCTTATTAAAAAACTCAGTCAGGGACTGGACCGGGTTCAGGTTGAATACCGTCCATTTCTCTGCGCCGAGCAGGGCATAATCTTCCGGGCGGTTATGCTGCAGCAGGAGAATTAAAGCCAATATTGCCCCGCCGATATAGATAAACATCTGGATTACATCCGCCCAGATTACCCCCTTCACCCCGCCCGAATAGGTGTAAAAAAGGGAAACGATAGCGATCAGCAGAATAGCGCTGAAGTATATTTCAGCATTCGACCAGCTGCTGAACAAGCCCAGGGTTTTAAAGATCAGTGCCAGGGGAATGGCCGTTGAAAACAGGCGGACGCTGTCGGCAGCCAGACGGGTAAAAACGAAAACACCCGAAGCGTAACGCCGGGTTTGTCCGCCAAAGCGGTGTTCAAGAAAGGCGTAGGCGGTTTCCAGGTTACCGCTGCGGTAGGCTGGTAAAAACAGGAAGGCGATGATAATTCTGGCCAGCAGGTAACCGATGGTTAACTGCAAAAAATTAAGATTGGTCAGATACGCCAGCCCGGGAATGCTGATAAAAGTCAGACTGCTCGTTTCCGCTGCGACGATCGAAAAAGAAACCGCCCACCACGGTACATTGCCGCCGCCCAGGAAATAATCCCGGTTCGAACGCTGAGTGCCGCCCGCTTTGGCCCCAACTACCGCAATCAGCAGCAGATAGGCCATAATAATAAAAAGATCGATGGCCGGAAAAGTCATGTCAGCCTTCCTTTATGCCCCGCGGATTCCATACCAGGACTGTATTGCTTTTTAAATTTTAAAGTTCTTAATTTATGGCCAACCCGTTCGATTATAAAATTTAAAATTACTTGTATTTAAGGAACCACAATGAAACGTGCCCTGATTATTGACGACGAAGATGCTCTGCGTGATATAATAACCGAAGTGGTGATGATGAGTTCGGTTGAAAGTTCGGCCTTCCCCGGTGGCGAAGATGCTGTTTCCTATGTCGCCCAGGGCAACACCGATTTCCACCTGCTGATCGTCGATCTGAATATGCCGCGCCTCAATGGATTTGAAACTTATATTGAACTAAAAAAATATTTGCCCGGCATCCCGGTACTTTTTGTTTCCGGATTCGACCAGGCCCACGCCGGAATAAACGTACAGGAACAGGAAAAACAGTTTTTCCTGAAAAAACCATTTTCTATTTTGGAACTGCATGAAATGGTTGACCGGCTGATTAATTTATAATTCCGTTACTAAAAACCTTTGAAGGTCTCTGTTTGGTCAAATTCAAAACCGCCGCTTTGGGATAGGAATCCCATAATTCAGGCTGTTGCAATGACCATATATTTACCGTCATTTCGAAAGAGCAAAGCGATTGAGAAATCTTTGATTCCGTAATCGCCGGGCGGGATAAGCATCTGATAACCACAAAGCCTGGCCTTCTGCAGGTCGATTATGAAGTACATGCTGAACCATGGCTCCCTGTCCCACCCATCAGGCTGTTGCAATGACCATATATTTACCGTCATTTCGAAAGAGCAAAGCGATT
>DYOS01000255.1 GCA_020720405.1 Caldithrix sp. | reverse complement strand
TAACTACAATTATACAATTAATGGCAAATAAGGATGCGCAGAAAATGGCAACAAGGATGTACAATTAGTCAGGTCAAAATTATTCATTAATTTCTTTAAAAATAGTTTTTCTGTTTTTCATTCTATAGCTTTTTCCCTCCAGGTTGATGACTTCACAATGGAAGAGCAACCTGTCGGGCAGAGCGGTAGCCAGGACTTCGTCATCGAGCAATTTGGCCCATTCTTTAGGTGATTTATTGGTGGTGATGATAAAGGCGGTTTTTTCAAACTGGCGGTTGATAAAATTGAAGAAGTTGACGGCCTGCTGTTTTTCGATGGGGAAAAGCATGATGTCGTCGATGACGATGAGTTGTGCTTTTGCGAGCCGTTTGTAATCGGCCATTTCGGACCGGGTAAAGTCTTTCATTTTCAGGGTGGTGATGATTTGTTCCATGGTCCTGAAGTATGCTCTGTAGCCTTGTCGGACGGCATCGAAGCAGAGGCCTGCTGCCAGAAATGATTTTCCGGTACCGGATGGGCCCATCAATACGATGTTGAAAATCCTGTCGAGCCAGTTGAGTTCCCTGAGTTGGCTGAAGCGTGCTTTTTCCAATCCGTTTTGGAACCCGTGGTCATAGGTGTCCAGATTATGGGAGATGGGCAGCCCGGCGGCTTTTAGTTGGCGTTCCAGCTTTTTTTCTTCCCGGTGGTGTGCCTCTGTGCTGAACAGGCTCAGGGTATAATCGAGATAACCGCTTTGACTTTTTTCCGCTTCGGTCAATACGCTGTCAAAACCGGCCATCAGTCCGGCCATGTTGAACTGGCGGCAGTAGTCGCGCACCATTTGTTTTTTTTCCATTTAATTGTTGTTTTTCATGATAGATTCGTAATCGATAATTGAACTGACGGCAGGGGTTTGGATGTCAAGGTTTGCCTGCCTGTTGATCGTTGTAATTTCCGTGGTGCTTTCCGGCATTTCACCATCGGTATTTTCCCTGTCGTATTTAGCGGCAACCGCTTTGAAATCGGAGGCATTGAAAACGCCGTTGGCCAGGCAAAAGTCCAATGCTTTGCCACAGGCCTGTTTACTTGTCCGGCCCACAACGGTTTTGATCAACAGGAACTGGTCGCGGACATAGCGGGGTTTTTCCTGCCAGATACGCCGCAAATAGGTTTCGGCGTCTTCTTTGTCCTGAAAGTATGCCGCTACCTGGGCAAGCAACTCATCAAGCCCGCTGTCTTTATCTCTTTTGTGGCTGTTATTGCTGATGATTTGCCCTTTGCCGCTACAAATCATGTGGCGACAAAGCGCTA
>DYOS01000141.1 GCA_020720405.1 Caldithrix sp. | reverse complement strand
GCGTATAGAAAGCCACACTCTGCAAATTCTGGTCATTGATGATGAATCGCCGGATGGGACTGCTGCCACGGTCCGCCACCTGCAAAAAAACTATCCGCAATTATATCTGATCAGCGGAAAAAAGCAGGGCTTGGGTGAAGCCTATAAACGAGGCATCCGCTATGCCGGAGAACAGCTTCGCCCGCAGATTCTGTTTGAAATGGATGCCGATCTGCAACACGATCCTGCCCTGCTTCCGATGATGATCAGTCTGTACAATTTTGGCTTTACCCTGATCATCGGTTCCCGTTTTCTGCCCGGCGGTCAGACCGTTGACTTCAGTATGTACCGAAAATTTATCAGCCTTTTTGGTAATCTTTTGATCCGGCTTTTAACCGGTCTGCCCCGTTTGCGCGATTTCACCTCCGGCTTCCGTTGTATTGATGCCGCATTAATCCAATCCTGCGATCTCAGCGGAATGTCGACCCGCGGCTATTCTTTTCAGACTTCCCTGTTGGTTGAACTGATGCGTAGAGGCGCAAATGTTTTGGAGATTCCCATCCTGTTCATGCCGCGCCGTTACGGCGAATCCAAACTGGCCTTTCGTGATCAGTTCGAGTTTATGATCAATCTGGTTCGCATCCGTTTTGGACAATTCTATGATTTCGTTCGCTTTGTGGTTATCGGCGTCAGCGGCGTAGTGGTCAATCTTGGTGCCTTTGTTTTATTTAACCGTTTATTTCAGCAGCCGCCGGTTTTCTCCTTCCTGCTGTCCATCGAATCGGCAATTATCACCAATTTTCTTTTGAATAACCTATGGAATTATAAGGGCCGGCCATTCAGGGACGTTGTAAGAAGAATTACAAAATTTCACATTCTGGCCCTGCCCGCTGCCCTGACCAGCCTGCTGGTATTCAGCCTGCTAATATCCAAAAATGCAGTTTCCGATCTGACCGCAGCCGGTCTTGGTATAAGCTCTGCTGTTATTATCAATTATTTTGTCCAGGCTTTCGCCGGTTCTTCGTCAATTAAAAATTAAAATTAGCACTCAATCATTTCCCGTTCAGGTCGATAAAACCCGATACTATTCAGAATTTCTTTGGGGTAGGCATCTTGTTCCGTAAGCTGCTCATTTCAGCCATTTTTCTTTACTATAGCGCTCTTCACGCTCAACGCTTTGATATTGAAAGTTTCCGCGTCGAATCGGGTTTACCACATAACTATATTTTTGATATCAAACAGGACAGCCTGGGATTTCTATGGATCGCCACAGCGAACGGTCTTTCCCGCTTTGACGGGCGGGAATTTGATAATCTCAGCACGAAGGACGGTTTGGCTGACAATCATATTGCCTCCATCCTTATCGATTCACAAAACCAGCTTTGGGCGGGTCACCGGAATGGGCTGATCAGCCGGATCAATCTGAAGACTATGCAGATTGACACACTTCATCTTTTACCCAGATCGGAACAGGGCAGCGGCCTGATCTGTTTTAACCTGGCCGAGAATGAGGACCGGGTTGTCTTTGCCCACATTTTCCGGCGCGGACTTTTTGCGATCACTGAGGACTCGGTTTACCACCTCGATCAAAGCCGTCTGCTCAGCTCCAAAAACTGGGGCTTGCAGGCCGGCCCGGGAAACCTGATCTGGTTGTCCGGCGCCCGGGGACTTAATAAAATATCCTTTAGTAATCATCATTTCACGGTTGACTCGGTGGTCGCCTTTGGTGATATCCTCAACCCCTGGCTCTCCGCAATTACCATGCACTCTTCCGGGTTGTGGATTGGCACGATCAACGGCAAGGTTTTCAGACTGCAGCCCGGCTCAGCACGGCCGGAGCTTATCTATTCGGAAAAGAATGGTTTGCCAGGCAGAACCATTCACCATATCGCCTTCAACCACAGCAATGAAATTTTCTTTTCGGTACAGGAGCAGGGTTTGTTCCGTGCCCATATCGATTCCTGTGCCAATGAAGGTTCCGGCTTTTCCAGAGTAGACCGCAGCAATGGTTTGCCTTCCGACATCATTACCTGTTTTATGGAAGACCGGGAGCAGAATTACTGGATTGGGACGGATGTCTCGGGTTTGATGCGCTTCCGGGACAACAGCCTGATTTTATACGATAATCTTGATGTTCTGGAAGATAATGCGGTCTGGTCACTTGCTGAAGATGGACAGGGTTCACTGTGGTTGGGTTCTGACCGCGGTTTGATCCGCCTCGGTCATGAATCCTGTGCTCCGGCCCGGCCTGAATTATTTAACAACATCGACGGACAAAAAATCAGCTCCGTGGCCAGCCTGTTCATCGACCAGAGTGGCGATATCTGGGCCACCCGCAACCGCAACGGACTTTTACGCATTCCAGCCGGCAGCGATCAGCCGGTTAATTTTGACCATCCGCAGGTTAACCGTCTTTTCTGCACCTCCCTGGCCGAAGATTCCCATGGCCAGTTGTGGCTTGGTACCTTTCACCAGGGAATTCATCTTCTGAACCGGGAGCGCCGGATTTTAACCCCGTTCGAGCCGTTTAATTCAAAGTATATCGATATCATTCTTTATTTCGAGATGGTCGGAGACCGGGTATACATCTCCACCGAAACCAATGGTCTTTTTTATGTCGAAAACGATTCATTGCACTCCCTGAACAAGGAAATCCAGAACGCTCTGAAAAATATCATCGATATAAAGTATGACCGGTCCGGCGATGAGTTGCTGATTCTGAATGATGAAAGCCAGATCTTTTGTCTGAAGAATGATATTCTGACTGAACTGACCGCCGGGACGGAAATTAATGCGACTCTGCACAGCCTGATTCGTTTGGATAAGGATAATATTATTCTCGGCACGAGCCGGGGCTTGGCACTATTTGACATAAACGCCAAAAGAATGACCCTTTACGGCTATCGGGAAGGTTTTCCAGTTAGCGATCTGAATGACCGGGCAGTGCTCAGGGACAGCCGGGGAATGGTCTGGTTCGGTTCATCAAAGGGTCTCTTGCGGCTGCAACCCGATCAGTTTTTCGAGAATAAAAAACCTGCCCCGGTTTACATCCGGGAGATTTTAGTCAATTACCTGCCCATTAAAATTTCACCCGGTTTTGAGCTGAACTATCTTGAAAACCATTTGTCTATCGATTTCAGAAGTATCCTTTTTCAGGCCCCCGGCCAGGTAACCTACAGTTATTTTCTGGAAGGTCTCGATAACCGCTGGTCACGACCTTCTGCCGAAACAAGAGCAGTCTTTAACAACCTGAAACCGGGTGACTATACTTTTTATCTGAAAAGCCAAACCGGCCGCAATGAGTGGGCCGAAAAACCGACCGCGCTCTCTTTCCACATCCGTGCCCCATTCTGGCAGACAACCTGGTTTTATTCTGTCCTGATCCTGCTTTTCGGTACTGGAGTTTACAGCTTTCACCAACTCCGGCTGCGCATGGTAACCCGCCAGAATTTGCATCTCGAAGAAACGGTAACCCGGCGTACCAATGATCTGCAGATCGAAAAATTAAATGTCGAACAAGCTTATAAAGCACTCGAAGCAAGTGAAATCCGTTTCCGCAAGCTGACTACCCTGGCCGGAATCGCCATCGGTATGCACCGCGCAGGCAAAATTCTTTACCTGAACCCGAGCGGTTTGAAAATTACCGGGTATAATGAACATGAGATTACCCGGCAAAACCTGTATGATCTGATTCAGCCCGATTTTCAGGAGATTTTGCACAACTACAACCAATCGGCAAATCTGACTCCGGATCAGACCACTCAGATTGAACTGCAAATGATCCGCAAGGACGGAGTCGTTTGCTGGGTTGAATATTCCGCCCGTCAGGTCGATTTTCATGGCGGGCCGGTGATACTGTTTACCCTGACTGATATCACCGGGCGCCGCAACCTGGAATCAAATCTGCATCGCCTTGGCCGGGCCGTGGAAACTTCGCCAGTCGGACTTTTGCTGATGGGAAAAACCGGGCAGATTAATTACGCCAATGCCAGTGCCCGGCGTATGCTTGATCTCGGTCCGATAACAAAAAATAATCCTGTTTTCTTCTGGAGTTTTTTACAGGAGAACGAAAAATCCGGATTTCAAGAAAAACTTTTATCACACCTGCAGTCTGATAATTACCTGCTCGATGAAATCAAAATAAAGCCGGTTTCTGCAAATCCATTTATTGCCGAAGCCTATTCAACCCTGGTCCAGGGCCGGTCATCAGGCCAGGATGAAATTTTAATCCATTTTCAGAATATTCAGGAGCGAAAGGATAACGAAGAATTTCTAAAATTATCCGAGGCGAGTTTCCGCGGTCTTTTCAATTCTATTCCTGATGCCATTTACGTACAGGACCGCAGCGGAAAATTTATTGATGTAAACCGCGGCGCAGAAAAAATGTACGGTATGGAACACCATGAATTTATCGGACAGACCCCGGCCATTGTTGCCGCGGATGGATTGGTTGATCTTGAGAAAACCAAACAAGCTTTAGAAAATTGCTTTGCCGGAAATACCATATTTTTTGAATGGTGGGGCAAACGTAAGAATGGTGAAATTTTCCCTAAAGACGTTATACTGACCAAATCGACCTATTTCGGGGAAGACGTTGCCCTGGCCATCGCCCGGGATATTACCCAGCGTAAACTGGATCAGAAAAATCTGATCGATGAAAAAGATCGGCTGACAACAACCCTGCGTTGTATCAGTGACGGAGTAATTACAACCGACCGGGACGGCCATATCTTGCTGATGAGTCTGAGTGCCGAAGAAATAACCGGGTATAAACTGGAAGAAGCGGCAGGGAAACCGATCACCTCCATTGTCCGCCTGAAGAGCGGAAATAACCTGCTCCCGGCCATGGACCTGATCAAAAATAAGATATCTGGCGGCATTTATGCTCTTCAGCCCAGAGAATCAGAAAATTATGATTTGATCATCGACCTGCGGATCGCCCCGCTGACTGGTGATAGCGGAGCGGATGTGCAAGGCTATGTTTTTGCATTTAATAATATAACCGCCCAGCGGTTTATGGAAGAAGAACTGCTGAAAGCCCAGAAATTGGAATCCGTTGGTTTGCTGGCCGGCGGTATTGCCCATGATTTTAATAATATACTAACCGCCATCCTGGGTAATATCTCTCTGAGCAGATTACTGCTGCCGGAATCGGATAGAGTGCAGACCAAACTGAGCGAAGCAGAAAAAGCCACGCTCCGGGCCAGGGATCTGACCCAGCAATTACTGACCTTTGCCAAAGGCGGTTCGCCTGTCCGTAGCAGCACCGACATCCGGGAAGTAATTACTGACTCGGCCGGCTTTGTGCTGAGCGGTTCAGCGGTAAAAATTCATTACCAGTTTGATGAAAATTTATGGCCGGCCAATGTCGATGCCGGTCAGATCAGTCAGGTCATCCAGAATCTGGTCATCAATGCCCAACAGGCCATGCCCGATGGCGGTAATATCGAGGTTGAGGTGCGCAACCTGCAGATCAAAAAGAAGGCGGTCATTCCCTTAAAACCGGCCAAATACATCCTGATTCAGATTCGCGATCACGGCTGCGGTATCCGTCCGGAAAACCTTCCCAAAATTTTTGACCCCTATTTTACCACCAAAAGCACCGGCTCCGGCCTTGGTCTGGCCACCACTTATTCAATAATCAAAAGGCACGACGGTTATATTGATGTGCGTTCCACACTGAATAAGGGAACCGAGTTCTTTATTTACCTGCCAACCAGTAACCAGCATAAAACACGACATACCGTCCCGGCCCGGATGATTGAAGCCGCCGTCCATGGCGGAACGATCCTGCTCATGGATGATGAGGATCTGGTTCGGGAAACTGCCGGCAGCATGCTCAATCAGCTTGGCTACGAAGTTATCGCCTTCCCGGATGGTAAATTGCTGCTTGATTTTTTTGCCGAGGCAGAAAATGATCAACCCATCGCTGCCATTATCATGGATTTAACCGTGCCCGGAGGTTTTGGCGGCCAGGAAACCATCACCGAACTACGAAAGATGGGTATTAAAATTCCGGTGATTGTAAGCAGCGGCTATTCCACCGATGCGGTCATGGCTCAGTATGAAGAATTCGGATTTAATGCCTGTCTGCAAAAGCCATTCAGTCTCACTGATCTTGAGAATATCCTGCAATCGGTAAATGCCTGAACCGGTATTACGATCTGGGGTTGGTCCGTTATAAATAAATCCTTCACAGTTTCAGCCGCGAGCTTGTATAATAATAAATATGACCATTGCATTTTAAAGTTTGAGTAACTAAACTTGACGGCTCAAAAATGACGGTTTTTGTTCCCGAAAAGGTTGTGAAATATGACCCGGAATAAGTACTGTTCAGGCTGAAAAGCCCCCGTCATTTTTAGATTTTGGAGAGGTGCGAGAGTGGCTGAATCGGCACGACTGGAAATCGTGTGTGCGTCCTGCGTACCGTGGGTTCGAATCCCACCCTCTCCGCCAGGCAGGTCAAACCCTGCCTTTTTAGTTTTTCAAAGGAGAGGTGCGAGAGCGGTTGAATCGGGCGGTCTCGAAAACCGTTGTACCCTTACGGGTACCGTGGGTTCGAATCCCACCCTCTCCGCCATAGCCATCCGGTTTCGGATGGCTTTTTTTTTGCCCAGGTTTTCCAAACTCTGATCCGGCTATTTTAATTGGACACTGAACTAAAAAATACAAAGTAAAAAAGCCGGACAGCCAGGTAGTTTTGTTCCGTGAAAATTCGTGCTGTGCCCGGCTCTGTCGGGTAATTCGTGGACAACGAGATGAAAGAAGAAAGATGAAAGATAAACCCCGCAGGGGTTGAATTTGAATAGCCATAGGTGAAAC
>DYOS01000025.1 GCA_020720405.1 Caldithrix sp. | reverse complement strand
GACTTGTCCCGCTCCGGCGGGATGACGACTCAGGGGTTCTTCAATTCCAAATTCCAATCGGTGTATATCGGTGTCAATCGGTGGCTGAAAAGAATATTGACAGGATAACAGGATTGAAAGAATTCCTGCTCGTCATGTGAGGCGCCGGTGCATTCTCTAATTCACTGATAGCCTCGACTGCTCATGCGGGATTGCCGACCTTCCTCAGGCCAGGGAAAAACCTTGCTTCACACCTTACGGCCTCTCCACCACAGTAATAAAATCATGACCGCCGTTCCGGCGAGCAGTGAGATATAACCCGGCAGACCATAACCGGCCGGAATGTAACCGGTAACCACACTGAGCAAAGCGGCAAACAGGGCATATGGTAACTGAGTCCGGACATGGTCTATATGGTCAGAGCCGCTGGCCATTGATGACATAATGGTTGTATCGGAAATGGGCGAACAGTGGTCACCGAAGGTGGAACCGGCCAGAATCGCCGCAATGGATGAAATAAAAATGGTCCAGGCCCCGCTCTGGCTGATCGCCGTGTCGCTTAGCGGGAGCTGGTAAGCCAGCGGGATCACGATTGGGGTCAGAATCGCCATGGTACCCCAGGATGTTCCGGTGCTGAAAGAAATCACCGCCGCAATAGTAAAAGTAAGCACCGGCAGCCAGTGTGCCGAAAGAATGCCTTTTGTCGCCGCAATAACATATTCTGCTGTCTGCAGATCATGGCAGATATTCCCTATACTCCAGGCCATGGTCAAAATCAGGGCGGCCATAACCATGGCTTTAATCCCGCTGACCCAGGCTTCCAGCGCCTCCTCCAGTTTAAGAATTTTTTGCCCGACGGCCAGAAGAATTGCCGCTAATCCCCCGGAAAAAGATGACCACATCAGAACGGCAAAGGAATCGGCATTGCCGATCACCGTGCTGATTTTCTGCAGCAGGGTCATACTGTCAAAATTCATTGCTAAAAAATCCGTGGACTGCCAGCCGGTAATCCACAAACCGGCCAGGGTGGTGAAGATGACCATCAGAATTGGGATCAGGGCATTGTACCAGCGCAACGGAACACCTTCGGCGGCGCTTAGTTCTTTGCTGTTCAGGTCGGCCAGTGGCACTGCACCGGGTCGAATCACCTGACCCTCATCAACAGCCCGTTTTTCAGCTTTGTACATGGCACCGAAATCCCGTCCGCTCAGGGCGATTACCAATCCGAGCACCAGGGTCAGAATGGGGTAAAAATTGAAGGGAATAGTCTGAAAAAAAATAATGTAACTGTTATAACTCAAACCGAGATGCTGCAGGGAGTCGCTGATCAACCCGAGCTCGTAGCCAATCCAGGTGGAAATGACAGCCAGGTTAGCCACAGGTGCTGCGGTCGAATCTACAAGATAAGAAAGTTTTTCCCGGGAAATTTTCAGGCGGTCGGTCAGCGGGCGCATGGTATTGCCGACAATCAGCGTATTAGCGTAATCATCAAAAAAAACAAGCAGACCCAAAAACCAGGTCACCAGTTGACCGCGTTTCCGGTTCGAGGCAAAGCGGGACAGTTTTTCCACAATACCCAGTGTTCCGCCGGATTTACTGATCACCCCGACCATACCGCCCAGGGCCAGGCTGAAAATCAGAATCGAGGCCCGCTCCGGATCGGCAATAGCCCGGCCGATATATTCCGAGAGACTGAGGAAAAACCCGCTGAATGGATTATAATTAAAAATGATAGTTGCCCCGATCCAGATGCCGGCGAACAGGGCCACAAGAACCTGGCGCAGGAGCAGAGCCAGAAAAATAGCCAGCAGCGGCGGAATAATACTCAGCCAGCCCGGTATAATCCGCACTTTGGACAGTATGCGCTGTCCGGACTTGAGTTTATAATTTCCCGGGTGTGGAAAAGTGACCGGCAGGGAATATCCGGCCGAGACTGTGTCAAATTTAAATGATTGAACCGTTCTATCCCGGGAATCGTAAAGTGTAAATTCCTGAACCTGCACAGAGTCGCTGCCGGTTACCTGCAGCGTGTATTCAATCCCGGTCAGGTAAAACGGCTGGCCGTTGTGCAGGGATTGGGCGGGCAGAAGCTGAACTAAAAATAAAAATAGCAGCAATATCCGTTGCATATATTTTGTTTCTTCCCCGGGTTATAAAAGTGATGCAGATTTTAACCTGGTCTGGTAAGGTTTTCCAGGTAGTGAAATTAAAGATACCCGGGCCGGCGGATAAAGTAAAGAGTGCCGGGCGCAGGTAATAGTTAAACTTGCCCTGTGCTGCTTGCATTAAAAATTTGCCCAAACTAAATTTCACCTTTGGAGAAAATTTCATGAAAAACCAGATTTTTCTCCTGCTTTTGCCTGTTTTTTTTCTTTTCGGACAGGAAAAAACACTGGACCAGCAGGATGTCGATAAACGGATGAATCGCTACGGATTTGAAGTAAACCGCCGCCCGGCAGTCAATTTTAATATCTTTGCCGATTATCCTGAAAACCCGGGCCAGCCCGCCCTGCACCTGACTTCCAAGGTGCAGAATGATGCCCTGACTTTCGAGAAACATGAGCAGCAGTACCTGGCCCGCTACCGCCTGAATATTGCCCTGAAAACCGATGACACCACGCCTTTTCAGGCCAGCTTCGATTATTCGGTTACGGTTTCCGATTTTGAAAAAACCAATGACCGTTTTGCTTACCAGATTGAGGATGTGCCCCTTTCTCTTGCGCCGGATTTGCTCAGCGCCGGCGACTATACCTGCTATTTCGAGCTGATCGATCTCTCGGTGAATCAGGTTTTTCTCAGCAAGCGCAGTTTCCGGGTTCTTCCGCCGGCGGATTCGATGGGCCATGCTGTTCCGGTGACCGAGCTGACCATGCTCCGGGCTGAGCCTGAACCCGGCCGGCCCCTTCCGCTGGAGGGCGCGGCGGATGCAGTCGAATTCAACAAAAACCACTTTTTCTTTCTTCGCTTTTTTAGTGCGGACAGCGGATTGTGGAAAACTAATCTGCGTCTTTATAAAAAGCGGCCGGAAGATCAGGAGCTTTTTCTGCAAAGCTTTACCGAAATGGCGGTCGACAGCGGTTGGAATAATCTGAAATTTCCACTCAGCGGCGATTCTCTGGCTGAAGGCCTGTACCAGGTTTCAATCAGCGCCGAAATGGGCGCCAGCCGATTTACAGCCGATAAGGAATTTCAGGTGTTATGGTTTGAAAAACCGCACTATCTTTATAAGCCCGATCTGGCTGTACGGCCTCTGGTTTATCTTCTGGAAGAAAGTGAATTCAAAAAAGTGCGGAATTTGGCGCTGGATAAAATGACTGCCTGGCTTAAATCCTACTGGGAAAAGCGCGATCCCTCTGCGGCAACGATTTACAATGAATTGCTGTTCGAGTACTATTCCCGGGTGGATGAGGCCATCCGCCGTTTTTCAACCCGCTTTAAGGAAGGCTGGGAGACCGACCGGGGTAAAATTTTTGTACTTTACGGGGAACCGAAGCGGATTGAAAACGAAGTTTACGCCCTTCAGGATTCGCCATCCATTACCTGGTATTATGATGAAGAAAATCTGGTCTTTGTGTTTACCGATCCCGACCGCGACGGTGATTTTCAACTTATCGAAGAGTGAGCTATTTTGTCTGAACTAAAAATCGGTCTGATCGGCATTGGCCATCTTGGGAAAATCCATGCCCGGTTATTAAAGGGGCTGGAGCAGGTTAACCTGACCGGTTTCTTTGATATCGACCGGGAAAAAAGCCTGGTCTATACCGCCGAAACCGGCATTACATTTTTCCCGGGGCTGGATGAGCTTATCGACTCCTGTCAGGCACTGGTCATTGCCACCCCGACGGCCAGTCATTTTGAAATCACCCGCCAGGCGCTGGCCTGCGGCAAACATGTTTTTGTCGAAAAACCGCTGACCGCAGAACTGACCGAAGCCGAACAACTGATTGCCCTGGCCGCCGAACAGCAGCTTGTTTTACAGGTTGGTCATGTTGAGCGTTATAACCCGGCCTTTCTTGCGGTTTCCGGTCTGCACCTTGACCCGGTCTTTATCGAAGCGCACCGTCTGGCCTCGTTTAAACCGCGCGGCACCGATGTGGCCGTAATTCTGGATCTGATGATCCACGATCTGGACCTGATTCTGCATATGGTGCGCAGCCCGTGGCGCTCGGTGGAAGCAAGCGGGGTAAATGTGGTTTCCAAACATGCCGACATCGCCAACGCCCGCATTGAATTTGAGAACGGAGCCGTGGCTAATATTACCGCCAGCCGCATTTCGGCCCATAAAATGCGCAAGATGCGGCTGTTCCAGAAGGGCGCTTATATTTCTATGGATTTCGACAGCGGTGAATCCGAAATTTTCTTTATACCTGAAGATCAGCCCGGCTTTCCGATGCATGCCGCACCGGCCATTTCCCTGGGCGAAATCGATTTGGCCGAACAGCCGAGACATATCCGCTACAGCCGTCTGGGCAACCCCGGTGTCAACCCGATTGGTTTGGAACTGGCCTGTTTCCGGGATGTCATTTTCGGCCGGCATCAGGACTACGTCAGCGGCCGCGACGGCTTGCTGGCCCTTCGTCTGGCTTTTGAGATAATGGATAAAATCAATCAACACCAAAAAAGAATGGAAGCTGCAAGATAATGACCTTTCCAAGATTGCTTTTTAAAATCCGCGGTTTTGCACCGCTGCCCTGGCTGCTCGGGGGTTTGTATTTTGCCCGCTTCAAACCGCTTCCTGCGGTAATCGGCCTGATCATGATGACCGGCGGTGAACTGATCCGCCTGTGGGGCGTCAGCTATGCCGGCGGGATGACCAGAACCCGCAATGTCGGTGGTAATTTCCTGGTCACCAATGGCCCTTTCGCTTTTATCCGCAACCCGCTTTACACCGGCAATATCCTTATTTATACCGGCGCCGCGGTGCTGGCTAATGTTCCGCTGGCCTGGTTTCCCCTGGTTGTTCTGGCCTGGTTCAGCCTGCAGTATCAGGTTATTATCCGGGCTGAGGAAGCCCGGCTGACCGAGCTGTTTGGCGGAGAATATACCCGTTACAGTTTGGCTGTGCCGCGCTTTATCCCGAATTTGAAACCATACCAGTCTGAAAATCCGGTAACTCCCAATTTGCGTAAGGCTTTCCGCTCTGAACGGAGCACTTTTCTGGCCTTTGGCCTGTTCCTGATACTGTACATTGTAAAAACACAGGGTCTGACCAGTAACTGATGTCTTTCCCCAAAACCATCCGCACCTATTACGGGAAGCCCTACCTTGCTGAAATTTACACCAAAGCCCTGGAAATACAGCCTCGGGAAAGCGGTTATTTCGTTTTGCCCGAGGCGACAGTTTTTTATCCCGGCGGCGGCGGACAGCAGGCTGATTGTGGCACGGTTAATGGCAGTACTGTTCTCAAGCTGGTTAATGAGGACGGCCGGCTTTGGCATGTGCTGGAAAATAAGCTGCCCGCTGAAGGCGGATCGGAACTGCACCTGGCCATCGACTGGAAATTCCGTTATGCCAATATGCAGCAGCATACCGCCCAGCACCTGCTTTCAGCCTTGCTTGACCGGCAAGGGCTGGCCACCACCTCGGTTCATCTGGGCAGTGATTACCTGATGATTGAACTGGACCGGGTTATTGCTGACGAACAGGTGATTGACCGGGTTACGGCCGCGGCCAATCAGGCGGTCGGCGAAGCCGGCCCGGTTTCTGACCGCTGGCTGAGTCCGGAAGAGATGAAACAAATCCAACTGCGCCGTGAAGCCGGAACCTTTGATGCTTACCGCCTGGTTGAAATTGAAGGCTATGATCTGATCGCCTGTGGTGGAACCCATGTGCAGAAAACATCGGAGATTGGTTTGATTCTTTATCTGGATCAGGAAAAAATCCGCGGTCACTCCCGACTTCGTTTTCTAAGCGGAGCGGCGGCTTATCACCGGGTCAGACAATTAACCGGCCTTGAAGCGGAGCTAAAAACCCTTTTCAACACCGGTCTGCCTGAATTTCCGGCTCGTCTCCAGGCTTTAACCGGTCAACTTCGTCATTTACAGCGCCAGAACGAAAATCTGGAAAATGAAATTGCCGGGTTGTTGGGCCGCGAAATTCTCAGCGTACCGTTAACCGGTTTTATTTTTTACCAGGTGGCGGAAGGCCGGGAAACCCTGGCTCTGTCTCTGGCGGAAAGGCTTTCCGGAAAAACCGGGCAAACTGTTTTTATCCTCTCCGGTCAGCAATTTGTTTTGCAGGCCAGCCGTTTATTTGACCTGGATGGTTTTTTGAAATACAGCCGTGATTCCTTAGGTTTGCGCGGCGGGGGACGGGATGGGCTGGCCCGCGGCCGGCTGGAAATAAGCGACCCGGCGTTGATAAAAAAAGCCCTCAGCCGGTTTTTGCCTCTTGAATAATATGCTGAAACAAAGGACTTGATATGATTGGCATTAAAGGTATTGTTCTGCTGACCCGCTTCGATTATGTGGACCGCTTTTTCGGCCGGGAAGCGCTGAAATCCATGACGGTCAGTCTTGAAAAAAACTGGCCGAGCCAACTGATGCAGCCGGTTGGAATTTCCAAAGATTACCCGGAAGCCCTGCTCAAGGCGGTCGATGAGCAGTTGTTAAATGAGTATTTTGATAACCAGGTTAGCCGGTTTTTTGACCTTGGTGTGGCCAGCGCAGCGGCTGTGGTCAGCCGTTATTTTCAGCTATATGCCGATGATAAAAACCCGCAGGGATTTCTGCAGCAGATGGCCCGCACCCGGCGCTTCCTGATCGGGTTGGGTGAACTGGAAGTGGGTCAGCTGAACAACACTTCGGTTTTTATCCATCTCAATTATGGTCAGCCGTACCTGGAATCGGTTTTGCTCAGCGAGATCGGATTTCTGGCCGGCGGCGTTCAGATTTGTGGTGCCGGTCCGGTAAGCTATACCATACAGGGTAAAGGCGAGTTTTCGATAGAATTTATTCTGGAATGGGCCGGTTAATGAGCGATTTTGCAGTCATCATTGCCGACATGCGCCAGTCGCGCAAAATGTCCGAGCGCGAGCGTCATGAATGGCAGCTCTTTCTTAAATCGGCCATCGTTCAGATGAATGAGGATTATCAATCCTGTATTGAAGCCCAGCTCATGATCACCAAAGGCGATGAGTTTCAGGGCGTTATCCGCACTCTGCCCGATGCCTTCCAGATTGCCATGGGTTTTGAACGGCTGATTTTTCCCCTCAAGCTGCGTTACGGCATCGGTTTCGGTTCCATTCAGAAAATGGGCAGTAATATTCCCATCGAAATGGACGGACCAGCCTTTCACCGGGCCAATGATGCGCTTAACCTGGCCAAAAAAAGAAAAACCGGCATGATGTTTAGCCTGCACCTGGAAGAGCAGGCCGAATTCCTGAACACCATTATGGCTCTGATTGCCGCCATAAAAAAACGCTGGAGCGATACAACTTATAAAAGGTATTGGCTTTATAAAGAATTTAAGACCTACGAAAAAGTAGCCGGGGAAGAAAACGTGACCGTTCAGGCCGTCTGGGATTCACTGCGCAATGCCAATGCCATTGAAGTGATTCAGGCTGAACAGCGCATTCATGGTTTGTTAAAACAATTGCAGCTTCAACCCCTTTGATAAACTTTCTGAATACCGCGCAGCGAGTAAACCAGCAACGCCGCACAGATAACCAGCAGGGCCGGCGCCACATGCCCTTTAAATTCATAGAAGCGCATTAACTCATCCAATTTCAGGTTAAAAAACAAAATGGCCAGCAGATTATTCAAACCGTGAACAATCGTTCCCGGTATGATGGAATCGGTGCGCCAGGCCAGAAAACCCAAAATCATCCCGGTAATAAAAATCTGAATCGCCCAGTACGGATTCATGTGAATCATGGTCCAGCTGACCGAACTGAGAACCACGGCCCGGTTGACATCGCCTTTTGCTTCCAGGCTGTTCTGCAGAAAGCCGCGGAACAAAGCTTCCTCGGACAGGGCGGCTATGACAACGGCGCCGAAAATAACCATCACCCATTCCAGCGGTGTTTGCACTTTCAATGGCTGCATACTTTCCAGCATCCAGTCCGGGATCGGAAAAATCAGGTTGATCAGGCGGTCCAGTTCATCACTGAGAATGGTCACGCTCAGACCGAGAACAAGACTGTACAGGATGACCCGCAGCGGCACGCTCTGAAAACGGAACAACGGCTGCAGAGGGTATTTTTTATAACCGGCGTAAAGCAGCGGTAAAAGCAGGAAAAAAAGTCCGCCAAAAACAAAGAACAGGCGCAAAGTTTCATCGGTATTGACCTGCCCTGATAAGGCCCCGTCCCGCCCGAGAATAATCAGTGAGGAGAGCAGGATGATCAGACCAAAGATGGTTATAATCAGTAACAAAGCCTCAACCGGCTCCGGAAAATTGCGCTTCAGATTCATTCTTTTCCCTGCCTGGTTAAATTAAAAAAGCGGTAAAAAACAAGGGCAGCCGATATGCCCAGATTTAGTGATTCGACCGTTCCGCTGCCTTCGATCCGCACCCGCTGCCGGCACAAACGGCTGATTTCCGGCGGTAGACCATGTGCCTCCGACCCGAAACAGAAAATCGTTTTGGGTGGCTGTTGCCAGGCGGATAGCGCTGTTTCACCATCGGGCTGCAGCGCCGTCAACTGATAACCGGAAGCGGCGGCTTCCTGCAATTGGGTTACCGTAACCTGCTGGCGCAGCCGGCAATGTGAAATATAGCCAGAGGAGCTGCGTACTGCCTTCAGCTGAAAGGGATCGCAGCTTTCCGGGGCCAGCCAGATTTCATTCAGCCCGAAATGGACCGCGCTGCGTATAATGGTGCCAAGGTTGCCGGGATCGTTGATCTGGTGCAGATAGATAATATGATTGGCCGGTCTGGTTTCAACCGCGCCGGGTTTTTCTGAAATCAGAACCATGCCCTGTGGCTGAGGTTCCCCGGTGATGCGGGCCAGGTTTTCATCCGTGGTAATCAGCGTTGGGCAGTTAACCCAGTCCGGCAAAGTGCCTGATAATTCGGGGTTGATAATAAAATATTCAGGTCTGGCCTGGCTCCCGGCCACAAAGGCCTGGCAGGTTGTCACTCCGCTGACTATAAACCGGTTCCGGACATCCCGGTATTTCTTCTGCTGAAGTTTGACAATTTCCTTTAACCGGGCATTGCTCAGGGGGGAGAGTTCCGGATTCATGCTCTATCGTCTCCGTTGCCTGTTTTTTGCTGCAGGTAGCCGGGCACATCGGCGGCGGCAATCTCTTCCTGACTGGATTGCTGCATATCTTTAATGGTCAGAACACCGCGCTCTAATTCATTATCACCCATCAGGATAACAAACCGCGCTTCGAGCCGGTTGGCTTCACGCATCTGGGCTTTAACACTGCGGTTTTGGAAATCGGTTTCGGCATGCAGACCTGTGGCCCGCAGTTTCTTCAGCCAGATCAAGGCCTCGTTCTGGGCCTGTTCACCCAGTGCAGCCAGGAAAACATCCACAGCCGGTATCCGACCGAGGCTCAAACCCTGTGCTTCGGCCACCATAATCGTTCGTTCCATCCCGGCGGCAAAACCGACGGCCGGCGCCGGCTGCCCGCCAAGTTCTTCAGCCAGCAAGTCGTATCGTCCGCCGCCGCAGATGGCATTTTGTGCGCCAAGCGCGCCGCTGGTTACTTCAAATACGGTATGGGTATAATAATCAAGACCGCGCACCAGGCTGCTGTCTTCGGTGAAAGGAATACCGAGCCGGGTCAGCTGATCTTTGACCTGGCTGTAATGTGCCTGGCTGGCCTGGTTCAGATGGTACGTTATTTTTGGCGCCTCCTGGTTCAGCCCGGTGCAGGTTTCCACTTTGCAGTCCAGGATGCGCATCGGGTTGTCCTCAAAACGGCGCTGGCAATCGGGACAGTATTGATCCAGCCGGGGCCGGATATAGTCTTTCAGAATTTCCCGGTAAGCTTTCCGGCTGTCGGCGTCGCCGACCGAGTTCAGCCGGAGCTGCAACTGGTTCAAACCGATTTCAGTAAAAATTTGCATGGCCAGATCAATAATTTCAGCATCGGCCCGGGCATCGGAACTGCCGATCAGCTCGGCACCAAACTGATGAAACTGGCGCTGCCGTCCGGCCTGTGGATTTTCCTGGCGGAAGAGTGGGGCGATATAATAAAATTTACTGACCGGCTGCCGGGCATACATTTTATGCTCGATAAAGGCGCGCATGATGGCTGCGGTCATTTCCGGCTTAAGGGTCAGCGATTTTTTACCGCGGTCGGCGAAAGTGTACATTTCCTTGGATACGATATCGGTCAGTTGGCCGATACCGCGGGCGAAAAGCTCGGTCATTTCAAAAACCGGGGTGCGCATTTCCAGGTAGTGATAGCGGTGCATGACCCGGCGGGTTATGGCCTCAACAAACTGCCATTTATAGCTTTCCTCTGGTAAAATATCCTGGGTACCCTTGATGCGTTGTAATTCTTTCAAAAATATCTTCCTTTGATTTATCATCCGCCGGGCGGATCTACACCGGGTAGCAGATGAATGATGGTTAGTCGGTTTTGGTTTCGCTTGGCACCAGCTCGGCCCGGATCGAGACCGGCTGCTGACCGACTTCCAGTTCGGGCAGGACAAAATCACGAAAACCGTTCTTCCGGAACATCAGGCGGTGCATACCAGGCTGCAGGTAAAATTCATCGACCGGGCTTAAACCAATCTTTTGTTTATCCAGCCATATTTCAGCCTGGGCCGGTTTTGTTTCAAACCTGACCTGGCTCATCCTCCCGGGCAGCAGCGGCGGTGCGTTGATAAAAACAGTATCACGGGCTGCAACCTGAACCTGGGCCAGGTGAATCATACTTTGACCGGGATAGGTGATGGTTACCGCCCGGCTGCCCTGTAAAAAAGGCCCGGCCGTGATCAGCCGGTTATGCGCGGCCCGGATGGTCTGGCGGCCGGAGCGGATTTCCGAACCGGGCAGAACCTGCCTTAATCCGACATAGCCGGTTTGGGTTGTGGCAAACTGGCGGCCTAAAAATAAAGCCGCATAAATGCCGCCGGCAACAATCAGAACATTCAGCCAGTTCCAGTATTTGTACCGGTCATTATTGAAGGCGCTGATATGAACACTGGAATCGGGCGGCGGCTGACCGTTTTTGTCCAGCCGGTTCATCAGCCGGGTCAGCAGTTCTTTTTTCCGCACCCGGAAGCGCAGCGGCACAGCCCGTTCCAGATCGAAAATAAGTTCGGTAGCCGATTGGTAGCGCCGGCCGGTTGAACGCTGCAGGGTTTTTTTGAGAATATGACGCAGCCGGCGCGGGATCTGCGGATTGATGACCTCAGCCGGGATATATTCAGCCCGGACAATACGAGCCAGGACATCGGTGTTTTTTACACCATAAAACGGTTTAACCCCGGTTAGCAATTCATAAAATAAAATGCCCAGTGAAAACAGATCGCTTTGCGTGGTCAGGTTATCGCCATTGGCCTGCTCGGGCGACATATAAGCCGGTGTACCGACAATCATTCCGGTCATGGTCAGCCGGGTTGATATCTTGTCTTTGGCCACGCCAAAATCGATCAGCTTAACCTCGCCATCCCGGGAGATGATAATATTGCTTGGTTTGATATCGCGGTGAATAATACCCCGGGCATGAATATGTTCCAGACCGCGGGCGATATCCATGATAATGATGGCCGCCTGCATCGGGGAAAGCGGGGCCAGGTAGTCGGTCAGGGTGCGCAGGTCTTCGCCGTCGATATACTCCATCACCAGAAAATAGGAGCGCTGGGCATAAATAAAATCGTAGATGGCGGCCAGATTTTCCTGGTGCATGGAGGCGCTGATCAGGGCTTCTTTTTTGAAACGGTTGATAATTTCCCGGTTCGGGTCTTTTAGCTTTTTGATGACCACATTACGTTTCAGGGCCGGCTGGTGGGCTTTGTAGATCAGGGCCATACCGCCCTCGCCGATTTTTTCAATAATCCGGTAATTACCGATAAAATCGTTGGCTTTCAGGGGCAGCATAGATCAGATCCGGCTGGCGGGTAATTATTAAAATACATAGAGGGCTAAATATAAAACTGATCAGGGTTGAACATGGGGTGAATATCCGTGATTAAAAGGGACCAAACTCCGGTTAATTAACCGGCCGGGTTGATCAGCCCGGTGCCTCTAATCGAGATCAAACAGGTAGTCTTCCTCATCCCTGAGTAAAGCCAGCAGTTCTTCCGCCGACTGAATTTCGAGAACCTGGTCCCGCAGATCGTCGCTGCTCATCAGTCGGGAAATCCGGCTGAGCAGTTTGATGTGCAGACCGGGATTGTTTTCCGGCCCGACCAAAAGAAAGATGATATTCACGTTTTTCTTGTCGATACTGCTAAAATCGATTCCTTTGTTGTGGACACCCATGGCCACGGCAAAATTAGGACAGGAGCTGTGTTTGCAGTGCGGAATGGCAATGCCGTTGCCAACGCCGGTGGTCATAATTTTTTCGCGGTTGAGAATGGCCTGGAAGGTTTCATCAAAATTGGCCAGTAATTTGTCTTTTTCCAGCAACGTCAGCAGTTCCCTGATGGCTGAATCGCGATCTTTGGCCGGCAGCGGCAGGCTGATATGATTTTTAAGCAGAATATTGGATAACCGCATCGAAAATTACTCCTTCCAATTTTTGCGAATTTAGACGATTCATAAAAGCTTAGCAAAGAATTCTTACCGTTGACATAAAATTGGACGGCACCTAAATTTTAGCAGATAGGGAGGTGTATATGAATCTGTATCAACTTCTTCCGGAAACCCATATTAAAGCGGGTTTAACCCGAAAAACGAAATTCCAGGTAATTGAAGAGCTGTTGGATTTATTGGTTTTAGGCGGAGAAATTCAGGATCGCGAGACGACACTCAGCGATGTACTGAACCGTGAAGCTTATCTCAGCACGGGATTGGAAAGCGGTCTGGCCATCCCCCATGCCAAAACCGACGGGGTCGATAAACTGACCATCGCCTTTGGCACTATCCCGGAGGGAATCGAGTTCGATGCACTGGACGGAAAACCGGCCAACCTGATTTTTCTGGTACTCTCGCCCCGCGACCGTTCGGGGCCGCATATTCAGGCCCTGGCCGCGATCAGCCGCAATCTCAAAGAAGCCCGGATCAGGCAAAGTTTGTTAAATGCCGCTTCGGCGGAAGAAATTACCCGGATTTTCCGCTCCGATTTTAAAAATTAGGAATTCTATGTTAGATCAGCCCCGTTTCCGGCACCTGCTGAATCAGGTTGAGCAGTCCATGCAGACTTATCCGCGCCGTCTGCCGGTAACGCTTTTTTATGACCCGATCGACTATGTTATCCGTCTGCAGGGTAAACGGATCCGGCCCTTGCTGACCCTGCTTTCGGCCGGTATCTGCGGCGCCCGTCCGGAATCAGTTATTCCTGCAGCCGCAGCCGTTGAACTACTCCATAATTTCACCCTGGTTCACGATGATATTATGGACAATGATGAACTGCGCCGCGGCTTGCCCACGGTTCATGTCAAATGGGATTTGGGAACGGCGATTCTGGCCGGGGATGGTTTGATGGGGCTGGCCTTTCAAAAATTATTTGAGTTGACTTATCCCGGGACGGGTGAAATGGCCCGGCGCATGACCAATACCATGCTTATCATTTGTGAGGGACAGGCACTGGATAAAATGTTTGAGAGCGGGCAGACGGTGGAAGAGAACACCTATATGGAGATGATTTACAGTAAAACTGCCGCTTTGCTGGAATTGGCCTGTGAACTGGGTGGATTGGCCGCCGGAGCCGGAGAGGCAGAGCTGGAACGGCTGAGGCAAACCGGGCGGGCTTTGGGTCTGGGTTTCCAGATACAGGATGATCTGCTTGATGTTCTGGCCGATCAGGCGGCACTGGGCAAGAAAATAGGCAGCGACTGGTCCCGTCATAAACAGACCATTCTTAATCTGCGGCTGGCCAGGCACCTTGGTCCGGGTTATGTTTTACCCGAGGCATTTGTTGACTTTCGGTCGCTTCTGCAGCAAAAGGGCATTATCGAAGAAGTGCAGCAGCTGGCCGATTCCTATTTCCAGACTGCTGAGCAGCAACTAACATACTTTGCCCCGGGTGAATGGCAAGAATATTTTATCCGGCTGGTTGGACAAATCAGGAACCGGCAGTGGTAAAGCCGCTGATCTTTTTGTTATCGTTTTTTCTTTTTTATTCCTGTCAATCTGCTTCTTTAAAACGTGCTCCACAAAATCAGGAAGCAGATCAAATTCTGGAAAATACGGCGTTGAGCTGGGTTGGTACACCGTACCGCCTGGGCGGGACCGACCGCCGCGGTATAGATTGCTCGGGTCTGGTGCAGGCTATTTACCGGGAAGTCTGGCAAATGGATCTGCCCAGAACCACCGGGCAACTGGTTTTGACCGGATCGTTTGTCCGGCAGCCCTGGCAGCAGCCCGGTGACCTGCTGTTTTTCAGCAATCAGCGCGGTGTATTTACCGATCATGTCGGGTTATATCTTGGTCACAATCGATTTATCCATGCTTCCTCCAGTCAGGGGGTGGTTATGGCCAACCTGACCGACCCCTATTTTCAACAGCATCTGATTACGATCCGCCGGCCGCTTAGCCGGAAAACAGGGTATCGATAAAATTTTCCAAAGTCTGGCGCTGCTCAGGAGTCAGTTTATTCAATTTGCGGCACAGGCTGTCCGTTTCTCCGCTTTGATAACCCTGAACGGGTTCGCTGACCATTTCGGCAGCTCTTTCCAGACCGGTCAGAATCCATTCGATGCTGGTGCCCTGTAGCTGCGCCAGCCGGAGCAGGACCCCGGCCGGTGGAATACGGCCCTGCAGATAATGGTGAATCGCCGGCTGGGTGACGCCTAACAGGGCAGCCAGATCGGCCTGGCTAAGCTTTGATTGTTTTTGAATCAGTTCGATGCGCCGGGCAATTTGTTTTGTATCCATTGAAAACCACCATAACAAAGATTATATTTATAATAAAAGTAATATACAGCGGGTTGGTTTATGCCACAAGAGGAATTGCTTTATCAAACCTGGCTGGCTGCCTATCGCGCCCGGCGCATTCTGTCCGGCCCGGCCGGTCAGCTTCAGATACTTGATCCGGGTCGGTTAAACCGCCAGGCCGGGCCGGATTTCCGCAGTGCCCGGTTTCTCTGGAACGGTGTGGTTTATCAGGGTGATGTGGAAATGCACCGTGAAGCAGCGGACTGGTACCGTCATGGTCATCATTTTGATCCGGCTTACCAGAATGTTTTGCTGCACCTGATTACCTCGCCCCACACAGGCCGACCCTGGGTCCGGCACGAATTATCACAGCGCGAAATTCCGTCTTTTGTTTTAACAGAACTGGCTCCTGCCGGCATCCTGAACTGCCCGCTCGCTGAAATTCCCGCTGATTTAACAGTCCGCTTAAACCATTTGGCACTGCTCCGTTTTCGCCAGCTGACCCGCTACTGGCAGAATGAACTGCAGCGTCTCTCGGTAGAGAATGCTTTATATCAGGGGCTGCTGAAAGTTTGCGGTTATGCCCGTAACCAGGCTCCGTTCCGGGAACTGGCCATCCGTCTGCCCTGGGAGGAGGTGCAGAGAATGCGCACTTTATTCGGTTCCGGGTTTGATGATTTTTTGTCATTATTTCTGTTTCAGTCTGGTTTGTCCGCCCCCGCCGGGCATGATAACGGGCGGGGAGAATACCTGAGTCAACTGCTTGGTTTACCCGGAAACAAAATCAGCGGCTGGCAGAATGTCGGCCGGCCGGCGAATTATCCGCTGCCCCGTCTGGCTGCACTGGCTGCCTGGCTTAGTACTCAGAATTCTCAGATCTGGAATGAACTTGGTCTGCTGCTCCGTGAGAGAAAGCCTTTTTATTGGTTAAACCGGGAAATGTACCGCTGTTTCCGGCTTAAATCAGCCGCTCCGCTGCACCCCGGTTCAGGGATAAAGCCCGGAGCCGGTCAATATTTGTGGGGAAAACAGCGCTTCCGGGAATTTATGGTCAATGTTTTTGTGCCGCTTCAGGCAGCGTTGGCTCTACCCCAATCCGGAGCCGGCTTTGAAGCCTATCTGGAACAGGCTTTTATCTATTTTTCGCGTCAAAAAATTTATTCTTCCTATAATGCGGTGCTTTATTGGCTGAACCAACCCGGACTGGACCATGAAAAACTGCCGGTGCAGGGTATTATTCATTTATTTAAAGAGTACTGCCAGCAGCAATTCTGCCGGGTTTGTCCGCTGGCCGGCAGTTTTTCCGCAGAGGACGAGTCTGAAAATTGACTTGAATTTTAAATTGCCATAGGTTTAACCACTATGAATATTACTCAACTGTTTCCGCTGATTTTTGGTTTGACCAAATCTGTTCTGCTGATTCTGTTCAGTACCGGGCTGACCCTGGCCTTTCCGGAGTCAAAGCGGAGTTCACTGCGTTTATGGCTGCTGTCGTTTTTAATTCTGGTTCTGTTTAGCCGACTGGTTTTTACCATTCCGGTCTGGTGGCTGGTTGGGCTTAGTTTGGTAGCAGCCCTGCTCTACTGGTATTTTGCCACCCCTGATGAGCAGATCAGGGTGGCCGTGGTTTTGGTGATTATGGTGATTAGTGCCGGTACGGTGGCTCTGCTCCGTGGTCAGCAGGTTTTGTTTCTGGTTTTGTTTTTTTCAGGCTATTTTAGTATTGAGTATTTAATAAAAAGCACCGGTTTTAATTTTAATAAGGAGGGGGCAGGGCATGGACAATGATTGGCTTAATTTTGTTATGATGCGCAATTTTATTTATGCAATCTTAGGTGTTTTGGTGGGCATTATTTCCTCCATCGGCACCTATCAGCTGATCAATAAAACCACAAACTTCGATATTCCCAACGAATTAGAAAAGGGAAACCTTGCCGTTGGTGTGGTGGTCAGTGGAATTTTTATTATGATTGGTCTGATTGTGGGTCTGATTATTGGGATGAGTCTGAACTGATGACCAGACTTTTTCTCATATTTCTGCTGAATTTATTGTGGTTTTCCTGCCGTCCGGAACCGACTGCCCAGGCGGTTCGCCAAAACGCTGCGGCAGATTCATCCGTCCGGCTGGCCGACTCGGCCGTTGTGCTGAGGCAGGCGGAATTATATGACAGCCGTATTGGCCAGGCCCTGGAACGCCATAAACCGGTGATTAAAAAATATGCCAAGCATTATGGATTTGACTGGCGTCTGATTGCCGCTCAGATTGTGCAGGAATCCGGTTTCCGCAGTGATGCCCAAAGCCGGGTCGGCGCCAAAGGACTGATGCAGATCATGCCCGGCACGGCCCAGGAACTGAGCCGCGAGCTGGCTATAGATTATATTTTTATGAACCCCAGAGAAAACATAACAGCCGGAATTTATCATCTGAAGAAGCAATACCGTATGTTTCCGGCTGCCGATTATGATAACCGGATCAAGCTGGCCCTGGCCAGTTATAATTCCGGTATCGGCCGTGTTTTTGATGCCCAGGATATCAGCCGGCATTATAACCGTTCTGCCAATCACTGGGAGCAGGTTAAACCTTACCTGGCAACTCTGAAAAAAAGTGACTGGCAGCTCCACCTCGAAGTATGGCCCTCCGGTGTGCCGCCACATGGTTATTTTAATGGTTACAATGAAACGATAAATTACGTGGACAATATCTGGCATTTATATCAGGTTTATCAACGATTATTGTAATTATTGCCCGGCCTGCCCTGTGATCATTGTCATTTGCCGGTAACACCTGCCGCCTCGATATTTTCCCGTTAAAAGACCATCTGCAGGGTTACCATTATGAAAAAGCTTCTTTATTTATTTCTATCCGCTTTCCTGGCCTTGGCCCTGAGCGGACTTCAGGCCCAGGAAAATACTTTCTGGGTTGACCCGGCCGGGGATGATAATGCTGACGGCACACAGGCTGCGCCATTTGCAACGGTCAACTTCGGATTAAGCCGCATGGACAGTGGTGATACCCTGAAATTGAATCCCGGTATGTACTTCGAAAATGTACAAACCGGTTTTAATTTTGATTTTGTCATGGCAGGCAGCATAACAGATAATCCGCCGGAAATCAGCGCCCCATCGCCGGGTCCTGCTTTGACCCTGAGCGGGAATCTCAGCCGTCAGACCATTATCCGTGGTATTCGGTTCAGCCACATGGATCAGGTTGAAGGGACTGGTTTATTGATTGTCGACAACAGCGCGACGATCGAGAATTGTGTTTTTCTCAATAATTTTACGACCGACAGTCTCGGCGGTGGTCTGCATATCCGGTCGATTTCATCCAGCCACATCCCATTGATTCGGAACAATAGTTTTATGCACAATAATTCGCCGCTTGGCGCAGCTCTGCTGGTTGACAGTTCTGCTGCTGTAATCAGTGGAAACCGGATTTTTGAGAATGAAACGCAGGGCGGCAAAGGCGGCGGCCTGGCTTTCCGTGGTGCCTACAACCTTAATATCAGCAACAATAACCTGCATCATAATCAATCCGGCCGGGGCGGAGCTATCTATATGGATAACCGCACCTCATTACAATTTTCAAGCTCGCTCCAGAATAACCGCATTTATTCAAATTCCGCTACTAGTGATGGCGGAGGTATATATGTGCAGGGCAACCGTTTTTCGCTTTCCCTGAGCAATAATACGTTTGCCGAAAACACCGCCGGCGCCGATGGCGGTGCGGCTTGTTTTATACAAACCGGTCAGGTTACTGTGATCGGTAATCAGTTTATCGCTAATCAAGCCCAACAGCATGGTGGGGCGGTCTGTCTGATTGGTCTGCAGCAGGCCAATGCCAATTTCTGGTCCAACCAGATATCCGGAAATTTCTCCGGCTCGGGCGGCGGTGCAGTTTACCTGGAGAACACCGGGCTTTTTGAACTGGGCAGTGCTCAGAATTTGCAGAATAATCTTTACCACAACTACAACGGTACGTTTTTACAGTCGCTGCAATCACCGGATGGCGTGGCCAACCATAATCTGCAATATAATTACTGGGGATCGGTCGATGCAGCGGCCATATTCAGCCAGATCAGTATTCCCAATCTGAATTCAACCTGGCAGGATTTTATACAGGTACCTTTTGAAGAAAACCTGATTCTGCAGGAGCAGGAAGCCCGTTATTGGTTCGGTGACGGTGAATTGAACTTTCATTTATTGCCGCTCAGCCTGACCGGCGAGAAGAAGATCAGAGTACTGACTAATCTGGATACACTGGCTGTAACGGATGAAGTTATCCGTTTTATAAACAAATCTTTTTCTATCTATTTCGATGGTTTGAATCCCGGACAGGGTTGTGAGCTTTACCTGGCTTATACCGTTGAAGAGCTGAATGAACTGGGCAATCCTCCGGCTGACAGCCTGAAAATTTTTTATCTGGAAGCCACCAGCGGGAAATGGGTCAGACTGCCATCCTCTGTTGATACCGGGCAGCGCAAAGTTATGTCTTATCTGGAAAACCCGCAGAGTGGTAATTATGCCGTCGGTGTGTCACTGGATACTCTATTTAAGGTCTATCCTGCACCGGGGATGACAGGATTGCCCAAAGATGTGGTTATCAATATTCATTTTGAAAAACCGCTGGATATGAGCAGTTTTGATCCGGAATCTGTTCTTCTGCAGCTTGACGGCCGGCCATTGAATTATAATTACAGTTATTCCGGTGGTGAACAGATGCTTTATCTGCATCCTGTTCCGGAATTGCCGGCGGGTGCCGATGTTACGGTTACGATTTCGAGGAACCTGCTTTATGCCGATGGGAGTGCCTTTGCCAGTGGTTTCCAGTGGCATTTCATGACCGGTGCCTTCCGCGGCAGCGGAAACCTGAATTCGGGTGATGCCTTCAGCATCAACGGGTTGGGAGACTGGCAGCTGGTCCACCTCAATAACGATGCTTTGCCGGATCTGATCAACATTGATCAGGATAAACTCCGTATTATTCTGAACACCGGCGGCAGCTTTGGCACCCCTTTAACTTTTTCCCTCTCCGATAATTTTCTTTTTGCCCGCCCGGCAGATATCAATGCCGATGGCAGCACGGAAATAATTCTGGCCAACGAGGCCCTGGTTATGGCTTTTGACTGGCAGACGGGTCAGGAACTGGACAGTTGGAACACACAGTTCACCGGTCAGGGTCCGGCCAAGGATCTGCAGGTTGCCGATTTTGACAATGATGGTCTGCCCGATGTGGCCCTCCTGCTGGAGGACCTGTTTAATGATGAAGTCCGGGTATTTCTGGCCTATGATGATGGCGGTTATAACCTGGGCACAGCCCAGATTAATGTCATTCCGGCGAAGGCCAGCTCGCTCCATCTGATGGAAGCTGATTTTAACGGGCAGAGGGATATGCTGGTCTCCAGCGGTTCTGCCCTTAATAACCTGGCTCTGCTGGAAAACAGTTTTGGCAGTTTCCGGCGCATTATCACCGATTTCACCGGTGTCTTAATGAATGGTGTGGTTTTGACTGCGCTTGTTTTTTCTGAACAGGGTTTTGGCGGTCAGGATAATATTATCGTTGGTTCTGATGGGCTGGATGGCCGTCTGCAGATTTTTAATGTGGATGCCGAAGGCTCACTTTACAGCACCCATAATGTGCTGCTCGGTTGGAAAATTCTTGATATAGTGGATGGCGACTGGAATGGCGACGGCCGGCAGGATCTGGCTGTCCTGAAAAGTAATAATAAAATATCATTACTTTTGTCTGCCGATTTCGGCTTGCAGGCGCCTCTTGAACTAAGCCTGGTAACCAATGCTATCGCCCTCCTTTCATCCGATATTGATAACGATGAAGACAGCGATCTTCTGCTTTTATCCGAATCAGCGGATTCAACGCATTTTACCGTTCTGCTGAACGGTGCCCGCCTGCCCCGCAACTGGTATGTGGATAATCATTCCTTCAAAGGCGACGGCAGCAAACTCAGCCCGTTTCATTCCCTGAATGAGGCGCTGAGCCGAGCCTTTGACGGCGACAGCGTACTGGTTTCGAATGGTGATTATCCGGAAATGATCAGCATTGATGAGAAGATCATACTCCGTGGCTACTTCAAGCTGCTTCCCCCGCCGACCATGCCTTTTAGCAGCACGCTTCTGACCATCGGGGAGGGGGCAGACTCCTGCCGTCTGATGGATATGACTCTGATCGGTCAGCAGACCATGAACACCCTGACCGGATTGAAAATAAGCAATGCCGACAGTCTTCATCTGGAAAACATCAGTATTCTCGGTTTTGGTACTGGCATGGATGTGGTGAACAGCAGCCTTTCTTTCCGGAATAGTCAGATTCAGGGCAATTTCACAACGGGTGTGTTATTAAATAATGCGCAGCTGAAAGGTACCCAGTGCTCTTTCCGTCTGAATGGTGAAACACAAAGTAGTCTGAGGGCCGGTGGTTTGCATCTGGAAAACAACAGTACAGCTGACCTGTCTTTTCAGGACTTTGAGAGAAATGGACAGGTTGCCATCCGGGTCGATCAAGGCAGTCTGAAACTTCAATATGCCGGACTGGCTGGAGGTGATCCGGACAGTTCCCTGCGTACGATAACCGGTATTGTCAGCGAGAACAACAGCAGTCTTGATCTGCAAAATGTATTTATGGTGGATCACCAGGGCTTTGTCATTTCAGCCGATGGTGGTTCTGTGAAATTGCAAAATACCATTTTCTATCATAACGGTAAAAATGATGCTGATGCCGGCGGTGCTTTTGAACTGAGCGGCACACCTTTGACCTCGATTGTCAATACCATTTTCTATGAGAATTCAAGGGTTTTCAGTGGTAATTCAGATCCGTCATCTACTTTGAAATTCAATAATTTTTACCGCAACCTGCATCAACCACTGTCAGCTCAGGTTCATCCGACAAATCTGTTTGTCAATCCGCGGCTGGTGCAGGATTATTTTCCATTTGACGGCCAGCCGCCTTTTCTTGCTGTGGATGAGGCTGGTAATCCGGACCGCTTCAAACTTGCTGCCGGTTCACCGCTTATCGATGCCGGCGATTCAACCGTTGTCAATACCACGGCCAGCCGCTCCGATATTGGTCTGTTTGGAAACATCGGTACGCCCTTCATGCTTGGCGAAATACCGCAGTTCAGTTTGAGCGAGGTTGATTCGGCCATTCAGATTGATCTGCTGACACCAGCCGCAGCACTCGACTCTCTGTTCCGCGGTTTTGTTGTCCACCGCGGTCTTTTGCCGGACTTTATTCCTGACAGCAGTAATATTGTAGCCATTATCGATCAGAAGCTTAATCCGGCACTGCGTGATACCAATATCGTTTTTGGGCAAACTTATTTTTACAAAACTGCTTTTGTTGACAGCTCGGGGGGTGTGAACGGTTATTCTCCGGTTCAGTTGCGCCGGGTTGATGTCCGTTTTTTTGAATTTACGCCACACCAGCTTAGTGTTCAGGTTGGGCTTGAGGATACCCTGCGCATTCCCATCCGGGTCAACAATACCGGCACCCTGCCCTTAACGGTCCGTCCGCCGGATATACTGCCTGAGTGGCTGTCGATTACACCGTCAGAATTGTTGATCCCAACCGGAAGCCAGGGTAATTTCACGCTGCGTTTTTCCGGTGAGGGGCTGATCCGCGACACGCATTACCATGATAAGCTTAATTTCTTTGCCGCGGAAGATAATCTGGTTATTGAGCCGCTGGATGTGGATATGCTGGTTTCCTACATCGACAGCCGGTCGCCCTTGACCCGACTGACCGGGAATTACCCGGATGTACGGGATGAAGCTTTACTGCGTTTTACTTTTGATGCCAATGATACCCTGACCAGCTCGGTTGGTACACCACCCGAGCTGATTCGCTACCGTTACCGTCTGTTAAAGCTGGATAACGTTAATACAGCGCTGGTTGACAGCGGCACCACCAATCTGACAACCATCGAATTTTATCCGCTGGCCGACGGGCGCTACCATTTCCAGGTGGCCGGGCTGGATACCTCCGGGAATGGTTCCATCGGGACGGCGGCAGCCGATGAGGTAACCCTGGAATTGGCGGCAGGGAAAATACCGCTGGTTAAAAATTTCTGGGCTATGGTTACCCCCGGACGTAGCATTAGTCAGTTATCCGTCAAATTAAAAGAATCCACCCTGGGCAGTATAAAACGCTGGCAGGATGAACGGTATGTTGAGACTTCACCAGACTCATTAAAACCCGGTGCTGGTTACTGGCTGTTAGGTGATGCCTCCCTGAATGTTGATTTGAATAACCTGACTCAGAATCCCTGGGTTAACCCGGTAGAAATCAGTCTGCAGAAAGGCTGGAATATGGTCGGCAATCCCTGGGGCTGGAAGATCAGCTGGAAGGATGTGCAGGTCAAAGGCAATGCCGGTCCGGCTGTGGATTTTATCGGAGCGGTGAATGATGGCCGGCTTGGGCCAACGATACAGCACTGGCAGAATCTGCCGCGCATGGATTATTACCGTGACTCCAGCAGTACGCTTTTGCCCATGCGTTCCTATTGGATTTTCGCCAATGAAGCACTGGTCATGACCTTTAATCCGAAACCGGCCACCGAAGAACAGTTAATTGAATTTTCGGGCAGCCGTGAAAATCGCCCGGCTTCGCAGCAGAACGATGTTCTGGTCCGGATTGAAGCAATCGGCAGCCGGTGGCAGTCGGGTGGGCATTATTTTGGCGCCTGCCAATCGGTGGATGCCTATCCGCTGCATTTCCGCAGCGGACCGGTGCCTCCTTCGATTATCCCCGGGCTGCGCCTGTTCAGCAAATCGGATAATAAACTGATGAGCAGCGATTTCGGTGAATCACCTCTGGCTGATGAGCGGGAATGGACGCTGGTTGTTGAACGGGGAGAAGAGGACAAGGAGATTACGCTAAACTGGGATGTGCTGGTTTTGCCGGCTTCGTACAGGTTTTACCTGTATCATATTAACAGCGGTGAATGGTTCGACCTTTCCGGGAGAAGCAGTTTCAGTATCGAGAACAATCTGGATGTCAATTATTTTAAATTGTTCGTGAGCAATAATCCTGAGTTTGAACCTGAAATTCTACCGGTGAAATTTGAATTATTCCAGAATTATCCAAACCCGTTCAATCCACAAACCACCATCCGGGTTGCCGTTCCGGTGCAGGCTTCCGGTCAGAAACTGGAGGTCAGGATTTATGATATTCTGGGTCGGGAAGTTCGCCGGCTGTATGATAAATCTACCGAAAGCGGTTACCTGGAACTGACCTGGGACGGGAAGAATGATCATGGTCTCAATCTGGCCAGCGGTGTCTATTTCTACCGGGCGATTTCCGGATCATTCGTTGCTTCAAAGAAAATGGTTCTAATCAGGTAGGGAGCTGAAAATGTTATTGCATAAAGTAAAAAATGGTTTGGTTCTGCCCATACTACTGTTCCTGGTCTTGCAGGTGATGGCTCAGGAGCAAACCGCCCGGGTGAAATTCCTGATTGGTGATGCTGATCTTCTGCCAAACGGAAAAACAACCTGGAATAAAATTGCCCTCAATGGACAAGTCCGTCAGGGCGACCGTATCCGGACCAGGCTGGCCTCCCGCGTTGAACTGGAAATGCCGGACAAATCGGTAATCCGGGTGAATGAGAACAGTATATTTGATGTCAGCAAGTTGATAAATGATGCTAGCGGTGATGAAATGAATTTTACGCTGTGGGCCGGAAATATGTGGGCCAGATTCAGCAAAGCCGTCAACACCAGGCAATCCAGAAAAGTTGAAAGTCCCAGCGCTGTTGTCGCTATCCGCGGCACAGAACTGGAAATGGTCGTCAATGAACAGCAAACCACCACAGTGCGCGTCTTTGAAGGCCGGGTGGCGGTGACCAGTAAGTTGGGACAGGGCGAAGTACTGGTTGAATCGAGTCAGGAGACCGAAGTCCGCAGCGGTGAGAATCCGACGCAGCCCAGAAAATTTGAAACCCAGGAACAAAACCGCCAGCAATCAGCCCTGATCCTTCAACTCAATCCGCTGCAGCGTCATTATACCGACCAGTCCGTTATCGGCCGGGGCATTGAACTGACCGGACAAACTTCTCCCGGTGCCAAAGTAACCGCCGACGGTGTACAATTAGCGGTTGCTGCCAATGGTAATATCCGCGATTTTCTTCCGGCCCGGGAAGGTTTAAATGAATTTACCGTGGTTGCTGAGCTGAACGGTGAAACTACTCAAAACCGGGTAGGCTTTTTTGTAAATACCCAGGAACCGCAAATCCGCTTTTCGACACCGCTGGTGGCCGGCATTCTGAATCGCCGGGATTACAGCCTGTCAGGCGCTATTTTTGATCCTACCCCACAGGATAAAGTAAGGGTTTTTATTAATGGTGAGATTGTGGCTGATGTCGAAGGCCGGGGCAGTTTTAACCGGACGATCATTCTGAATGAGGGTAAAAATACCATCCAGTTGAGAGCTGTCGATCGCTCGGAGAATGTGGTGGAGAAATCCGAAGTGCTTTTTCTGGACACGGTAAAACCAATTATTACCATCACTCAACCGGCCAACCCGAATTTTCTCAGAAATGAACCGCCCTCCCCGCCGGATAAATTTATAAATTTAAAGGATCAGCGCTTTACTCAGGAAATCCGCGGTATTATAATTGACCCCGAGCCGAGTTCCGGTCTGAAAAGCATTCTCATCAACGGTCAACCGGTTAAACCGCGTACCGACGGCAGTTTTGAAGCTGATATTCAGTTGGTGCGGGGTGAAAACCGGATTCTGATTCAGGCTGAGGACCTGGCCGGAAACATTGTTCGGGAAACCAACCGGGTAATCACCATTCGCTAAATATCAAGGGATTGAGATGAAACATATTCTGTACTTTCTTTTTCTGCCGCTATTGCTTATTGCTCAGGGACTGGATGTGACCGGCAGAATTTCGGTACGAACCACTCAAACCCAGTATAATGAAACTTCGCAGATCAAGCCGGATTCCATTGCCGATGAGGATTACAGTAAAGCATCGCTGATTCCTGGTTTGCAGGAAAACTTTAACCTGGCCATTTTTGCCCGAACCAGCCGCCTTGATATGACACTGCTGGGCGATTTGAGCAATAATGTCTGGAACCGGTTTGATATCAAAGACCTGAAAACGGTCAACCGCCTTTCCTTCACCACCCGTTTTGACCGGCACGAAATCGTCCTTGGAGATTTTTTTGAATCCGGTTCTGAAATGTTTATTCAAAGCCGGGAAGTCCGTGGTGGGAAAGTACATCTCTATTTTGAAAATCTTTGGAATGCCAAAGCTTTTATAGAATCCCATTCCGTGGCCGGTATCGTTCAGAAATCTTTCCAACAGGACAGCCGGCTGATCGGCTTATATAAACAGTATGAAACGTCTGGTCTGTATCGCCGGAATTTTGCCTATTCGCGCCTGACGGGCGGCGAGACGGGTCGTTACCAGCTCAGCCTGAATTACCTCTATGGCCGGGATGACAGTACTTCCATCAGCAGCTCGTATAATCCACCGGTCAGCAACCGGGCCAGCGGCGGGGAGGCCCAGGTTTCCCTGTTCAGCAACCGCCTGAAATTGTTCGGAGAAGGTTATATTAGTAACAAAGATACCTTGAATGCCGGTTCAGCCCGGGATAACAGCTACAAGACCGGGCTTGATTTCAGATTGAGCCGGATCTGGCTGAATACAACGTATCAGCGTATCGGTTTTGATTATTTTACAGCCGGTTATCCCTATCTTCTCAATGACCGGCAGGGTTTTTTTCTATCCGGTGGTTACCTCTGGCCGGGTCGTCTGCTTTTTAACCTCGATCTGGAACAGTATCATAATAACCTCAACGATGATTCGAATACCCTGACTACGCAGACCCTTTCCGGTATTTTTAGTGTAACCACACAATTCTCCGGCTGGCCGGAAATGCACCTTAAATATATCCGCCGGGGTGACCGGAGTGATGAACTAACCGATGCAGATGATAAAGATATTCAGACAAAAAAGGTTAGTAACTCTGGGGAGGTTCGTCTCGCTCACAATATTGGCTCAAACCGTTTTTCTGTTTCCGGATTGTATATAAGCCAGGATGATAACAGTGTGCTCAGTGCCGGGAATCCCTTGTCCTCAAGCCAGATGGTTGGAACTGTAAATATGTATTTCAGGCCGGCTTCGGTTCTGAATATCTCCGGCGGTGCGGTTTACAGCACACTTAAACTTACCGAGAGCAATTCGGACGACAAACCCGAAACCAATACCAATCTTTACCTTTATGAATCCAGCCGCTGGGATATAGTGCCGCAAAAACTCACTTTTGAATCAACCATCAGTGTAATTCTCAACAATGCCGGTAACGGTGGTACAAAAGACCTGCTCAACGATTATCAGCAGATTATTGCTGATCTTTCTCTGGAATTTTTCTTCACCTCATATTTCTCCGTCAAAGCCCTGGCCGGTACAAACCAGCGGCAGTTTGCCTATTCACCGGAAACCGCCAAAGAAATCATTGCCAACCCGGATTATGGTCCGCTCTATTTCAACAGCAATGAATCGTATAATGGTTTGATTTACGGGCTTGAAGTAAACTTGATATTTTAAAAAAGAGCTGTATTTTTCAGGCTTCAGGAAAAGAAGTAAAAATTTCAGACCTGAAGCACAATGGTTCATTAGGCTATGCCTAATTTGTTGACAATAAAATCTGATACGGGCATTATGTTCACTGATATTGATTTTTATCAGCTCTCCGATTTGTTTTCTCCTGAAGAACGAATGATCCGGGATACACTGCGAACCTGGGTCGAAGATAAATTTCTGCCCCTGGTCAGGGAATATCACGGCCGGGGTCTTTTCCCAACAGAACTCATCCCACAGCTTGGCGAATTAGGTGTTCTTGGTGTAACCATCCCTGAAGCATACGGCGGAGCCGGGCTTAGCCATACGGTTTACGGCCTGGCCATGCAGGAACTGGAACGGGGAGATAGCGGTCTGCGCTCGTTTGCATCGGTTCAGGGTTCACTGGTTATGTATCCGATTTATCAGTACGGTTCAGAAATGCAAAAGCTGAAGTTCCTGCCAGCACTGGCAGCCGGAGAAAAAATCGGTTGTTTTGGCCTGACCGAAGCTGATCACGGCTCCGATCCGGGAGGCATGGAAACCCGGGCTGTTCCGGCCGATGGCGGCTGGCTGCTGAATGGCAGTAAAATGTGGATCACCAATGGTACTCTGGCCGATGTGGCTGTGGTTTGGGCCAAAACCCCGCAGGGCACCAACGGTTTCTTGGTGGAAAAAGATTTTAAAGGTTTTACCGCCAATACCATAAAAGGCAAATTTTCGCTGCGCGCTTCCGATACCGCTGAGCTTTCCTTCCAGGATTGCTTCGTGCCGGAAGAAAACCGTCTGCCACTGGCCCTGGGTCTTAAAGCGCCGCTTTCCTGTCTGAATGAGGCCCGTTACGGTATTGCCTGGGGGGTGATTGGTGCGGCCATGGCCTGCTATGATGAGGCACTGCAATATGCCCGGACGCGGATTCAATTCGGGCAGCCCATCGCCTCGTTTCAGTTAACCCAGCATAAGCTGGTCGAAATGCTTTCGGAAATAACCAAAGCCCAGTTGCTGGCCTACCGGCTGGGTCGGCTGAAAGATGCCGGCCAAGCCAGGCATTTTCATATTTCTATGGCCAAACGAAATAATGTTGATATGGCGCTGGTTACATCCAGACAGGCGCGGACCATTCTCGGAGCCAACGGTATTACAGATGAATACCAGACCATCCGCCATCTGCTTAATCTTGAATCCGTTCTTACTTACGAAGGCACACGTGACATTCATACCCTGATACTGGGTGAACATATTACAGGAATTAGTGCATTTAAATGAACACCATAGACCCAATAGAAATTCTTGTCGTTGAGGACGATCCGGTAACGGCAGCCGGAATTTGTGAAACGCTGAACAGCCGGTTTTATCATTGCCATCATACCGTGTCCCTGGCCGGGGCCGGTGAAATTATCAAGGAAAAAGTTATAAATCTGGTGATCTGCGACCTTAATTTGCCGGATGGACATGGTTTTGATTTTTTACGGCAAATCCGTCGCACCGATAAGAACACCGCTTTTATCGTTATTACTTCGTCAGATGATCCCGGCCTGATCACCACCGCCCTGCGCAGCGGGGCCAATGATTTTATCTCCAAGCCATTTCATCTGCATAATTTGCCAACCATTATCCAGCGCAACCTGGAGCGGCAGCACATGGAACGTCTCCACGACCACCAGATTAAAATTCATGGTTTGACTGAAGCTATCCGCGTTCTGATTGCGGCCCTGGAAGCGAAGGACAGTTATACATCCGGCCATTCGGTGCGGGTAGCCCGGTACGCCATGATGCTCGGGCATGCCCTGAGTTTTAATGAAGATGATCTTTTCACCCTGGAGCTGAGCGCCATTTTGCATGATATAGGAAAAATAGGCATGCCCGATCAGATTCTGAAGAAATCCAGTTCCCTGCTGGAGAAGGAATACCGCACCGCCAAAGAACACCCGGTTATCGGCAGTAAAATTGTCGGGAAAATTGGTGCACTAAAGGAAGTTGCCCTGATTATCCGCAACCACCATGAAAGATTTGATGGCAATGGTTACCCGGATCAGCTCAGCGGATATGCGATTCCGCTTATGTCCAGAATACTGACCATTGCCGATGCTTATGAATCAATCGTATCCAACCGTATTTACCGGGAGAAGAAAACCCCGGAGGTTGCACTGGATGAGCTTAAAAAAAATGCCGGTACACAATTCGATCCGGCTCTTGTTAAACTATTTATCCAGATACAAAGCGATACAAGTCTGAAAAAACCGGTACTCAGAATCGACAGTCAGTTACATAATCTGACGGCTGATTAAGCAGAACCGCAGTGCCGTAAAAATATCCGGCATCAAAGAAGGGAGGGTCTGGCAGATAATTATGTTTCAGCAATGTTTTACAAAAGACTAATACACAAATTGCATGGAGAATTAAACATGAGAAGAATTGCTTTAACGCTTTTTTTAATCAATCTGATGCTGTTATCCGCCATGGCCACTGAACTGAAAGTGGCTCAGGTTCAAAAGGCTCAGGATAATTCAGCTAATTTTCAGGGTTATGCAAAGCAGCAGTTTGTTTTGAAGATCAATCAGGAATTTTTACAGACCATCCAACTGAAAAATGCCGAGCGCTCGGGCCGCAGCGGAATTCAGGCCCTGGATGCCCTGTCTTCGCGTTTTGCTGTTTCCGCTATGAAGCAGCGTTTTCCGGATGCTCCGCTACGTTTTCTGAATGGCCGGGAAATCAATATGCAGCAGTGGTTCCTTGTTGAGTATGCGGCGGATGTTGATCCCGAAACGGTAGCCCGGGAATACCGCCGTTTATCCGGTGTGGCTGACGCCCAGCCGATCGGTATTCATAAAGTCTATGCCAGTACTCCGAACGATGGAAGTTACAGCAGCCAGTGGCATCTGAACCAGGCTAACGATCACGATATTGATGCACCGGAAGGCTGGGATCTGGGTACCGGTAATCCGCAGATTATTGTTGCCATTCTGGATACCGGTGTCCGTTATTACCATAAAGATTTGGGTGGCGCCAATGCTTCATCGAGCAATACGACGGCCGCTGATGGTAATATGTGGATCAATCAGGCGGAGAAAAACGGCGCTGCCAATGTGGATGACGATGGCAACGGCTTTACCGACGACTGGATCGGCTGGGATTTCGTAACCGGCGTATCCGGCTGGACAGGGGAAGACGTCAGCACCCCGGATAATGATCCCCGTGATTTTAACGGCCATGGAACGCATTGCGCCGGTATCGTCGGAGCCATCAATAATAATAATTATGCGGTTGCCTCACCGGCCGGCGGCTGGATGAACGGCAGTCAGCAGGCTGCTGGAAACGGCGTGAGTATTATGCCGATGCGTATCGGTTATTCCGGTCGCCTGTTTATCTACGAAGTCGGTTATGTTCAAATGGATTTTGCGGCCAGTGCCTTTACCTATGCCGCAAATAATGGTGCCAGAATCGCCTCTTGCTCCTGGGGTTCTTCCAACAGCGGCGGTTTGGGAGATGCCATTGATTATTTTGTGGCCTCCGGCGGACTGGTTTTCAAAGCTGCCGGTAATGATAACGATGAAGGTTCTGATTATATGCTCGACCGGGCCGATGTTATTGGTGTTGCCTCGACCGATCAGAATGATGTGAAATCGGATTTTTCGACATACGGCACATTTGTCGACATTTCTGCGCCGGGCACGGATATCGTCAGCACCTATCATGATCACAATGATCCGAATAATGATTATGTGGCTACCCTCAGCGGTACTTCAATGGCTACTCCGCTTTCGGCCGGTGTTGCCGCCTCTATCTGGTCGAAACATACGGATTGGTCAGCAGCGCAGGTAAAACAACGTCTCTTCGATACCGCGGATGATATTTCCGGAATTCCCGGTAACAGCGCTTTTGCCGGAAAACTGGGTGCGGGCCGGGTAAATCTGTTCAATGCCCTGAACGACGGCGGGGTATCGGCTCCAACGGCTAATTTTACGGCCAATCAAACCAGCGGCTGCGGCAGCCTGAACGTTCAGTTTACCGATCAGTCCACCGGTGATGTGGATTCCTGGAGCTGGGATTTTGGCGACGGCGGTTCTTCCACGGCGCAGAATCCGGCGCATAATTATACCACGCCCGGAACCTATACCGTAACTCTGACGGTGACTGGTCCGGGTGGCTCGGATGGCGAAACCAAGAATAATTATATCACGGTAAATTCCACGGTAGTGGCCGCTTTCAGCGGAACCCCGCTGAGCGGAGATGCACCGTTGACAGTGAATTTTACCGATCAATCGACCGGTACGCCCACCGGCTGGAGCTGGGATTTCGGTGATGGCGGTTCAGCGACAGTCCAGAATCCGGGCCATACCTTTACGGTTGCCGGAACCTATACGGTAACCTTAACCGCCTCCAATGCCTGCGGCAGTGACGGTGAAACCAAGGTTAATTATGTGGTGGTCAATGAACCGGTCTGCAATCCGCCGGTTGCCGATTTCAGCGGCACACCAATCAGCGGAACAGCGCCGTTGGCTGTAAATTTCAGCGATCTTTCCAGCAATACACCAACCGGGTGGAGCTGGAATTTTGGTGACGGCGGTTCTGCCACGACGCAGAATCCAAGCCATACCTACACGGCAGCTGGTACTTTTACGGTTACGTTGACGGCTTCCAATGCCTGTGGCAGTGATGAGCAGGTCAAAACCAATTATATCACGGTAAATGAAAATACCCAGCCTGCGCTTCATGTGGCCGATGTTACCGTAACAAAACAGACTTTGAAGAAACGCTCGCGCGGGGTGGCCACGGTTAAAATTGTGGATGCCAATGGTACGGAGGTGGCCAGTGCTACGGTTAACGGTACCTGGTCGGGTAATGCCAGCGGTAATGTGCAGGGAACCACGGGTACTTCGGGAACGGTAACTTTCTATTCCGGCTGGAGCACGGCTTCCAATGCCCAGTTCACCTTCTGCGTGACCAATGTCAGCAAATCGGGTTATGTATATGATCCTGCGGCCAATGTGGAAGAGTGCGGTAATTCCGCTTCCGGATCGCAAATGGCCGATGGTGCGTCCGACCGGATGACGGCAGAGCCGGGTGAAAAATTTGCCTTTAATGCTCCCAATCCTTTTAACCCGACAACCAATATTAATTTCTATACACCGGAGCAGGTTGGTGTAAAAGTGGAAATTTATAATATGCTGGGTCAGAAGGTGAAGACGGTGTTTGAAGGTATTTCGCAAACCGGTATGAATGTGACCCGCTGGGATTCGGATGATGAATCCGGAAGCAAGGTCAGCTCGGGTGTTTATTTCTTCCAGATCACCTTTGACGGTAAAGAAACCATCCGCCAGAAAATTTTATTACAAAAGTAAATGGTGGAGCGTGTTTAAATTTAAAAGGCTGCCTGCGGGCAGCCTTTTTTTTATTCATTCCGGTAATTGCCAACCAAACAGGGTAAATATAAAAATACAGGTTTTTTTGAATGAAAAGCCCTGGGGCATAAACAAAATCAGGCTGGTCTGCGGCGTTATGCGAAATTATGCTGTGGGTTGTTTCAGTCGGTCGGCCATCCATATTATTATGATCGCTTGTCTGGTTACACCGAGTCTTTTTGCCTCCCGGTCAGGGGATTGAATCATCCATAAGGGAAAATCAACATTGACCCGTTTTTGCTCCCGGCCAGGTTTTTTTGCCTTTGATAAGTCCATAAACTCAGTGATGTCTACGCTATTTTCAAAGGCGGCATCAAAATCTTCAGCCTTTATAGATTTCGATTTTATTATCCCGTGCCCTCTTTGCTGATATGACGCCCCGAGCGAAGCGAAAACAGTGACGGAGGCATCAAACCGGCAATTTGGGTGGGGCTGCTTTGAGCCTGGAACCGCCCTGCGCTGTTGTGTGTAGTTTTTGTAATTTCTCGGGCGGGGTTATTTACACTCAATTTGCCAAACAAGCCGTTTATCCGTTTCGTTCTGCTTAGGCCTAATTGTCAACGACATCTTTTGTAGTTCAATCAGAATTTTGACTTTTTCTTCAATGGGAAGACGAGCCTGAGCAAGATGATATTCTTCTTTTTTCCTGAAAATCTCTTGTACCATATTTTTGTTGTACTGAATGAATTTTTCCGGATCAGCGGCCATAATACTGCTCCTTGAAAGTTTCGAAAACAGTTTTCAGATTGTACTTCAGAAGAATAGAATCGAGCAATGGATAATCAATTGTGGTTTCTTGTAAAAACATGCTGAGTCGTTCTTTATCTTTTGACCGGTAGGTTTGGAGCATTAACGCGATCAGATATTCTGGCTTTAAAACCCGTGTGGGTGTATTCCCGTATTTTTTTTCAGCAGCATCTAAAACACCGTCTTTGACAAGATCATTATAGACTGGAATAAATTGAACAGCGATTCCTTCAATAACGATTTGTTCTTGAGATGGTTTGTAGCCTCGAGCCGAAAACCAGGAATAAATTGGAGATAGAGAAATCAACGGGCTTGAAGATTCAGGCAAGATTATGAAAATATCCAGATCGAAAGTAACAACCGGCTCAATATAAAAAAGCGCTGCAATTCCTCCACCGATAGCATAAGAAGAAAAAAGGCCTGCATTTTGAGCCTTTTCAATAACTTGTATCGTCTTTTCCATAAAAAAGCTGCCTGGCAAAAGGATTAAAAATCAAATATCCTGAATAATATAAATAATAGCGCTATGGTTTAAAAGTGCATTCTGCCATCGCCCCGCCCTGTTAATTTCAGACATTTTTTCCTGCGCCCTTCCGAACCTGCGTGTGGGCGGGCGTGGACAATGCTTGGGAGCAGAAAAAAACTCGAAGCCAGAAAAATGCTTGAAAATGCCGCAGGATCCCACACGTCAGGTGCACGCTTTATCCGGTGGCTTTTCACTTTTCACCAGCCTTTGTGCCTGTCCATTTTAAGAGGGACTTTGAAAAACGCAGACTTAACTCGTCTCCATGATTTTCAATCATTTCTGATATTTCTTGAAATGTGATGACATTATCTTGCCCGTCAGGATTATTCGGTTGTATGTAAACTATCTGAATAATGTAATCGACTTTTGAGATTTCAAATGTTCCATTTTCATCAAGGACAATAAATTCCAAATCTTGTAACAAGCCAAGCAGATACTCATATTTTATCTTG
>DYOS01000140.1 GCA_020720405.1 Caldithrix sp. | reverse complement strand
ATTTCCTGCCGTGGCACACGCACCTGTTCCATCGAATCGCGGTCGCGCACGGTTACGCTCCCATCCTCGAGCGTCTGAGTATCAACAGTGATACAATAAGGTGTACCGGCTTCATCCTGGCGGCGGTAGCGCCGGCCAACCGAACCGGATTCGTCATAAAACACACGATAATCGCCACGCATTTCTTCGACAATTTCCCGGGCCGTGGTATCCATACCGTCGCGTTTGACCAGCGGAAATACGGCGGCCTTGATCGGGGCAATGGATGGTGCCAGTTTCATGACCACCCGGTCTTCTTCTTCAACATAGCCGTTGATCAGCGTGGTCAGCAGAATGCGGTCGCAGCCGATTGAGGTTTCGACGATGTACGGCAGATAGCGTTCGTTGGCATCCTGATCGTAATAGGTCAGGTCTTTGCCCGAATATTCTTTGTGCCGGCCCAGATCGAAATCGGTCCGGTTGTGGATGCCTTCAATTTCCTGCCAGCCAAAGGGAAATTCATATTCCACGTCATAGGCTGCTTTGGCATAATGGGCCAGATCCTTTGGGCCATGCTCATGGAAACGCAGTTTTTCAGCCGGCAGACCGAGCCGTTTGTACCAATCCATACGTTTGGCCTTCCAGTAGTCAAACCACTTTTCATCTTCGCCGGGCTTGACAAAAAACTGCATTTCCATCTGTTCAAACTCCCGCGTGCGGAAGGTAAAATTGCCGGGGGTAATTTCGTTGCGGAAGGCTTTGCCGATCTGGGCGATGCCGAAGGGCAGTTTGCGCCGGGCTGCTTCGCGTACATTATGAAAATTGACATAAATACCCTGGGCGGTTTCCGGACGCAGGTAGACAATACTGGCTGCTTCTTCGAGCGGGCCCATAAAGGTTTTGAACATCAGGTTGAACTGCCGGGCTTCGGTGAATGAATCGCGTGTGCCGCATACGGGGCAGGGTTTGCTGCGGTCGATATGGTCTTCCCGGAAACGGGATTTGCATTGTTTGCAGTCCACCATCGGGTCTGAGAATCCGGCCACGTGTCCCGAGGCTTCCCAAACCCGCGGATGCATCAAAATACTGGCGTCGATACCTTCGATGTCGTCCCGTTCATAAACCATGCTTTTCCACCACAATTCCTTGATATTTTTTTTCATCTCGATACCAAGGGGACCGTAATCGTAGCAGGAATTGATGCCGCCGTAAATTTCACTGCTCTGAAAAATAAAGCCGCGGCGTTTGGCCAGCGAAACAATTTTTTCCATCGTTTTGTCCATCGGGGATGCCACTCGTTCCTCCTTTAGTCGTTTTGCCGCCGCACAGCGGAACTATTACACAAAAATAAGCGGCCAATTTAACCGATCCGGCCCGGGATACCTAAAAAATTATCTCCCGGCCGGCAGCATTTCCAGCGCGTTTAGGTGCAGCGGATGATCGAGATGATGGTTCAGATAGGCGGTTAAAAATTCGGTGTAGTCGTGCTTTCCTGGCAATTCCAGGTTGAATTCGGGCAAATGCTGATGGTGCTGCTGCTGCAACCGGTGCAGAAAGGTGAGCTGGTCGCTATTCAGACGCCGGGTGTTAACCATCAACGGGCTGCAGTCGCTGCAGTAGATGGTACCATCGCTAAAGGAAAATATAGCGGATTCAAGCGGCAGCGGCGATCGGCAGGACTGGCAATCGGAAAAACGGGGCCGGAAGCCGAGGAAGGAACAAAGTTTTAGTAAAAAGTACCACAGAACCACACGGCCGTCGGAGACTTCTTCCAGACTGGCCAGCATGGCTTGCAGAAAATCATAAAAAACAGGATCAGAGTGACCTTCAGCCAGAGTCTGATCGATCAGTTCCAGAATGGCCAGGGCATAAATCATATGGTCGGGATGTTTCCGCTCCGGGTGAAACAAGCGGATGATCTCAACCTCGGTCAAAGTCTGGATATTTCGATTTTCCTTGACGGCCAGAATGATTTCCAGTTCACGGAGTGTTTCCAGTTTGCCGCCGAACGGGCTTTTAGGGCGTAGAACACCTTTGGCAATAACACTGATCCGTCCGGCTTCGCGGGAATAGAAGGTCAGAATTTTGCTGCTTTCCTGAAAACGGACCGACTTTAGAAGCAGTGCCCGGGTGTTTAAAAGTTCATTCATTATATTTCGCCATGGTAATTTTTCAACTTCTGCAGCACTGTGTATGAATTTTTGGCCAGAAGCTGAAAAAAAATTAATCAATCCTGGACCAGATTCCGAATCTCTTCATTAACAGAATGAAGGAGTCTAAAAATGCTCAATACTCAGGAAATCAGAACAACCAGAAAAGGTATCCGAAATCTTCGCCAGAGGGTAGAAAAGATGGTCAATTGTGGTGATATCAGTATGGAACTGGGCCGTGAAAAGGTTGAGCAGCTGAATGCCATTCTGCAGTTTCTTTCCAGCCGGGCTGTGACCAGGCACTAAATTTTGCGCATATCCCCCAAAACCATGCGAACCCCGGAGTTTCTCAGTAGCTCCGGGGTTTTTTATATTCTCGCAGATTTAATTCGCAATCAGATTGTACTGCTTTATGTTTTCTTTCTTAATTCTTATTTCTTACTTCTTTAAGCGCCTGATTGGCGGCAACCAACAGCGGATCCCAAACCGGGGCGAAGGGCGGGGCATAGCTCAGGTCGAGCTCGCTCAGATCGAAGATGGATTTTTTGTCATGCAACAGAGTCGCAATAACATCAATGCGTTTGGCGGCGCCTTCTTCACCGGCTAGTTGTGCGCCGTATAAACGTCCGTTCAGTTTAGAAAAAATCAAGCGCACAGTCAGTTTTTTCCCGCCGGGATAATAGCTGGCCCGTGAATGTGATTGAATTTCCACGGCAGTGGCATCCTGAAAATGATTCTGCGCTTCAGACAATGTTAAACCGCTTCGGGCAATCTCAAGGTCAAAAATTTTTACTGCTGCCGTGCCGACAATACCGGCAAAATGGACAGGCTGACCAGTGGCGTTGTCCCCGGCGGTGCGGCCCTGTTTATTGGCTGTTGTGCCCAAAGGGATATAAACCATTTTTCCGGTAACCCGGTCCCGCACCTCAGCACAATCGCCGCAGGCATACACATCGCGGATATTGGTCTGCATGCGGTCGTTAACGGCAATGGCTCCGCTCTGTCCGAGCTGTACACCGCCGCTGCGGGCAAAATCGGTTTCCGGGCGGATGCCGGTGGCCAGAATAACCAGGTCTGCGGGTTGGCTTCGACCGTCGCTTAATTGCAGGCTGTGGACAAATTTTTCTCCGCTGAAAGATTTTACCGAGGTGTTTAAAAGCACGGCAACGCCTTTGCTTTTAAGGTGGGCAAGAATCAGAGTGGAGATTTCAGGATCAACATTTTTCATCAACCGGTCGGTCGTTTCGATTACGGTCAGCGGGATGTTTAGTGCGGCCATTGCTTCAGCCATTTCCAGCCCGATATAGCCGCCGCCGATAATTGCCGCATTTTTAAAACCGCCATTTTGGACGACCGACTTCAAACGAAGGCCATCCTGCAGGTTGCGCAGGGTAAATATATTGTTCAGGTCTGTTCCCGGCAGATCGGGAAACACGGCCCGGGCGCCGCTGGCGATGATCAGCCGGTCATAGCTGTCGCTAAAAGTGACGCCGGTGGCCAAATTTTTCAGGTGTACCAGCCGCCGCCGTGGATTGAAGGAAAGAGCCAGGCAGCCGGTGCGGATATCGATACCGCGCTTTTCACGGAAATCTTTGGCGCTTATGGCTACGAGATCATCCGCCTCGCGGATCAGGTCAGAGATAAAATAGGGCAGACCGCAGGCGCCGTAACTGATATCCTGTGTTTTCTCATAAACGATGACTTCGGCTAAAGGATTGTTTCGTTTGGCTTTGCTGGCGGCGGAAAGTCCGGCGGCCACCCCGCCGATGATAATAATGCGCATGGTATATTTTACTTTTATAATTAGTCTGAGTGATAAAAGGTTAATGTCCCATTTGATTGATTTATTTTCTTGATTTCCAGTAATCCGGATGGCGATGTAAATTCATAACCGCAATAATGGTAAGGCCCTGTTTTTCCTCTGAATAAAGAATACCATACGGAAATCTTTTTACTAAAGAACGCCTTACTCGGCCATCAAATATTGACCATGCTTCTGAATAATCAATCGCCCGTCTGATTGCTAAATAGACTTCCCGGGAAAAATCAAAACCAAGCCCGGGTTGAAGACTTTCATAATATTCAATAGCATGATTAAATTCATCTTCGGCTTTTGGGTGGAAAAAAAATTTCATTTATTAAACCGGGACCACACTTTTTCAAATACAGCATCACCTGGAATTGGTTTTATAACTCCGCTCCGCAGTTCTATAAGTCTCTGCTGAGCTGCAACTGCCCATTGTCTGTCGATGTCTGTATCGGGTTGATTGAGACTTTGAAGAAGTGAATCGATGAGCAGAGTCCTTTCTTCGACCGGAAGTGAAATTGCTGTATCGAGCAGTTTTTTTGTGTTCATTTTACCACCTTTTATTTACTTATATCGGTGATTATTTCTGATCATCCGGCTCATTTACAACAGAAGTTGTAGTGCAGGAATAATTTATATCTTCATATTCGTAGATAGCGCATTTATTAAATTGGGAGGCGTATTCATAAAGATCACCATCATATTTTGGCATCTTCTCTTTTGGAATATTGAACTTTGTGTATTCTTTTTTAAAGTCGCGCATAGGCGCTCCATTTTATAATTAGAGAAATCAGTGCATTCAACCTAACCAGTTTCGATTCAAATTTCTATTAAACTTTTGGCAGAGAGTCCGGCGGCCACCCCGCCGATGATAATAATGCGCATATTATTTTTGATGTTTAAATTTGAATACACTTTTCATACTGTTACCAGACATATTTCAAATATACCACCACCTGCTCACCTCCACTGGGTTAATTTTTCACTGACCTTTTCCGCAACCTGCGGATCGCATTCCAGTGCCGGGGCATGGTGGTCTTTTAGCCGGGCATCGATAATCCACGGCGGGCGAATGGTCCAATGTTTGTCAACGAAATGGGCATCTAAACCATAACTGTCAGCAGCGGGATCGGAACGGGTAAAGGTAACCCAGATAAAATTGGTCAATGCTTCGGCGCAGAACCCGGCCTCATCAACAATGACCAGCAGGGCAATGCCATCAGTCTCGGTCAGATCGCTCAAATGGGCGGCCAGATGTTCCGCATCCTGCTCATAATTCTTTCGCTTTAATGCGGATGGTCCGTTTACCGTGAATACACCCGGAAAAACAAGGGTTGGTCTGCTGAATCCTTCGGGCAGTGTCCATTGCTCCGGCCAGATTTCACTCAGTCTACGCTGCTGTTTTCCGGCAGCGGCGGCAATTACCTTTGAACCGCGATTCAGTGTAAAATGGGAGTAGTCCAGTGTGTCCATGGTGGTCTGGGTCTGGAAATGCAGATCGCGTGTAAAATCCATCCGGGAAAAGATATGCTGCAAAAATCCGGCTATATCGTGTATCTCTGGCGGTTTATCTTCTGCGGCAGCAATAAACAGATATTTGGCCAGGGAAAGCTGACCAAAGCCCAGAATAGCGTTGGCGATGGTCAGAATTTCCAGCGGCTGACGTTCGGTGTAAGGCACATAACGCTCATGGGCGCTGGCCAGCAGCAGCGGATGCACACCGGCTGCATCAACGGCATGGACAGCCTCGAGCCCGGAAATTTCCGCCGGAATGGCCGGCCCGCTGATCAGATGTACCAGTTGGCCAAAGCTGGTGTCTTCCTGCGGCGGACGGCCGACAACCGTAAAGGGGAAAATGGCATCGGGTCTGTGATAAACCTGTTCAATCTTCAAAACCGGAAAGAGATGCTGCAGGGAATAATAGCCGAGATGATCGCCAAAAGGACCTTCAGGCAGCAGGTCAGTTTCAATGGTGCCGGTGATAGTGAAATCAGCATCGGCGGAAATGATAAAACCATCTTTTTCAAAATAACGGAAACGTCTTCCGGCCAGGGCGCCGGCAAAAGCCAGTTCTGGCAAACCTTCGGGTAGTGGCATAACCGCGGCAAAGGTATGCGCCGGTGGTCCGCCTAGAAAAATACTTACCTTTAAGGCTTCACCCCTGGCTAAAGCCCGGCTGTGGTGAACAGCGATGCCGCGCTGAATCTGGTAGTGTAAACCGGCCTGGCGGTTGGGCTGATAGCGGTTTCCGGAAATCTGCACCCGGTACATACCCAGGTTGGATTTGAGCAGGGACGGATTGTCTGGATCAAGCGTCAGCACCTGCGGCAGCGTGAGAAATGCTCCACCATCATTTGGCCAGGATTTTAGCTGCGGTAACTGGTCAAGCGTGGTTGTCAGCAGATTGAATTGACTCAGGTCCATTTTTTTAGGCAGGGCATTCAAGGCAGTTGAGGCGAGACCAGTCCAGCGCCCCGGTTGGTGCAGAATTTCTTTGGGATTGATTTTTGCCTGAACCATGTCCTGCACTCCAGCCAGCGTATCACGGAAAATAAATCTGGTCCGTTCCATATCGCCGAACAGATTTGAGACTGCCGGAAAGGGACTGCCTTTGACTTGTTCAAAAAACAGGGCCGGACCATTGGTGGCATAAACCTGACGTTGAATTTCAGCCATTTCCAGAAAGGGATCGACCTCGTCTTTTATACGCAGCAGGTGGCCTTGTTTTTCCAGATCAGTAAGGCAACTGCGCAGGTTGGGGTAGATCATCGCTGGGCACCCTGTTTATTATGATTGGCTAAAAATACGTCGGGCAGAGCATTTTTTCCAGAACCAATTAAGACATGGACAGATAAACAGATTATTAACCATTTTGG
>DYOS01000139.1 GCA_020720405.1 Caldithrix sp. | reverse complement strand
TAATTCGTGGACAAAGAATTTCTGACAGGATACTTTATCTCCGATAAATCCTGAATAATGAAAAAACCAGGCTTATTCCTGCTTATTTTGACACATTCAGGTGATTGTTCTTTTGCAGAAGGCCTCCTAATTTGATCCACCATAGAAAATATGAACCACGGTTCCATTTTCTTTTGGCATCAAAATTCATTGGAGAAAAACACTATGCGACTGAAAAAATATTTGCTCATTTTTGTTCTCACCCTGAATCTGATTTCCTGCCGCAACAGTACCACAAATGACTCGGTGATGCGGGTGATGACTTTTAATATCCGCCTCGATGTCGCTTCAGATAGCCTTAATGCCTGGCCGTACCGCAAAGATAAAGTAGCCGGGATGATTCTTTTCCATGGGGCAGATATCATCGGTATTCAGGAGGCACTGCCCGGCCAGGTACAGGAACTGTCCGATCGGCTGCCCGAATTTTCATGGTACGGTATTGGACGTGATGATGGAAAAAGCAGCGGTGAATTTATGGCTGTGTTTTACAGAAAGAATCGTTTTGAAACACTCCATCAATCGACTCTCTGGCTTTCGGAAACACCGGATCGTCCCGGGCTGGGCTGGGATGCAGCCTGCAACCGCACGGTAACCCGGATTCATTTTCTGGATAAACTAAACCACCGTGAATTTTACCTGTTCAATACGCATTTTGACCATATGGGTGAAACTGCCCGTCGGGAAAGCGCCCGGCTGCTGCGCCGCGAAACGGAATTGCTGGCTGGTCAGTATCCGGTAATCGTCACCGGCGATTTTAATGCCACACCCGAGACTGAGGTTTACAAAATACTATCCGCTGAAACCGGTCAGGGAAAGGCCCGGCTCTTCGACAGTCAGTTTATTTCAGTTCTGCCGCATCACGGGCCGAATGGTACATTTACCGGTTTTGACCTGAACAGTCTGAGCAAACCTTTACCGCTTATCGACTACATCTTTGTCAATGAAAAATTGAAAGTGCTGCGCCACGGAACGCTTTCGGACAATGTTGACGGCTTCTTCCCGTCGGATCATTTCCCGGTTCTGGCTGAATTGCAATTCAGGTAATCCGGCCTTCGGTTGCCAGATTCCAACAAAAATCAGCATCGGCGCCTGTTTCCCGGAGACGGAATTCACTGCCTGCGAAAAGGCCTGATAAAATACCGGGCTTTTAATCACCCGGTATTTCCCTGCCCAGACTGTTAGTCATCATCAATATCCATATCCTCATTATAATAATCATCGAATGGATCCAGAATATTCTGGTCGAGCAGAGCCTGGCGGCGGGCGACTTCTTTTTCCATAAGCATATTATCCAGGGCATACTCACGGATTAACTCTTTCTGTTCGGCCAGTTCATAACTCCGGCTTTTATCGATATACTCTTCACAGGCCGAGCAACGTCCAAGCATGGAATCGACATAAATGCCCGGGGTCAGAATCTCAACCGAATCAATTATTTCCCGCATATCTTCCCGGCGCATCAGGATATCATTTTCCAGGTACTCTTCAACAATTTTAAGCAGGGTCTGCATTTCATATCTGCTTAAGCTTTCCCCGACAATCAGCCCAAAAAAGTAAATCAAACCTTCCATCAAATGACGAATGAAAACGGCCGGGTTTTCCGGATCGGGCTCCAATACAAAACGCAATGCCGTGCCTGAATTTTCATCCATTGCAGCGGGATCTGTGCTGCCATAACCAAGCGCTTTTCCGGCCTCGGCATCGATAGCAAAATACTGGGTGATAAAGGCGTAGGGTGAAGCAAAATCGGTAAAAGCCTCATGGATGCGGCTGTACATTTCCATGATTTGTGAATTTTTAAGATGCTTTTTCGCAGTTGGGAACAGGAGCATAAACGGTGCTGCCTCATACGTCATAACCAGGTCGTAAATTTTCAGCAGTTGAAAGAAATTATAAGTTACAGTATGGCATTGGTTGCTGTTTTTGATCTGGCGAACGGTTTTGTTTTCCCGTCCGCCTTCACGGGCAAAAGATACACTGACCGAACGCGACTGCGAAATTGAACTGCTGGTGGTCCGGGTATTTTTTTGAACCAGCGATACCATCGACTTTGCCTGTTGCGAACTGCTGCCGCTGGCTCCGCCGCCGCCACCGGCCGAGGCAATTCCGATATTAATACCGCCGCTGCCTTCCGCATGCCATTTGGATTTAGAAACCGAGGCGGTTGTCACCTGCCTGGAATCAGTACTTTGGGAAATTTCCTGTTCCGAAGCGCGTAATGAACTCTGATCGATGGATTCGATCTCGCTGCGGGTCTTTTCCCACACGGTCAGTTCGATGCTGGTTTCTTCCGCCGGCAACAGACTGAAAGATTTTACAAGCTCACCCAGCCCGAAACCGGCCGGCCGCCATTCCTGGCGGTAAATCAGCGCCTGGCCGGTAAACCAGTTATTTTTTACAAAACTGTTTTTAAAGGGATGATTATTGATCATCAGCTTTACAAAATGCTGAAAATATTTGGCGCGGCGGTTGGTCAGTGATAAAACCGATGTATCGAATTCGGACTCGCAGCCCTTCGGTACAATAAAACCGGCTTCAGCAGGTTCTCTTTCTTCAACGGTTAAAGCAGCCGCCTCAGTTGATTTTGAACTGGAGTTCTTTTTCTCCAGGACCGGTTTTTTCCAACGTTTAAGTAATTCGGTGGGAACTTCATCCAGCGAATTCTGCCACTCCTTTCTTTGTAGATCATGTTTTCTGACAACTGAGCTGTACTCTTCGATTAATTTACCCGGGATTTCTTTATAAACTTCCCGGGCCATTTTTCCCAATTCCTGAATACTGCTTTGTTTAATTCCATTTTCTTCAACCGGTTTATCCTTCCCTGATTCCGGAACACTCTTTCCTGCATTTTTAGCCATTGCTGGCCTCCTTTCGGGAAATTGATGTTATGGTTAATACAATGAAACACAGGTCAATAAAAACAGATTTAACTTAGCCTATTAGTCAGCGGAACAATAGAATTTAATAATTTTCTCAAAAGGGAAAACTGCAGGGCTTACTGCCTGTTTTTAGAATTTGGAAAAGTTGACCCTGAGCGCAGATTTAATCCGTCCGGCTGCCTGGTTTTTATTTAATCTGCATTATTCACAAAATAATTTTAGTAGACTAAAATCCAAAAAAGTCAGGAAGTCCAAAATAGCCCCATCCCGCACCTGCGGGACAGGGGTTAATTAGAACCAACTCCCCTGGGCTTTAGCCCAAATTTATGAATTAAACAGGTTAGTATTTGTTAATTATTATTACTTTGTCCACAAGGGACAATCCTGAATCCGGGAAGGTTCTGATTTATTTTACGGTGTTGATCACCTCAAAGACCTGGTGCAGCTCCGCACCTTTATCATCAACCAGAGTTATGGTATGCCGGCCTTTCACTGCTGAAACCGCCATCTGGTGCGGGGCCATGGTCTGCCCTAAATATTGCTCATCAAGATGCCAGAAAATCACCGCCTGGGCCTGCTGATGCGCCGCTTCAAACACCACCCGTCCCGGTTGCCCATCCTGCTCCAGCGGAATAAAAACCCGGGTAAACTGGCGGGGATAAATCAAGGCCAGACTAAGTGCTGCATTTTCATCACCGCAGCCGGGCAAAAACGGCGGCGGTTCAATATATGAAGTGTGATATTTACGGTAATACCAGGCCTGAACCGGCGGCAGCACAAACCATGATTTAGTCAGCATTTTATCCACCGGATAGCAGGAACTGTTGACCTGGTATTGACTTTCAGCATCAAGATGAAGCAGCGGATGATTTTCACACAGCGCACCTTCCCTTAGATAATCGGGCAGATTTATGGCACTCACCTGCGGACAAGACGGCGACGCATGCCGGCCGCTTTGGGTGCAAATCTGTACCGGACTGCCAAAGGGTTCCTCAAAGGCCGCATCGCCCGGCAGCAGCTCAAAAAGATCAAACAGCAGCGGTGAAGCAGCTAAAATTCCGGTCAGACCGGCCCGTCCTTCGCCATCGGCGTTACCCAGCCAGACAGCCACCACATAGCGGTTATTCAAACCGAGCGCCCAGGCGTCACGGAAGCCGTAGCTGGTTCCGGTTTTCCAGGCAATGGGTCGGGCACTGCCAAAGATCTGCCAGCCGCTTTCATCTTCGGGACGGCGTAACTGCTGCATGGCCCGGAAGGTGAATCCCAGCGAGGGCGCCCTAAGTAAACCGTCCTTTTCCAAAGGTACATCAAGCCCGCCGAAAGTATTTTTCAGGTAATAATTGGAGTGATAATCCAGCGCTGAATAGCCGCGGTTAAGTGGCCGCCGGGGAAAATTGAAATAGGCCCGGGCCATCCCGGCATACAGGGCACTAACTTCCCACAGCGTCGTCTCACCGCCGCCCAGAATCAGCGACAGCCCGTAATGCCCGGCCGGCTGATCAAGGCTTTTCAAACCAAGATCTTGTAATTTCTGATGCAATTTTTCATAACCGTATTCGCGCAGCAGGTGAACAAAGGGCACATTCAGACTGCTGGCCAGGGCCTGATCGGCAGGCACCGCGCCGCGGTATTTTTTATCAAAATTTTTTGGTGAAAAACCCTGGTAAATCAAAGGCACATCGGGCAGCAATTCCTGCGGTAAAATCAACCCTTCATCCAGGGCAGCGGTATAGAGTACCGGTTTGAGCAGACTTCCCGGGCTGCGCCGGGCCGTAACCAAATCGACCCAGGGACTGTTTTCAGCGGGTGTATCAACATTGCCGATATAGGCCATTGTGTTTCCGGTGGCAATTTCGATGATCAGCGCCGCTGCATTATGGATTTCGTTGGCGGCCATTTTTTTGCTGTAGCGGTTGACCCGGCGCCGGGCTTCGGACTGCAGCCGCGGATCAAGTGTGGTGATAACATTGCGGCCGGTCTGACCTTCGGCCATGGCCCGGAAAAGCAGATGCTGCGCCAGTTGTGGAATGGGTTTAAGTGCTTCGGGCAGCGCTTCCTGTTTAGCCAGAAACAGGGCATCGGTGGAGAGATAACCGCGGTCGGCCAGCTTATCCAGAAGACGGTTGCGTTTTTGCAGAAAATAGTCCGGGTGCAAATGATGGGCGCCGATGGATGGCTGATTGGGCAGGATAGCCAGAAAGGCGGTTTCAGCCCAGGAAAGCTGCTGCGGCTCGCGGCCAAAATAACGCCACGAAGCAGCCTGCAAACCGACAATATTGCCGCCAAAGGGAGCGTGATCGGTATATAAAATCAGGATTTCGCGTTTGGAATAAAGCAGGTCAAGTTTGACGGCAGTTAGTATTTCGAGCAGTTTTTGGCTGTAGGTGCGGGGCGGATTTTTTAAAGCCAGGCGGATGGTTTGCATCGTTATCGTGCTGCCGCCGCTGAGGATTTTCCCGGCCCGGAAATTGTGCCAGGCCGCCCGGAAAAGTGAAACGGGATTAAAACCGGGATGAAAATAAAAATACTCGTCTTCAAACAGACGCACCGCCTGGAGGAATTTAAAACCTACCGAATCGGAAGCCGGAAAACGCCATTGCTCATCGGCGGCCAGAGTGGCGCTGAGCAGGGTGCCATCGGCAGCGCGGAGGGTGGTCGATGTGGGATCGTCAAACAACGGTTTAGGCAGCGGCACAATAATAAGCAGCAGCAGTACAAGGCCGGGCAGCAGCCAGAGCAGAAGGCGCAGGTGGGTTGGGGTTGGTTGCTGATTGTTCAAAGCTTGTATTAAACTATTTTAACAACTCAAACATCACATGATTGGCAGCTTTTTGATCGAAAGTAAAAACCATCTCTGCACCGTTGGCAATTGCAGTATGTGCGATTAGCAGATCTGAAATATCATAATTTGAAGTTTTAGCATCGCGTAAGCTGTTGAATACCGCATCAGCTTGTTCCAGAACCAGCACCGGCATAGCCATTAAATTTTCCAGCGCTTTGATCACTTCGTCCTTTGAACAATTGAATACTGCTTTTAGAACCCAGACTAATTCAAGTACAACGAGCAGCGGCACAAAAAAAGTTTCGTTATAATTTTCGGCAACCTGAAAAAGTTGAAGGACCTTTTGGGCCTGTTCCTCATCATCATTGGTCAGAAAGCGGATCAAAACATTGGTATCCAGGGCATTCAAATTTTACCATCCCGCAGCGCCTGTTCAACCTGCTCATTCATTTCATCGATAGAAACCGCATTTTTTCCTGATCTGGCTAAGAGACCAAAAACTTCCGTTGCCTTTTTTGACAATGGACGGAGAATAACTTCACCATCCTCAGACAGAACAAAACTGATTTTATCACCCGTAGAAACCCGAAGAGATTCTCTGATGGATTTAGGGATGGTAATCTGGCCTTTCGAAGTCAGGGATGCAGTAACCATACAATTCCTTACTTTTAGTAAAATACTTACTTAAAGGTAAAAGGACGAAAAACCGTAATCAAGTCGGAATTTAACCGGATAGAAATGAGCTTGAGGCCAGGCGGTTCGGGCAGCGGCACGATGATCAGCAGCCAGAGCAGGAGACCGGGGTAGGTTTTGGTTGATTTTTTCAGACATGGGCTGCTCTCAATACGGCAACCAGTTTAAGAGCCTGAAACAAATCAAACAACCGGCAAAGATACAAAAACCGATTCGATCCATTTTCCGGTGCAAAAAAATAAAGGCAGAAATTCTGAAAGAATTCAGGCGCATTTGGTTTATCTGCCCCAGGTATCAGGAACGGACCGATCGTAAAGCCAGGAAGCAGGTTTTCAACATTTATATCTTCATCCAAATCATCCCCATGTTGGCCAGGGCCGTCGACTGAAATGCTAAAGGTATTTACTTGCACTTCGCCGGTTTTCAATAAAT
>DYOS01000138.1 GCA_020720405.1 Caldithrix sp. | reverse complement strand
CCTCCGGCTTCGCCGTTCGGAAACTTGTCCCGTTCATACGGGATGACGGGTTTTGCTTCATCCTGCCTATCCTGTTCTCTTGTCAAAATTTTTTAGCCACCGATCAACACCGATACTCACGGAAAAGATTTTCTCTTTCATCTTTTTCCTTTTCCCCTACATCCAGTCTTCATTGACAATCTGCATGATCAGCGCTGAAAATTCATCCCGGATGCGGGCAATATCGCCCGCCGTGTAAACCCGCTCTGCCCACTGATCCTCACGGATAAAGGCAAACTGCACCGTATATTTTTCCTGCTGTGGGAAAAGCCCGGCCAGCAACAAAGCATACGACTGCGCCTGCAACTCGTACTCCGCCATTTTGGATTCCGCCGCAACACCGCGCAGCCGGTTTGTCTTGTAATCGATCACCTGCCACTGCCCGGATTCATTCTGCCACAGACGGTCCATGGTTCCGGTAAAAAACTGCCCGGCCAGCTTCATCGTCAGCACCACTTCGGTTTTATATTCCGCAGCACGTAAAATTTTTTGCAGCCGGGCAGAACCGTGCGCGGAAATAACCAGCCCATCCAGTTGCGCTTTCAGATAATCCCGGGCTTCGGGCTGATGAATATCATGCCGGGCAAAAAGATTTTCATAACCAGCGGTGCGTTCGCTCTCCATCCGTTCCGGTTTCTCCAGCAACTGATGGAGCAGTTTGCCGAGCAGCAGAACGGGTTCATTTTTCTCCACATCCTGTCCGATCAGGTCATAATCATTTTCAAAAAAACCGAGGTGGTAACGGCGGAAATATTCGTTCCGGTCGTTACGGTAAACCATCAGCCTGGTGGGTGAAAAGGTTTGCACCTCACTGCTTTTGATTAACACTTTTTCTTCCGCCGGCGGAAGTTTTTCCAATGCTTTAAGAATTTCATGCTCCCGCGATTCATACCAGTTTTCATCCGCTTCAACCAAAGCCAGATCCGGTAATTCCGGGTTGATCCCGACTACAAATTCTCCGTAATCCTTTTCCTGTGAATTTTTGAAATCATTTTCGTCCAGACCGAGTGCGCTGCCCAGCCATTCCAGCGGCTGGTCTTTATTTGTACCTTTTCTGGATGTATCACCGGTCAGCCAGAGTATATTCTGAGCCCGGGTCAAGGCGACATACAACACCCGCCTGGCCTCAGCCAGCTCCTTGGCCCGGCGTACCCGGCCGACATAATCATGATACAGATTGGGTGAATTTTCCCCGCGGCCGTCTTTGAGCTGAAAAGTAAACCCGAAATCCTCATCGCTTTGCACGCTTTCTGTCTTGCTCTTTTCATCGCGGGTCAGATAGGGCACAAAAACCACCGGGAACTGCAGCCCTTTCGAGTTATGGATGGTCAGAATTTTTACCGTATGCCGGTCTTCCAGCTCAACCGCCGGTTCACCTTCGCCCAGCTCATTCATAATCAGTTCCTGCATTTGTCCAAGTAAAGCAGCCAGTCCGCCGCCCGGTTTCTGCGTGTAGGTGGCGGCCAGTTCCTGAATTTTGAGCAGATTGGCTGAAAGCTGCTCACCATTCATTTCCGAAGCCAGCACCGCCCGGATGCCGGTATCCTCAAAAACAACCGAAAGCAATTCATCCAGCGGCAGGCGGTCGCGCCAGGTCAGCCATTTTTTAACCGACGTCCAGGCCGCAGCCAATTCCGCACTCATCCCCGACATTAAATTTACGCCGGGCAGATTGATTAATTTTTGAAAATAATGCTCCCCTTCGACCCGGCTGAGCAGCAGCAACTCCTGATCGGGCACGGTAAAAAACCGGCTGCGCAGCACGGCAATCAAAGCCAGGTCGTCCAGCGGATTTTGGATAAAACGCAGCAGGTGATACAAATCGAATATTTCCTGGCGCTGCCAGAAACCAACACCGCCAATGGTTTTAAAGGGCACCCCGTTTTTCTGCAAAGCCTGTTCGAGATTTAGTAATCGTGTCCGCGAGCGGATTAAAACAGCCACATCGCCGTATTCGATGGGCCGGCTGCTTTCGTTGCCCTGCGCATCAGAGGGCAGCGAAATCTGGGTCTTTTCGGCAATCAATTTCCGGATGGCCCGGGTGATCAGAATTTCTTCAGATGCCGTTTCATCAACCGCAACCGAAATGGCGATACGGCTGAAACCCGGCGCGGTACGCATGGCCCGCAGCGCTTCGTAACCGACGGTAAACGGCTCACCATCAACTTCGATCAGCAGGCGGCTGAAAACATAATTGATAAAAGCATTCAGTTCCGGCAGGAAGCGGAAGTTTTCAATAAAATTTACCGAACCCTGATAGCCATTGCCGCCCGATGCTTCAAACCTCCGCCGCACTTCACGAAAAACCCTTACATCCGCATTGCGGAAACCATAAATAGATTGTTTGGGATCACCGACGATAAAAATCTTTTTGTCATGGTTCATTTCATCCGCCTCAAAACTGAGCAGATGCACAATTTCCCATTGCAGTTTATTGGTATCCTGGAATTCATCAACCATCAGGTAGCGGTAACGCTGGCGCAGCTCCAGCCGGACCTCGGGAAACTGACGCAGCAGGTCACGGGTTTTGATCTGCAGGTCATCAAAATCGAGCAGCCCCTCACGGGCTTTGATCTGTTCATAATCGTGGCGCAGCACAGTGCCAATTTCCAGCACAATCTGCACCGCATGATAATAATCCTCATCCGCTGTCCCGGGCAGATCAAAACCTTTCTTCTCCAGCCAGGCACCGTAAAATTCCGCACAGCGGGCCGATAGATTTTTCATCGGCTCCATACTTGAACCCGGCCAGGCTGCCTTTCCGCCAAGTTGGGACAGATCCGCGTAAGGCGTGCCTTTGTTTGTGGACAGTTTTTTGATCAGGGCCAGAAATTTTGTCCAGGTCTGCCGCGGCTGCGTCCGGTCTGCGCTGACCAGATGATATTCGTTTAATAACTGCCAGGCCAGTTGTGCTTTTTCTTTTGAAAGATCCGGTGCGCCGCAGGCTATAACGGCTCCGACCGCGGTGTGCAGAATATCCGGTTCCAGACCCGGCCAGATCTGTTCTTTTTTCTCCAGCCACAGGTGCCACAAAAACTCCAAATACTCAGACAGGGACATATTTTCGAAACGGGACTGAAAGGCTTCATAAACTTCGGGATGGGTTAGCATAGCCCGCAGAATATCTTCCAGCCGCTTCCGGCCGATTCTGGCCAAAATGCTTTTCCATTGCCCGGCCCGCGGTGAATCACTCTGGATTAGAGTAATTTTTTCAGCCAGAGTGGCCAGCACTTCCTGCAAAATAATCATGCGCTGCAACTCTTCCAGCACGGCAAAATCGGGGCTGAGTCCGGCCTGCAGCGGGTACTCGTGCAAAATTTTGGAACAGAATTCATGGATGGTGCTGATCTGGGCGCTTTTCAACTGATCCCGAATCTGGAGCAGTTTTAATCGTTCAACATGATCACTGATGGCAGAGAGACGTTTGGTAATGGCGCTGAAAATGCGCTCCTGCATTTCACCGGCCGCTTTACGGGTAAATGTAATCGCCGCCAGGTGACGGATGTTTTGCGGATCGGCCAGTAAAATTTCCAGGTAGCGCTGCACCAGAGTGTGGGTTTTACCCGATCCGGCACCGGCCAGCACGGAAATGTTTTCGTTGTGAACCAGCGCTTTTTTGCGGTAATCAAGCTCGGGTCTGCTCATACCTCATCCTCACCACTCTCGCCGAAATGAATTTGCTTGGCTTTGTTTTTCTGGCACATGCGGCGGAACTGACAAAAACTACGGCATTGCTCTTCTTCGGGATATTTGCTGTGCGGAAAACGGCCCTGCCCCAGGTTGGCCACATGACCAACCACCTGCCGGCTGACGACTTCGAGCAACATGGTCAGGGTCTGACTATTCCAATCGCCATCCGTTTTAGCGCCGGGCAGTTTTGAATAAATCGTACCAAAATTGGCATGATCCGAGGCCTGCCCATCGCTGAAGACCGCACCGCGTTTCACCGATGCCGCATCCTTCAGGATAAAATAACCGGCGCTGACCACAGTTTTTCCGGGTAAAAGCTGTTCTGCGGCCATCATGTACAGAGGCAGTTGAAAATGGGTGCCGCGGTAGATTTTTTTAAGTTTGGGCTGGCTTGTCCAGTTACCGGATTTATAATCCCAGATCAGCAGACGCTGGTGCTGATCGGCATCCATCCGGTCTACCTGGCCGCGGAAACGGATCGTCTGCCCACCGTTCTCAATTTTTAGCACTGCTCCGACCGATTGCGGATCATGCTGCGGGCGTGGTGCAGCTCCAAAGGACCATTCAAAATAGCCCGGTAAAAACCCGCTTTTTTCTATGGCCCCGGTATCGGTTTCCAGCGCCGCCTGTAAAATTCCCAATTGATCTGTGCCGCCCAGAATCAATTCCTTCTCCATATCCCAGAAAAACCCGTCGTAAGGCATACTGTCCAGCCGCTGCTTTGCCATTTCCCGCAGGCGGTCGAAATGTTTGAGCGGGTTCAGCCGCTCTGTGGCAGAAAGCCCGGCATAAAACTGCCGTAGCAGATCGTGCAGCAGCAGGCCGCGCTCGATAGCCGACCAGTCGGTTTCTATTTCCGGCATTTCTTCAAGCCTGAGCAATTCACCAAGATAAAAACTCATCGGGCAATAGGCATAGGTTTCGAGCCTGCTGACACTCCACACGGTATCCGCATATCTGGCCCGTATTTCCGGCCAGGGCGCCGCTTCGGGATGGAGCACTGCCTCAAATTCCCCAAAGGGGCGAAAGCGGTGACGCTGTCTGACCGCCCGGATTTTGGCCAATAGCCGGGGAATATTTTGAGTCCGCTCGATTTCAGACAGAATCCCGGCCGGTGTCAGACCGGAATCGCGCTGCAGCAGACTTCCCAGACGGCCCAGAGGATCACCCTGAGCCAGCAAATCGCGTCCGTGAACCGATGGTTCCTGCGCTGCTGAAGCGGTAATTTCCTGCAGCTCGGTCAGGAATGTGGACGGCACCAGGGCCCGCTCCGCTTCATACAGCGGGTAGCTGAGATGAAGGTGTTTGGCCGGTGCGCTGACCAGTTGGTAAAAAATAAAGCGGTCCTGATCCAGCAGGTCTTCACTGGCCACCAGTCCCAACGCCTGACGCATGGTATCGTTGAGGAGAATATCTTTCCGGTTGCGGCGCGGAAAATCGCCGTCGTTCAGCCCGCCGATAAACAGCTCATCCAGATCGAAGGCCAGAATTTCCAGCCGGGGCAGAATCTGCACTGCATGGAGCGGTCGGTCGGCAAGATTATAGGTACTGTCCTTCAGGGTCAGCTCAATATGATCAAGATAATCGGCCAGTGAAATTTCGGGCCAGGTGCGCTGGATGAAACCGCTGAGCAGGTCAAATTCCTTGATAAATCGGTTAAAGGCACGGAATTCGTGCTCCTGTTCGCGGATGCCCAGTCCGGTGCTGCCCTGATGAAACCATTCGGTTAAACCAAGCTGACGCCATAATCCGGTAATTTGCCGGTACAACCGGCCCGATTCGCCCTGAACGGGAATTTCCCGCAGGGGCTGTAAAAATTGGCCCAGCAGTCCGAGCTGTTCTTCCGCTGCGGTCAGGTCGTCCTGCGCTTTTTGTTTGAGCAGGCGCAGAATGTGCTGCTGCCGTTTAACCCAGTCCCCGGAAAGAAAACGCTGCCCGCTGCGGCGCAGGATGCGGGTCAGAAAAACGCTGTCCAGCTTTTCATCACGGCGGATAAGATGGCTGTTGATCATAGCCAGCACATCGTCCACGGGAAAGCCGCGGCTGATCAGACGCAGAATGCGCAGCATCTGCTGTACAACCGGGATACGCTGTACCGAAAACCCGGTCGACAGGTTGAAAGGCACAGCGAGTTGGCTAAAAACCTGGCGGATCAGCGGGGCATACAATTCAATATCGGGGAAGGTAACACCGATGCGGCCGGGCGGTATTTTACTGCTTTGGATCTGGCGGGCGATCTGCAGCACTTCAGCCCGGCGCGACTCGGCCTGACTGATCTGCAAGTGAACCGGCAGGCTGATTACCTTTTCGGAAAGCGTTTTACGGTTGAACAGGCTGAGTGATAATAAATCAGGTTCAGGGAAAATAAGCTCCGCACCCATTGAGCGCAGTCTTTCGAAGGCCGGCCGGGTCAGGGCAAAAACCTGGGGATTCTCCGGGATGTATTCGAGTTTTATTTTTATGTCGGCCCAGGCCGAAAGCCGTTCGATAAAAGTGTACATGGCCGGGGTAAACAAACCGTAACCGCTGATATAAACCTGTTCAACCGGGCCGATGGTTTTCCCCAGCAAGTCTGGGTTTAAAAACCGGGCCGCACTGAACCCGGCTGAGGGTTCATCGATATAGGTTTCGCCCAGCGCTTCTTCGAGCGCTCGCATAAACCAAAGCAAATCGTGCTGGCGCGGGCTTTGTCCGCCGAAATGGGCGGCGTCTGCGCTCTGTAATTGAGCGGAAGTATAACCGAAACGCCGGAATTCGGTAATCAGCCGGCTGATCTGCTCGAGCAGTCCCCGCTTCCGGCGGTCAAAGGGCGGGAAGAATTGCAGAACATCTGCAGCCTGCTCGTAGTGTTTTTCGAGAATCAGGCGCATCAGCCGGGCTGGTAAAAGACGGCGGGCACCGTCCATTGCCTCATACAAACGGAGCAGAATTTCGGAAAAGGTAAATACCGGGGGATCGATCATGACCTGTCCCGGTGCGGCATCGAGCAGTTCCTGTTTCAGGCGGCGCACGGCACGGTTGACCGGGAGCAGGGCAAGATAATTATTGCGCTGGTCCCGCACGGCGGAAATGATATCGTTTTTGAAAAAGTCATAACCCCGGAAGGGTCCGCAGATCAGTTTTATGCCGGCCAT
>DYOS01000137.1 GCA_020720405.1 Caldithrix sp. | reverse complement strand
TCACCCTGCGCTGCGGCGACAGCCAGTTCGTCGCAGCGCTCATTTTCCGGGTGACCGGCATGACCCTTAACCCAGTTGAAGATCACTTTATGTTTTTCCAGCAGCGGCAGAAGACGCATCCATAAATCAATGTTTTTTGCCCGTTCCTTATTATTGCGCATCCAGCGGTTGGCCTGCCATTTATAAACCCAGCGCTGATTTACAGCATCCACAATATATCTCGAATCGGAATACAAATTGATATTGCACGGTTCTTTCAAAGCTTCCAGTCCGGCGATTATGGCCATCAGCTCCATGCGGTTGTTTGTAGTTTGAATATAACCAGCCGAAAGTTCTTTGGTCGCTGAGCCGAATTGTAAAATAGTACCATATCCGCCCGGACCGGGATTACCCGAGCAGGCGCCGTCTGTAAAAATTGTAACAGTTTTCATCTCTTTCCCATAAAGTTCTGAAGGCAGTCTAAGAAAGACAGAAGAAAAAAGAAAGAAGACTGAAGAAGGAAAAAGAAAGAAAAAAGATGAAAGAGGAAAGTCTGTTCTGGTCGAAGGGGCGGTGCATAAAAGAGGAAATTACCCATCCGTTTTCCCTACTGCGTCGCGAAACCACCTTCCCTGATGAAACAGCGAAGGCTTTGGTTTTATCCCCCTGTTCCATCAGGGGGATTACAGGTTAAGCTGTGGTGCAGAATAGCTGTTTTACCCGGTCATTCCGCCGGACGGACTGTTGCAGATTCAAAGATTTCTCGTCAACCCTGCATGGCAAGTAAGAAAAGTCATGCCGATCCCGCCCATGCGGGACATGCATCTCTTTCAGCATCTCTTTCAGGGTCTTTCCTTGTTTCAGCATCTTTTCAGGGTCATGTTTGGCATCTCTTAGATTCCGAAACTAGTTCGGAATGACATCTTTCTGTTTTTAACGATCCAGCCGTAAAATGGCGGGCCTCGGAGTGATCGGATGTTCATCGCCGCCAGTCGATCAGCCGCAACTCATGTCCGTCGCTTTCAAAAACCTGCGCACCATAATAATCTGTACGCAGTACATTTGCCCCCTGCTCCCGGTAACGCCGGATCACCTGTCTGGAGGGATGAAAAAATTTATTGAATTCCCCAACCGAAATCACAGCCCACGAAGGACTGCATTGCTGCAACCAGTGCTGAGTGCTTGAGGTTTTACTGCCATGATGCCCGACTTTTAACACATCAATATCCAGAAAATCACCAAAACCAGCCTGTGCGGATTCGGCATCCATTTCGGCATCGCCGCAAAATAGAAATGAATTCTCACCATATTGAATTTTTAGAACAAGTGAGCTGTTATTTACCTCTTCCCCGCTTCCATTCACAAATTTTTCAAAGCGTTCAAAGGGATGACAGGCATAGATGCGCAGGTTTTTATCCAGATAAAGCTGATCGCCGCGGCTGATCAGGCGGACGGGTATGTTTTTCAGATTAGCCCTGGCAATCAATTTTTCCCGCCAACCCTGCTCGGTTTCATAATCCGGCAAAACCAAAGTATCAACCCGGAAATGCTCCATCAGGTAGTCGAATCCGCCGATATGGTCATTATGCAGGTGGCTGCCGACCAGGTAATGAATTCTGTGAATACCATTATACCACAGCAGTGGGGCCATAACCATTTTACCATTGTCATGACCCGGCCGGTTTTCTCCACCATCAATCACCATAACCCGTTGTCCGGGTGACTCGATGATCGCTCCATCGCCCTGACCGACATCGGCGAAAGTAACTCTTAGTTTTTCTTCACCCGGCATAAATCCGGAAAGGCCAACCAGCAAAAGCAGAAACAAGCCAATCCTCCTGCGCCCCGGTTCGGCTAAAAATATAAGCGCTGTTATAAAAATGATCATAGTCAGTGGCGCGGGATGACCGGTCATCAGTGTCATATAGGGAATTTTGCTGAGAAAAAGTACCAGCCCGTCCAGAAACCGGAAAATAAACCAGGTCAGTGAAGCCAATCCCGCAGTCCATGGTGCCATAAGCAGAGCGCTGACCAGAAAAAAGATCGAAATTTCCACACCAAGCGCTACCAATGGAATGATCAGAACATTGCTCAGCAGAGCACCGGCTTGAATGGACCCGTAATAATACCAGGTCAGCGGAGTTGTGCCAATCAGGGCGGCCAGGGAGACCAGCATGGGCTGACGAATCCACAGATTCAGCTGTCTTTCGACCGGGCTTTGCTCGCCGAAGGCCGGAAAATCACGGTTAAAGCCTGAATAAAACAAGAGGATGGCGGCGACGGAGGCAAAGGAAAACTGGAAGCCGACATCATAAACAGCAGAAGGTTGAAGCAGCAGAATAATCACACCGGCCGCACCAATCACATTAAGGGAGCGCGGTTTTCTCTCCAGCAGGGTTCCGCCAAAATACAGGGCTGCCATCAATGAGGCGCGCATCACCGGCGCTTTGAAATCGACCAGAATCAGGTAGAAAAACAAACCCAGCACAGCACCGGTAGCTACCTGGCGGTAGGATAAACGCAGCAGCGTTAGTGTACTGACCAGAATGAGCAGGATAAATCCGACATGTAAACCGGAAATGGCCAGAACATGCACCACCCCAAGATATTGAAACCGGCTGACCAGTTCAGAATCCAGATCCTGCCGCTCACCAAGCAGCAATGCTTTTACCAGCCCGGCGGCCGGTTCCGCCAGGTACAAATCGATGCGTTTCAGCAAATGCAGCCGGAGTGGGGCAATAACCGCCCGTTCGTACCAATAGCCACCTGTTCCGGCTAAAACAGCCAGTTGATCCGGTTTTGCCAGGCGCAACTGATGTGTAACACCCTTAACCTGCAGGTAATGACGGTAATTAAATCCGCCCGGATTTCTTTGGCCATCAGGCCGCTGCAGATCACCCTGAATTTCCACGTTTTGTCCGTAGTAAAGCGGTCTGCTGAACTCCCCGCCGGTTGAAATCAAAATCCGCCCGCCGATCTTCTGGCTAAGACTGTCCTTTTGCAGCGACCCGACTTCGAGTGTATAGCGGTGACGACCATCCCGGCGATAATGTACCTCGCGGATCCAGCCGCTAAGCCGCACTTCCGGAAGATCATAAGCCATATTAGCCAGGTGATTGCCCTGGAAATGCGTCAGGCTCAGATCCGTGCGCAAAAAAGATAACACGGCGATTAAAAACAATATCCAGCCAACAAAATACTTTCGGAACAAAATGGCCAGTAAAATAATGCCAGTGATAGTTCCGGCAATCAGATGGTTTCCGGCCATGACCGGCCAAACCAGACGCAACGGCCACCAAAGGGCACTGCCTGAAATCATGGCCAGAAAAACATACAAAGCCGGGTAGTGCCGGTATTTATAACTCACGGCCAAGCCTGATAAATAAATGATCTTCTGTAACAACCACCTGCCCGCCGAAATAACGGGCCACCCTCAAAGCCAGATCAATCGTATCATTTTCCGGATAGATATGGGTCAGATAAACCCGCTCCAATCCAACCCGCGCCGCAAAAAGTCCGGCCTGCCGGGCGCTGAGATGAGCGGCCTGCTCCCTGGTCTCGGGGAAAGAACACTCCAGTATACCATAGCGACAGCCTTTCAGCCAATCCATAAGCGGTTCCGAAAACGGTGTATCACCGCTGTAAAAGAAGGAGATTTCACCGTCAAAACGAAAAGCAACCGCGGCAGATGTGTGTCCGGTCGGAAAGGCGCGGATACGGTACTCAGCCCAGTCCAGTCCGCTTTCACCCGGTTCAAGCAGAAGCGGCCTGCGTTCCAGCCAGCGCCCCTGATCCCGGACAGTATATTCAAACCAATCCGATAATCCGGCCGGACCAACCACCTGCAGCCGGCTGTTGCAATCCGGATCAGCTAAAAACCGGCTCAGCAAGAACGGGATCAGATCGGCACAATGGTCCGGGTGAAAATGCGATAAAAATACCGTGTCGATATCGGTCACATTAATTCCGGCCTGGCTTATCCGGCGCAGAATACCGGGACCCATATCCATAATGGCCCGACGGTTTCCATTCTGCAAAAAATATCCGGAAGGGTTTCGCCAGGGCAAGGAAGACAGGGTTCCCGACCCTAAAATAATGATATCCAAAGATCCGCCTTTAGTTTTTTTTTCATTTAACATTATTACTTTTACAACCGATTACCCGGAAAATACAAATCAACGGAGGGAAAAATAATGCAAAAGTTAAAATATTTTCTGATGCTTGTCAGTCTGTTTCTGTTCACCGCTTGCGGCAGCGATCCCGTTGCCGATGGCGATAAAGCCTGGCAGGCCGGAGAATATCAGAAAGCGCTTGGGTTTTATAATAAGGCCCTGCAGGAAAAACCAGGCGATGCAGCCATTATTCAGAAAGTAGCCCTGGGCCACATGGCTAAAGGATGGGAAATTTATAAAATGCGTAAAAACGTGGATGCCTTCGCCGGTAATTTCGAAATAGGCCAGGATCTGCTCAGCGGAGATGAAAACGACCCGGCCTTCCTCAAGGAATACAGCCATCTGCTTTTCGAACTGGCCAGCGCTTTTAACAGCACTAAGGCTGCAAATGAAGTAAAGCAGGAACAGTATTTCAACCGCACCCTTGAACTGCTCGATCTGGCCCTGATCAAAGATCCCGACAATACGACTGCCGATGAATTGCTGGACAAAATACGCAGTTCGCAGTTTGAATCAACTTACAAAAAAGGCCTCGGATATCTGGAAAAAGCAGGTAAAACGAAGAATGGAAACGACTATCTGTTAGCCGAGAAATACCTCGACCGGGCTGTTTATTTCGATCCTTATCATGAAACGGCAGTCCGTCAATTGTCTGAAGTCCGTAAAAAGACCCTGGCTGTACCGGATTTTGACACCGATTTTCCTTTTGCCATTGCCGCTTCGCAGTACAAAGACGGTTACTTTATGGTTGACATTACCGGATTCAATCCCGGCATGACCGCGATGACCTTTCAGCCTGATCATTTTTACCTGGTTGACAGCGATGGGAAAGAATTTCAACCCGATGCTGCCCAAACCGGAAAATTTGACACTGGTTTAACAAAACCGGTCAGTGTTGCCATTAATGGTAAGGTTGAAGGTGTGCTGGCTTATAAAGCGGGCGCCAATTCAGCAAAAGGTCATCTGCTGTACCGGTTTGATGACGGCCGGGAAAGCAAAAAATACCTGAAATAGTCAACCCTTTAGTTTTTCTTTTACCAGCCTTGCCGAGTAAAAACTGCAAGGCTTTTTTACTTTTCCCGCCGCCTCAGATGCTCCGGATACCGCACTGATATTCTCAAAACCAGAATGTCCGGTTATCCGCCGGCATCTGCCTTTCCAAAAGACTACTGCCGTCCAGAGATAAATAATTTTATAGGAATACTTTATCCGCTGCGCTAAAATATACACCTGACGATTAATCGCAGATCATCAATTCATCAAAACAAACCAGAGCCGGCCCGTATGAAAATCATCCGTCTTTTTCTTCTCAGCCTGTGTGCTGTGCAGATTATCTTTGTTGCTGCCTACGCCCAAACCGATTCAGTCTCGTCCACCCGCTTTTTTACAGCCACTGCCGTCAGACCGGATACTGCACTATATGATAAATATGGTCTGAATTACCGCTTTAGCCAGTTTATGAAATATTCCATCCGCTATGGCAGCATCGGCGCCGTGACCGGTACTGGTTTGGCCGGAAGTTATTTACTCGCCAATAAAATTGATGACGGAATTGCGGTTGGCATATTAACCGCTTCAGGCGCTATTGTGGGTGGAGGCATCGGCTTCATAACAGGTGCTGTGGTTGGCGTAGGAAAAGGGATTGCCGATGAAAAAATCAAGCAGCAGAACCCTGACTTTTACCATAAGCAGGACCGGTTTGGCTATGCCATCGGCGGCTCAGCTTCAATGACCGACCTGCTCCGGGCCGGCGGTCTCTTCTCGGTCTCGATGCAAAATGCAGGTAAGGGAAGGCCATATCCCGATCGCTATTATCTTTCATTCGAATATTTTGACTGGAATGGTGAATATTATTACTCCGCAAATTCCCATTATTCAAGCGGTGCAAATGAATACAGAATTGGTATTGGTCTGAGATATTATACTATGCCAAAAGCTATTCTCAATTTTTATTACGAGCCTGGTCTCGGTATATCCTTCGGCAATTTTTATGAACACAATTACAACTATAATAACGGCAATAGCCATAAGTCCAAAGACTATTTCAAATTTGTCTATGCTGATTTTGCCGTTGGTCTTGAATTGAACATGTTTGACTTTTTCCAGGCAGATGTTTCGCTGTTGTTTGAACCGCTGGGAGCTTATTATAAAATTCCGGACTATGGCTTTAGCATGGGGAATAATCTTATGATCAAAGGGACTTTTGGAACCTATATTTTTTAATAGTAAAAACCGGTTATAATTTTGACACATCGATCAATGAGTAGAATTAGTCGCCGCTGAAAAAGCCGGTTTCTCCATATTTCATTGATCATAATAGCTTAGCATGTGTTTTTTGATTCTCTCACTAAGGCAAAAAGATGACGAATAAATTCATTAAAATTTAAAGGCTATTGCTTAATAACCGGGACTAAACTTTGCTCCGACTGTTTTGTTTTCTTTGTGCCTTCGTGTCTTGGTGCGAGATTTTTGGCCCGCACAAAACCGCCATGCCATAAAGATATGGCCTAAATCTCAGGGCAAAAAGAGCTGCCGGGATTAAAAATGTTTCCACCATGGATGATTCAAGCCCCCGACCAGGAAGCAAAAAGGTTGCGGGTAACCCGGCAATCCATCATAAAAATCTGGATTGCAGACCGGCTAAAGCAGCTATTTTTATGAATTATTCAGGTTAGCTGTTGGCGATAGGTTTTTTTCGATACGCAGGGCATAATTTTTTTTAAATAATGTACCTGCTGATAGCGGAGGAGTAATTCGAATCCTTTCTAAACGCCTCGCAATATCTTTTATTTTTAAAGGGAAAACGAATAAATATTGCATTCAAA
>DYOS01000136.1 GCA_020720405.1 Caldithrix sp. | reverse complement strand
ATCAGTGTTTCGGATAAAACTGGCATCACCGGGTTTGCCGCCTTTCTTAAAAACTCCGGTTGTGAAATTATCTCCACCGGCGGAACCCAAAAAGTTCTGGAAGAAGCCGGTGTAGCGGTGACAGATATTTCAGAAGTTACCGGTAATCCCGAAGCCTTTGGCGGACGGATGAAAACCATCTCCTTCCAGATTGAATCGGCCCTGCTTTTTGACCGCGAAAAAGACCACGAAGAAGCTGCCGCTCTCGGCATCACCTCAATCGACATGGTCATCTGCAATTTGTACCCTTTTGAAGCGGTCAAACAAAAAGGTGCCGACTTTGAAACGCTGATTGAAAACATCGATATCGGCGGACCAACCATGGTCCGGGCGGCGGCCAAGAATTTCAAATATGTGGCTATTGTTACCGATCCCACGGATTACCCGGCACTACAGCAGGAAATGACCGAACAGGATGGCAGTCTGTCTTATGAAACCCGTTTCCGGCTGATGCGCAAAGCCTTTAACCGTACCGCTGATTACGATGCTGCTATCGCCACAACCTTTGATGAAACTGCCGGGCAGCTTAGTTTGCGTCCCGCCTTTGATCAGGCTCAAACCCTGCGCTATGGCGAGAACAGTCATCAGCAGGCTTTTTTCCTGCGGCAGCGCAATTCGTCCGCTTCTTTCGCCGACCTGAAAATTTTAGGTGGGAAGGAATTGTCCTATAATAATTTAGTTGATCTGTACAGCGCTTTGGAAACGGTGAAAGACCTTGATCAACCGGCCTGTGCCATCATCAAACATAATAATCCCTGCGGACTGGCCAGCGGAGATGATCAGCGTATTCTGTTTGAAAAAGCCTGGGCCGGTGATCCCGTTTCAGCCTTTGGTTCGGTGATCGCTTTTAACCGCGAAGTCGGGGTCGATACCGTACGATTCCTCGAATTGGGTCATGAAAATAAAAACCGGCGCAAATTTGTGGAGGTGATCGCCGCGCCATCATTCACCGAAGCCGCAATGGCTGAGCTGCGGCAAAACAGTAATCTGCGGATTATCCGTTTTGATCCGGTGCAGCTCCGGCAACAGGAGAAAGAAATCAAAATGCTGTTCGGCTCTGCTCTGCTGCAAACCGTCGATAACCGTCTGTTTGATAAAATAGAATATATGAGTGAACATAAAATGCCGGTTTCGGAAAGGCTGCTGCAATTTGGTCTGAATGCCGTGCGCCAGATAAAATCGAATGCTATCGCCATTGTCCGTGAAACAGATGATGGCTATCTGCAATTGCTGGGTATGGGCAGCGGGCAGCCCAACCGGGTTAATTCCGTTCAGCTGGCCCTAAACCGGGCCGCCGCAAATCTGGAGTTGACTTATTCTGGTTCCGAAACGGAGAAGAAAGCATGGATAAAGGCTGAGCTTGGTAAAACCCTGCTGGTCTCCGATGCCTTTTTCCCCTTCGCCGATAATATCGATCTGGCCCACGAATCTGGAATAAAAATGATTCAGGAACCCGGCGGATCAATCCGCGATAAAGCGGTAATTGAAAAATGCAATGCCTATGGCATCACCCTGATTTTTACCGGCACCCGGCATTTTAAACACTAATCAGGATAAATTATCCAATAATGACGGGCTCTATTATGGAACAAGACATCCGCTGGCAGCAACGTCTGGTAAATTTTAAAAAGGCTTACCAGCGTCTTAAAAAATATATGGAAAAAGATGAATTGAATGATCTTGAACTGGAAGGTTTGGTTCAATCTTTTGAATATAATTTTGAATTAGCCTGGAATTTGATCAAAGATTACTTCGAGTCGCAGGGGGAAAGCGGAATTCTCGGCAGTCAGGATGCTTTTCGGCTGGCCTTCCAACGCGGCTTAATCGATGATGGTGAAATCTGGATGGATATGATTAAAAGCCGGACACTGACCAGCCATACTTATCAGGAAGAAATGATAAAAAAAATCACTAACAATATTGTTCAGTTTTATTTCCCGGCCTTTGGCAAACTTTTAAAAAGCTTTGAGAGCCTTAATGAAAACAGCAATAAGCGATAAGTTTGGTTTATCCACGGAAACCATCAATAAGATTAATCTGGTTTTTACTCATTTTCCGCAGATTGAAAAGGTGCTTATCTATGGCTCCCGGGCTAAAGGAAATTTTAAAACAGGCTCAGATATTGACCTGACCTTACTTGGCGGTTCTGAACTGACCACAGATATTTTAAGTGCCCTGTTGGCCGAACTTGATGACCTTCTGTTACCATATCAATTCGATCTGACTTTTTTCGATTCCCTGACCGACCCGGGATTTATTGAACATATCCAAAGGGTTGGACGGTCGTTCTACGAAAAATATCAGTGACGAACGGACTAAAATAAGTAAAAGGATATTGGATGCCGAATTATTTTACCAATCTTAACACACCGCAGCTTGAAAAAATCCACAGCGGCAAGGTGCGCGAGAGCTTTCGGGTGGATGCGGAAACCCGGCTGATCGTGGCTACCGATCGTCTCTCGGCTTTTGACAATGTACTCAAAACCCCGGTTCCGGGAAAAGGGGCGGTGCTTAATCAACTGGCGGCGTACTGGTTTGAAAATACGGGCGATATCATCGATAACCATTTTATCAGGTTAGTCGATCCCAATATTTCGCTGGTTCGTGAGGCCAATCCGATCAAGGTTGAAATGATCGTCCGCGGCTATCTGACCGGTTCCGCCTGGCGGGCTTATCTAAAAGGCATCCGGGAAGTGTCCGCTGTGGCCATTCCGGAGGGGATGAAATATAACCAGGCCTTTCCTGAGCCGATCATTACTCCGACCACCAAAGAAGCCAGTGACCGGGAAATTTCGGCAGACGATCTGATCGCCGAGGGCTGGGTCTCGGAAAAGAATTATAAACACATGGCTGAAACCGCCCGCGCTCTGTTCGAACGGGGCACGAAAATGCTGGCTGAACGGGGGATCATTCTGGTTGATACCAAATATGAGTTTGGTCTGATCGGCAGCAAACTGGTGCTGATTGATGAAATCCACACCCCGGATTCGTCCCGTTTCTGGTCGAAGGCCGATTACGAGGCCAACCCGGAAAGTGCCGAGCAGTTGGATAAAGAATTTGTCCGCAGTTATTTGATGAAGCACAAAATTAACGATGCCTACCCGGAAGAATTGCCGCCGGAAATTGTTCAGGAAACGACCCGCCGCTACCGTGAGATTTACCAAATGATTACCGGGGAAACTCTGGCTATGCCTGAGGCTGATACCGCCGCCCGGGTTCATCAGAACCTGGTCCGGCATAACCTGATCAAAGATGGATTTGTGGCTATTATCATGGGTTCGGAGACGGATATTGAACATGCCCGTAAAATGAAATCGGTGATCGAAAAATATGAAATCATGGTCGATTTGCGGGTGGTTTCAGCTCATAAAAACGGCGAACGTCTGCCCCAGGTCATCGGCGAATACATCAACTCTGTCGAACCGGGTGCGGTGATCGCCATCGCCGGACGCTCCAACGGGCTGGGCGGTGCGCTGGCCGCCAATCTCGATATTCCGGTTATCAACTGCCCGCCCTTCAGCGATAAAACAGATCTGATGGTCAATCTTAATTCATCGCTGATGATGCCGTCGAACACGCCGGCGGGTACCGTTGTCGATCCGCAAAATGCGGCCCTGCTGGCTTTACGGGCGCTGAACCTGCGTCGTCTGCGCGAAATTTTCAGCGCCGAAATCCGGGAGACCAAAGCTGGTTTGGTTGCCGCCGATAAGAAAGTCCGGGGACGATAAATGTTCAAACCTGTCTCGCCGCTCGATGACCGCTACGCCGCCAAAGTTCAGGTTTTGGGCGGGTATTTTTCCGAATTTGCTCTGATGCAGGCCCGGGTCAGCGTCGAACTGGAGTTTTTACTATCGCTTGACCAAACCCGCCTTTTCCCGGCTTTGACCGCAGGCGAGCAGCAAAACATTGAAAACCTGCTTCATGGATTTGATGAAAACCATTATCAGGAAATCAAAGAAGTCGAGGCACAAATCAACCATGATGTCAAAGCCTGCGAAGTCTTTATCATTAACCACCTGCAATTATCGCAGCCCAATATGGTACATTTTGGCCTGACCTCCGAGGATGTCAATAACCTGGCCTGGACCCGGTTGCTAAAGAATTACCGTGATCAGGTTTTACTGCCGCAGATAAGCGGATTTTTACAGATGCTGGCCGACCTTACCGAAGAATGGCAAAACGATCCGTTTCCGGCCCGCACCCATGGTCAGATGGCCTCGCCGACCACCGCCGGCAAAGAGATGGCCGTGTACCTGAACCGCTTTCTGCGTCTGGTCAGGGAAATAAAAAATTTCAGATTTTACGGCAAGCTGAACGGCGCCACTGGCGGATATTCTGCTTTTCAGGCCGCCTTCCCTCAATTTGACTGGATTTCCTTTTCTGATCACTTCCTGCAGCAGATGGGACTGGAACCAAATCCGGCCACCACTCAGATTGAAGACCACGATCATTGGGTAGGTTTTCTGCAGCGGATACAGCATTTCAACCTGATATTGGCTGATTTTGACCGCGATATCTGGTTTTATCTGACGCTCGGCTACCTTCTGCTTTCCGCCGAAGCCGGGGCGGTCGGTTCATCAACCATGCCCCACAAAGTGAATCCCATTAATTTTGAAAACAGTGAAGGCAATCTGGCCATTGCCGAATCGGTTGCCGAAGGTATGATCCGCAAACTGATGTCATCCCGTTTGCAGCGTGACCTTTCGGACAGCACCACCACCCGCAATTTTGGTCTGGTCTTCGGACACAGTTATCTGGCTCTGGCCGAAACCATCAAAGGGCTTGGTAAACTTAGCCTGAACCGTGATTTCTGCCGCGCCGAAATCAGCCGTCACCCGGAATTGCTGGCCGAGCCGATACAAACCATTCTGCGCCGCGAGCGTTTACCAAATCCCTACGATCTGCTCAAAGACCTGACCCGGGGTAAAGATATCAGCGCAGCGGACCTGGCCACATTTTATAAACAACTGCCGGTTAATGATCAGGTTAAAGCAGAGCTATCCGCACTCAGGCCGGAATTATATACCGGTTTGTCGGTCAGCGTTTGTCAGCGGGTACTGGCCGACTGGGCAGAGTTCCGGAAGGAGCAGGTCTGATGCGCATCGCCGTTCTTGGTTCCGGGGGCAGGGAACATGCCCTGTGCTGGAAATTTGCCCAGAGTTCGCAGGTTGAAAAAGTATTTGCCGTGCCGGGAAATGGCGGTACCGAAAATAATATCCCAATCGATCCATGTGATTTTAAAGCACTGAAAATCTTTGTTGAGAAGGAAAATATCGGGCTGATTTTTGTTGGTCCCGAGCAGCCGCTGGCTGAGGGTATTGTCGATTATTTCAGAAATCAACCGCTGCGGGTTTTTGGTCCCGACCGGCAGGCCGCGCAACTGGAAAGCTCCAAGCTGTTTGCCAAGCAGTTTATGAAAAAATATGGTGTGGCCACCGCCGATTTCTGGCAGCCGGCCAACCGGGCTGAAGCCGAAGAAATCATAAAAAAAACTAAGGGTCAGGTAGTTTTAAAATATGACGGTCTGGCCGCCGGAAAAGGCGTTTATGTATGCAGCCATCAGGAGGAAGCCCGGATGGCGCTGCATAATCTTTATGATAGTTTTGGAGCAGAAGCGCCTTTGTACTTTGAAGAGCGCTTTTATGGTCAGGAAATTTCGCTGATCGGCTTTACCGACGGACAGGATATAAAAATGCTGCTTCCGGCTCAGGATCATAAAGCGGCTTTTGATGGAGACAAGGGCCCGAACACCGGCGGGATGGGCGCTTATTGTCCAGTACCCTTTTGTACCCCAGAGATGTTAGCAGAAATCGACCGGGAAATTGTTCAGCCGACCCTTTCCGGGTTGCAGGCAGAAAAATTTGATTATCACGGTGTAATTTATTTTGGAGTTATCCAGACTGAATCCGGCCCGCACCTGCTGGAATACAATGTCCGTTTTGGCGATCCCGAAACCGAAGTCCTGTTGCCGATGCTTAAATCTGATCTGCTCGACCTGACACTGGCCGCGCTGGAGAACAACTTATCCGGGTTCAAAATAGAATTCAATCTGGGCTATGCGGTCGATGTGGTTATGGCTGCGGCAGGTTATCCCGGTGTCTATCCAAAAGGCATGGAGATATCGGGTCTGGAAAAAATTAATGCCAACCAGATGGTTTTTCAGGCCGGAACCAGTCGCCGGGATGGGCGGGTGGTCAGCAGCGGCGGACGTGTTTTGAATGTGGTTGGCCATGGCAGCACCCTGCAAGAAGCGATCTATGAAACGTATGCCGCGGTTTCCGGAATCCGTTTTGACGATGCTTTTTTCCGGCGGGATATTGGACGCAAGGGTTTACCAGATGAGTAAACGGCTGGTCGTACTGATTTCCGGACGGGGCAGTAATATGCAGGCCATCGTCCGTCAGACCCGGGACGGGATTTTGAAAAATATAGCCGAAGTGGTTGCCGTGATCAGTAATAAAGTGACAGCCGCCGGACTCGAATTTGCCCGGCAAACCGGGATTGAAACCCGGGTCATACCATCCAAAGGTAAGGACAGAATCAGCTTCGACCGCGAACTTCTGGCTGCGGTACAGCAGTTTAAACCCGATTTAGTTGTGTTGGCCGGGTTTATGCGCATTCTGACCCCGGAGTTTATCCGGCCGTTCAAAGACCGGATCATCAATATTCACCCGGCGGATACGGATCAATTTAAGGGGTTGGGCGGATACGAATGGGCCTGGAAGCAGAAATTGCCGGAAACAAAAATTACGGTGCATCTGGTGGACGAGGGTGTGGACACCGGGCGGGTGCTGGCAAAGGCAACAATTAATATGCAAGGGCTAAACAGTCTGCACGAGCTGGAAGAACGCGGCCTGCAGGAAGAACACCGTTTGTACAGCCGGGTGATCAAAGAATACCTGGAAATATGACAAAAGATTTAAGAAGAAAGAGGAAAACAAAACCCCGCATGGGCGGGGTTACATATTTGTAGAGGAAAACCAAACCCCGCATGGGCGGGGTT
>DYOS01000135.1 GCA_020720405.1 Caldithrix sp. | reverse complement strand
AAAAAGAAAATAACCACAGAGCTCTTTATCATCCTATCCATCCTGTGATCCTGTCAAAAATTCTTTTCAGCCACCGATTGGAGCCGAACTAACTGTAAGATGCAATCCCTGCATACTTTCTTTTTTGCTGTAAAATGACAGTTACCGCACCCGGTGGATCAGGTATTCAGCGAAAGCGGTAATTTCCCCGGCCCGTTCCCCAAACACGGTCAAGGCCTCAAGGGCCCGTTTCTGGTAATCAAACAGATATTCCCGGGCCTTTTCCATACCGACCAGTTTGACAAAATTCATCTTATCATGTTCCAGGTCTTTGCCAACCACCTTTACATCTCCGGCCACGTCCAAAATGTCGTCCATGATCTGGAAGGCGAAACCGATGTTGGCTGAAAAATCGCTGATCGCCTGCATCTGATCAGCATTGGCCTGACCCAGAATGGCCCCGATCTGACCGGCAGCAGAAAACAGAGCCGCGGTTTTTTTGTGATTGATATACTCGATGATGCCAAATTCAATATTTTTTCTTTTCAACTTCAGATCCACGTACTGCCCGGCAGCCAGTCCGTCAAATCCGAAGGAACGGGTCAGTACGGCGGCCATTTTAATCCGATGGTCATCGCTGATTCCTTTTTCTTCAAGAACCATGCGGATAGCCTCGCTGATCAGGGCAATGCTGGCGCACAGCGCCACATCCTGACCGAAAACCACGTGGTTGGATGGTTTGCCGCGGCGCAACTGGGAATCATCCATATAGGGCAGGTCGTCCATAATCAGCGAAGCGGCGTGGATCAGCTCGATAGCGCTGGCCGGGGTCAGCAATTGCTCGCCGGGAACCTCAAAAATGTTACCGACCAGATAAGTAAATACCGCCCGCACCCGTTTCCCGCCGCCGGTGGAATAGGCTGCCGATTTGTATAATCCTTCGATCAGCGGATTTTCGTTTTCCAGCACCTGTTCGATGGCCCGGTCAACCTGCTGCCGCACATCCTGCAAATAGGTTTTAATCTTGTCCTGCATAATTCTTACCGCCTGTATTTTATTTTACTATTTTAAACAGGTAGAATTTTTGTTCTTCCACCCGCACGATATGTTCAAGAATCAATCCGGGTACCTGCCCGGCATCGGCCAACTCTACCGGAAGGTAGGGCCGGCGCAACCGGTCGTTGCTTTCCAGCAGCAGGTAATCGGCCTTTTGACGCGCAAAATATAAGCTAAGTTTTTCAACCGGTGCAAAAGGCAGGGCTTTAAATTTTAGACCGCTCCAGAAAACGGCCTGCGGTTTATTAGCACAAACCGTTACGCCTGCAGGCAGAAGTTCTTTTATCATCTGGCCTGCGTGATAATAATAATTTTTATCCCGCATTTCCCGCTGTTCCGCGCGCCAGCCCGGAAGCAGCGATGCGGCCAGCAGCAGGGTTAAAAGAATAATAATCCGGCGCTTGCCGGTCAGTTCCTGCCACATCCACCCAGCCGGAATTGTCAATAGAATGACAAAAGGCAGAAGAAACCGCTCTTCAACGTGACTCAGGGTGAAAATAAAAAAACCGGGAATCAGCCAGAGCAGATATAAAATAAGTTTTCCATTGAGCAGCCGGCGCCGCTGAAGTAAAAAAAGTCCCGCTGCGCCGAGCAGAAGATAGAGCGGTGAAATAAAATCGGGTTGAATCATTTTTTTCAGTGCTGAAAGCAATGAACCGGTTATCTGCCGGCTGAGCGCCGGAAGCAGAGGTGCGGAAGCTGTAGCCGTTGCCGGGTGAAATTTTTTATAAAAAACCGCATCAGCCGCCAGGGCGGTGGAATCCGGGGTGAGAGCATATTTTATAGCTTCTTCCCGGCTGCCGGGTGGCAGATCATTCAGTTGCGGACCCAGCCAGGCGGCAACCCGGGCATGGCTGCGCACAAATTTGATTTTTGGAGAAATGGTGTGGTAGCCGATGTCTTTTTCAGCCCAGCCGCTGTACCAGCCCAGCACCGGGATCAACACCAACACAAACAGCAGCGGATGTATTATTTTTTGCCGCCAACCCTGACCGGAATAAATCATCAGCGGCAGGAAAAGAATCATAAAAGCCAGTGCTTCAGGCCGGGTCAGGTAAGCTAGTGCCAGGAATAAAGCAGTGGTCGGTGGTCGGTGCCAGGCCGGATTGCAGAATTGTCGCCAGCCGGAATAAAAAGCGCCGGCAATAAATAAAAAGTACAGACTTTCAGTGGCTGATTGTGATGAATTGGCGGCCAGCGCCGGATGCACAGCCAGGAGCAGACCGCTGAAAATGGCCAGTTTCCCATGGCCTTCCGACCGGCTGATCCAGAACATCAGCAGGGCAATCAGCCCGACACCGGCGAGCAACGAAATCAACCGGGCGGCGATTTCCGCTCCGCTTAGCGGCACCAGAAAAGAAGTCAGCAGGGGGTACAAAGGCGGTTGAATAATATCGGGGAAATGAGCGCCGCGACTGTGGTATGCACCATTTTCGGAAATCCCTTCAGCCAGAGATGCATAATGGCTGCCGTCCGGGGAAAGATAATGGTCACTAAAAATAAGCGCCAGACGCAGCGTTGCGGCCAGAATCAGAACCAGCCACCAACCTTTTGGTAAAAATTGCTTCATCACATCTTTTTCGTGGTCAGGGATATATCCCAGATAAACGGGTTTTTATCACGCAGGTAAAAATCAATCATACCCATAAACCGGCTGTAGGCTTCGAAAACCATCAGCCAGCCCATAAACCAGACTTCTTTCGGTGTCCAGCGCTGAAGTTTTAAAGTGGTATTAAGAATTTTCATTCCCTTTTGTGTGGTAACTTCATGCCCCATGGTTGCCTTCAGATGGCGGTGACCGGAGGCGATCCGCCGGCGTTGTTTGATAAAGTCACGCAAGGTTTCCGGACCTTTGTTCTGAACATAGGCCAGCGGTGCATAACGCAGTTCATAGCCGGACTGGATCAAAATAGCTTCGACGGCTGCTTCATCGACGGCGGTATATTTTGGAATGCGCGAAACTATATTGCGGAAGGCGACCATTTCACCGCACTTGGGGCTTTCCAGCGCCATTTCATGGTGCATTGCCCAAAGCTTGCGCACCGAGAAGCCGACAAAAGTTTTACCGTCGTTGACCGGTATTGGATGCGAGCCGACCATGCCGACCTTTGCCTCCCAAAACGGTTCAATCAGCCGCTCAACGGTATCAGGACCGGGCACGGTATCGGCGCTTTCCAGCACGGCAATATCGCCGGAAGCCCGGCTCAGAAATTCGTTGATGGCGCTGGCCTTGCCCAACCGACGCGATTGAATTATCAGGCGCACCTGCGGGTAGCGGGCTGAATATTCCAGAACAATATCATTGGTGCGGTCGGTTGAGCCCGAAGAAACAACTAAAATTTCATTGATGGTGCAATTTTTTGTCTGTTGACCAAGCAGGGCATCGAGACAGCGTCCGATAATCTTTTCCTCATTATAGGCCATAACTCCGACACTGACTGTATAATGCGCTTTGACCTCGAAATGACCGTCATCCTTTAGGGTCGGCGGATTGGCCAGTTCCTCGTATTCATCAACAAAGCGCTCGTATTCCTTGTGCAGATAGGCCAGGTGACGCAGAATTTCGAGGAAAGGCGCCCGGTATTTTAAAATATAGAACATGGTCCGCGATTTGGTGTTGACACTGATTTTGGATTCGTTGGCCTGGCTTTCGCGGTACATAAAGGGTATTTCTTTAATCCGGATGCGGTGCAGGTAAGCCAGGTGCAGCAACTGAATCTGAATAATGTAGGCCACATCGTGCAAGGCACCAATTTCAATGCTCTGCAGAAAACTTCGCCGGTAACAGCGGAAGCCTGAGGTGAAATCCCAGATCGGTTTTACCAGCAGGTATGAAACGTACATATTGGCCAGTTTGGAAACGAGCAGCTTGCGGAAACGCCAGCCTTCAACCCGGACTCCGTCGATGTAGCGTGAGCCGATGGTTAGTCCGTAGCGGTTGGCTTTTTCCAGAAATTCAGCGATGTATTCCGGGCCGTGGGCACCGTCTCCGTCCATGGTAATGATCGGGTCAAATTCGCCCTGCAGGGCAAAACGGAAACCCTGACGCAGGGCGCCGCCGAAACCGTCTTTCCGGGCCTGCTGCTGAACATCAAGATGGGGGTATTTTTTTTTAAGGGTATTAATCAGTCCCGGTGTTTCATCGACCGAGGCGGCATCGATAACCAGAACATGAAGATCGGGATGGCGGCGGAATAATTCCGGTATCAGTTTCTGCAGATTGGGTGCTTCGTTTAGCGTCGGTATGATAATCAGCGGCTTCATGGGCACTTTTCCGGAAAATTGGCATGGCTGGTAAAAACGCCTTTGATAAAACCCTGCATCCAGGGCCACATGCCGCAGGCCAGATACCACAGGGCTTTGGGATGCTCACGCAGCAGTCGTGGATTTAATTTATTGAATAACAGAACGGTGCGCAGCCATTTTACAGCCGGAAGCAGCGGTGCAGCCAAAATAGTTTTCAAGCGGCTGCAGGCGATAGACTGACCTTCCAGTGGTAATATTTTTAACATGCGTGAGGTGATTTCTCCAACCCGGCGCTGATGCTGATAAAAGGAAGCAGCAGTTTCGCGGTGCCGGTGACGTACCTGGGCACCCGGCAGAAACAATATTTTGCCCCCGTTTTTTTGTAAACGGAAGTTCAGCTCCAAATCTTCCTGAGGATAAAACGAAGGATTAAACCCGCCGAGGTTTTCCAGAACGGATCGCTTGTAGGAAATATTACAGGTCGGGATATGACTGACTTCCCGTCTGGCCTGCTCCGGGATAAACTCCCGGAACTCAGCGAAGTAACCGGCCCAGGCCACCTCCAGGGCCGGATCGTTGCCATTAACCACACTTCCGCCGATGGCATGGTAGGTCATAGCCCGATGCGCCTGCCGGTAATTTTCAATCCAGCCGGGCATGGCCTGGCAATCCGAGTCAATAAAACAGATGATTTCACCGCTGCTTTGGCTTAATCCAAGATTGCGTGCTGTTCCCGGATCGGTCTTCACCGGCAGATGGGTGTATTTGATATTGGGATATTCGGCCCGGACAATTTCCGGTGTGCGGTCGGCGGAGCTGTCCACAAGAATAATTTCGAAAGGTTCAGCGCAGTTTTGCCCAAGCAGTGCCTTTAGACAGCCGGCAATGGTGCTTTCGGAATTATAGGAAGGGATAATCACAGAAACCATAAATCAGACCCGTTCCAGAATAAAATAACGATGATGGCCCCAGTATTTTGGAATTGGCCAGGGTGCCTTCTCCAGAAAACCATAGCGCAGAATCTGCTTCTCCAGATCAGGATTTGTCCCGTTGAAGTAATCTACGATGGTCAGCCGCCCGGAATCCTGACCGCTTTCTGCCGGTTGCTTTTCACGGACAAGAAAGCCCAATCCGGCCCGGCGCAGCATGTCTTCTTTCTTCATGGCGATGTCCGGCCAGGGCGGAATATCGAGATAACCCTTTTTCCAGACCTGCCAGTTCATTTTCTCCAGTTTTGGGATAAATAATTGCGGCTCAATCCAGTCCAGGTTGAATCCGTTCATCCGGCCGGGCAGCCCTTTGGCCCGCATCCGGTAGCCGATGCCCTTATTATTCGGAACACAGATAAAAATTACTTTTGAGGTAATCCGGGATAATTCGGCTAAGAAGGAATCCAGATCTGCGGCCAGCCACAGGGCCGCAAAATTCCAGCTCAAATCAAACTGTCCGTCGGCAAAGGGTAGTACGGATTCGTTTTCATAAAACTGCAGGTTAATGGGAAGATTGAGTTCCTGCCAGACGGCGGCAATTTTCTGCAGGCGGTCACGGTCATTGTCCAGAACGGTGGGGGTTATGCCGGCGGCGCTCCACCATAAACTGTTTATTCCGGAGATGCCGGTCATGCCAAAACTGGGCACCTCAATAAGAGAACTGACCCGGTAACGGTCGGCGATCTGCCGGAAATAATCGTGCAGGATAAATCGCTCGTAGGTCGTGCCCAAACCTTCGTGATAGTTTTTGAAATACTCCGGCCAGGCCGAAAAGACATTCATAAATTCTGCGGCGCGGGGATCAATCTGCATATTCAGGGAAAACCTCCGGTAAAACGGACAGGGTATCAACGGGTTTAAAATACAATTCATTTACGGTTTTAGAAATATCATAATACCAATCGGCAGAAATTAATTGCAGACTGGTTTGTAAACCTTCCCGTCCGGCAAGTGCGGTCAGCCGGGTAGCGAGTTTAAAAACAGCCGACGGCAGCCGGTGATAAGCCGGGTACGGTTTATTGCGGTAATACCGGGAAATCATTCCGACCAGATCATCCAGCAAAACATTTTCGCGGTCGGCAACCATATAAGTTCCGCTTTTTCTGATCTGGTCTCTGATAAGGGCACCGATCAGTCCGGCCAGGGATTGGGCCTGTAACAGGTGCAAACGAACCGGTTGCCGGGGATAGATAAAAATTCCCGACCGGACCATGCGAATGAGCCTGGGTAAAAAGCCGTTATCGCCGCTCCCCCAGGTAATGGTCGGGCGCAGAATAATTGAGCTCATTTGGGCAGAGGCAGCATTCCGGACCAGTTGTTCGGCTTCTGCTTTGGTCCGGTGATAAAGATTATCCGGTCGACACGTCATTTCCGGAACGGCCGGAACGGTTTCAGGAATGGTGCCGAGTACGCCGACTGTACTTATATAGATAAATTGTTCAACGGATTTACGCCGGGCAAAATCCAGAAGAAGTGATGTTCCGGATACATTAACCTGTTGATAGGTCTGATCCGTGCTTTGACCGGCACCGCGGATTGCGGCTGCATGGATTATAGTTCTGATGGGTTGATTAAAAGCGGAATGACTGTACAAAGCCGGGTCATAAAAATTGCCCGTGATAGGGATTAATCCGGGCAGCCGGCCGGAAATCTGAAGCCGGGAAACTGCTCCTGGGCGGACGATGCAGAGTACCGGTTCCGATTCGGGCAGATGTTTCAGGATATGATTGCCGATAAAACCGGTGGCTCCGGTCAGTAAAATGGACACGATTTCCCCTCTGATTTGCCGCTGAGATTGTCGGGAA
>DYOS01000024.1:25527-35596 GCA_020720405.1 Caldithrix sp. | reverse complement strand
TCGGGACTCAGCAAGACAACTTTGGCTTGTCATCCGGCCGCTATGGCGGGTGACCTACTATAGCAATCTTCTCACCGGCGATAAGAGAAAGGCCGGCGGATTCACTGGTTTTTTAAGGTGTCCGCAAATAAAAAAACCTGCCTGATCTTGGGACCAGGCAGGTTTTAATTACTACATCAGCCGGAAATTTATCTGCCGATAATCTTCTCAATTTCATCCATAATAGCATTCATTTTGGCGATAGTCAGATCGAAGGGAACGGATGTGGTCATATCCACACCAACCTTGTTCAGAATCGGAATGGCATAGTCCGAACTGCCTGCGCTTAGAAAATCATTGATGTACCTATCGACCATAACCTGTCCGCCATTCTTCATTTTCTCAGCCAGGGCGGTCGAGGCACAGAACGATGTTGAGTACTGGAAGACATAAAAATTATAATAGAAATGGGGTATATAAGCCCATTCAATAGCGTACAGGTCTTCCACTTCGGTTACACCTTCAGCAGCGCCGTAATACTGCTTCAGTAATTCAAGATAGATCTGGCTAAACCTTTCACCGGTCAGAGCTTCGCCGCTTTCGGCCAGTTCATGTATTTTCAGTTCAAATTCGGCAAACATAGTCTGTCTGAATAAAGTGGTACGAAAACCTTCCAGGTAATTTCCCAACAGGGCCAGTTTCACCTGAGGATCCGTAATGGTTCCCAGCACATGGTCAATCAGCAACGCCTCATTGGCCGTTGAAGCCACTTCAGCCAGGAAAATTGGATACTGGCTGTTGACAAAAGGCTGGGTTTTATTGGAAAAATAGCTGTGCATGGTATGGCCAAGTTCATGAGCCAGGGTGCTGACGTCATCATACTTGTCATTATAATTCATCAGGATAAAAGGATGGACATCATATTCATCACCGGTAGAATAAGCGCCAGAACGTTTTCCGGTGGTCGGATACATATCGATCCAACGGCTGGAAAAGGCCTTATCCAAAGTGGCAATATATTCGCTGCCCAGCGGTTTCAAGGCCGTTTTGATCAAGTTCTGCGCTTCTTCCACACTATACTTCAGTTCGACATCTTTGACCAATGACGGGTACATATCATAGTAATGCAGTTTATCCAGCCCCATCATTTTTTTACGCAAATTCAGATAGCGGTGCAGGGTCGGCAGATTCTTATGGGCGTTGGCAATAAGCTGCGTGTAAACCGAAACCGGGATATTATTGGCATCCAGGGCACTTTCCAGAGAGGATTCATAATTCCGGGCATTTTTATAAAACATATCCTTTTTAACCTGGGCATAGAGCTGGGTGCCAAAAGTCCGTTCAAATGTTTTCAGATTTGAGAAATAAGCTTCAAATACGGTTTTGCGGTCGTCGCGGTTGGCACCGGCCCGGTAACGCCCATAAGCCTGAGCATCCAACTTTACTTTCTCTCCGCCAGACAAAACTATTTCCGGGCGGGGTAGATCGGCATTGCTGAAAATGCCATAAATATCACCAGGTGTTCCGGCCATAATACCGGCATCGGCAATCACCTTTTCCTCGGCTGAACTGAGGGTGTGGGCTTTTCTTCTCTGAATATCATCAACGTACTGTTTGTAGACGCCCAGCTTTTTATTTTCACTAAAGAACCTGGCAACGGTCTTCTGATCGATGGCCAGAATCTCAGGATCAATAAAAGCTGAGGCCGTATTCATTTTTGTGCCCAGTGCCGACATTTCCTGCTCCATGGCCAGCGCTCCGGCTTCACGGGTATCAAGATCAGAAGAACGGGAGGCATAGGAATAAAGCCGGTAAAATTCCTTGACGATATCAAAATAATTATCCAGTGCTTTTTGCAAATTAGCGGAAGATTGTCCCAGCTTATTTTCGTATTCCCTGATCGAAGGCAGACGGTCGTTGAGCTGGTTTTTAGCCATCCGCCAGGCCTCATCGGTTTTGTACAATTCGGTCAGATCCCATTTATATTTTTCGGCAATCTGGGCCCGGGTCCGTTCCTGCGCGCCATCCGACGCAGTGGCCAGCGAAGAAAGAAATAAAAGCATAAAAAATGCTCCTGTCATTTTGAATTTCATTAGAATACCCTTTCTTATAGTTTTACATGATCAGACCCGGTTACGCCGGATTTGTAAAGAAGTTATAAGTTAAAATACAGAAAGGGCTTTTGCCATCGGTGATAAATATTTCAGCATCAAATAATACTGCACAAAGATTTGCAACAAATAAAAATTAAAAAGAGGGGAGAAGTGCGGATCACCATATAAATATGCACTTCTCCTCAGGATTTAGCCCTACTGCCGGAATCTGCAGGTTCAAAGTTTTCTTATCGCTTGTCCCTGCCCGTGTTCCGTTCTGATTACAGTTCGACGATCAGAATTTCTTTTTTACCATCCCGCAAAACATCAATGTTAATCCGTTCGCCTACTTTCAGCTCGGCAAGACGGTACATATAATCATAGATATTTTTTACCGGTTTGCCGGCCATCATGATAATAATATCGCCCTTTTTCATTCCGGCCCGCGCCGCCGGCCGTTCATTGATTACCCCATCGATGCGCAAACCATTTTCAGCAGTGGAAGCATAATCGGGTACAATACCCAGCGTAACTTTAAACCGTGCTCTTCCGCCCTGCGGGCCTTTCGGTCCGGCTTCCTTAAATATTAATTTCGGTCCGTTACCAGCCATGGCCATAACCAGATCATAGCCATAATCACTTACCATCTTTTGCCCGTCGAAATTGATTTTATCCACATCATCGGCAGGCGTATGGTAGTCATCATGGACACCGGTAAAGAAAAACAGCACCGGTACATCTTCCACATAAAAGGCCGCATGATCGGAGGGGCCATAGCCTTCCGGTGAGAATTTCAGAGTAAGCCCGGCTGTATTCGGCTGGAGTTTTAAAAGGGAATCCAGACCGACGGCTGTACCCGTACCGCCGATGGTCAGGTCTTTGTCTTCGTTCAGCCGGCCGACCATATCAAAATTAAAAAGGATGTTAATATCTTTCAGATTGATCAGGGCGTGTTTGGTGAAATATTTTGAGCCAAGCAGACCCATCTCTTCGGCCCCGAAAGCCATGAACAAAACTGAGCGTTTGATATTTTTCCGTTCTGCGGCCAGACGCTCAGCCAGTTCCAGCAAGGTAGCCACACCGGAGGCATTGTCATCGGCGCCGTTGTGTACGGCAACAGTATCGGGACGGCGTGAACCGCTGCCCGGACCGCCGAAACCGAGATGGTCGTAATGGGCGCCGATAACTACAAACTCATTTTTCAGATTTGGATCAGAACCTTCCAGCAGGGCAATGACATTCTGGGTGGTTACCTTCTGCTGCACAACTTCGATACGGGCATTAATTTCGGTTCCTGTGGCAAAAGAAGCCGGCTGACGCGATTCGACCAAGGCTGCTTCAAGTGCGGTAATTGTTTTCCCGCTGGCTGCTAAAACCTGGTCAGCCACTTTCCGCTTAATCTGAAAAACCGGCAGACCGGCATCGGACTGGCTTTGGTCGTAGATCAGCGGCAAAAGTATATCCTTTGCTTCGGACTTAGTTCCGGCGACAATGATTAACCCGGCTGCACCCTGGTCCCGGGCGGTCAATGCTTTTTTCCGCAGATCGGAATGCATGTCAAAGGGACTGTGGGGATTATCCAGATCCGGGTGATCGAGAAGAACCATGGCATATTTTGCTTTAACATCCAGACCGGTATAATCCTGCCAGGTAATTTCATCCGTTTTCACATCCAGACCATAACCGGCAAAGACAACTTCCGCCAGGGCGGAATCATTGCCGGAAAGAGCAAGGGGGGTGAATTGTTTTCCGGCAGTATAAAGCGAATCACCCACCTGCAGCCTATTCGCTGATCCTGCTTTGATGCTGGTTACAACGTCAAAATACTGAAAGCCCTGATTTCCCATTGGTTTCAGTCCAAATTTTTTAAAATGATCTGCAAGATAAGCAGCCGCCTGGTCGGCCTCAGCCGTGCCGGGTTTCCGGCCTTTCAATTCATCACTGGCCAGGTAGCTTATGTGTGCTTTCAATTCATCCTGAGTTATCGCCGGCTGGTCAATCATAATCCGGGCGCAGCCGGAGAGCAGCAGGGCGATGGCAATCAGACTTAGTTTCTTCATTCCGTTCTCCTGAGTGGTTTATCTATTTCAAATGGGTGAGAAGCAAAGTAACAATCTGCCTCACAGTTGGTACAGGCTTCCGTGGTATCACAATGGTAGTTAAAGTCGGTCCGGATATTCCGGAAATCCTCCGCTATTTTATTCTCTGAAAGATATAATCCGATAAAACTCATCAGTTTCTGGCCGGTCTCCTCCTCTAACAGGTGTTCAATTTTACAGGCCTCGGCTTCAGCAAGATGATCAGGCAGGTTTAAAACTTCGCGAAAAAATATACGGATGATACCGCGCTTGGTCAGAACTGTCTGAATAAGTTGTTCACCCGGTGCCGCCAACCGGTAAAATTTGTTTTCATCCTCGGTTACATAACCGCGGTTTTTTAGTTTTCGAATGGTGATGGAGACGCTGCTGCGGCTGATATTAAGATAATTAGCAATGTCCACTGCCCGGACATAGCCGTGAATCTGAAGCAGATCAAAAATGGCCATAAGATGATGAACGCTGCTGTGGGTCAGCTCGATTTCATCAAATTTCTTCCATAGCTCTTTCATAATACTAAATTCAAACAATTGTTAAACATATTTAACGAAAGTAATTTAAGGGAACCACTTTGTTCTGTCAATAAAGGTTATATGATCTGATCAGATTGATCCGCCTGACGCAGCGATTCCGGCTTGCCCACATCCAGCCAGAAAACCTGATCGTCCAGATAGGCTTTGATCGGAAACCGGGCGGCCAGTTCGAGATAAACATCAATGATGGAATAGCGGCTGACCGGAGGCATGAGCTTAAAAATGGCCGGGCTGATATAATGGACCCCGGAAAAGGCCCATTGCTGAATTTCAGACCCGGGTTTTTCATCGTTCACCCAACGGGTTTCATTCTTTATTTCGTCCTTCCAGCCGCAGAGCTGGCGGTGCTGATCGAAGAGCAGATAGCGACTGGTCTTGCGGTTTCGTACAAAAAGTGTAACCAGAGCACCGGAATCGTGATGGACACGGTGCAGATCGGCCAGGTTCAGCGTGGTCAGGATATCAACATTATGGAGAAGAAAAGGTGTGGTTGCCGCAATCAGGGGTTCAGCATTTTTAAGACCGCCACCGGTGTCGAGAATTTCCGGCTCATGACTGAGTTGGATTTTAATATTAAAATTATTTTCATCCTGCAGATATTTTTCAATCTGGCCGGCCAAATGATGGGTGTTGATAACAATTTCATTATAACCGGATTTTTTTAGATTTTGAATCAACCGACCAAGCAGAGGTTGTCCCCTGACCGGGATCAGCGCTTTGGGCAGGGTATCGGTCAGCGGGCGAAATCTGGTTCCCAGACCAGCGGCCAGAATCATGGCCTTCATTTCATTTCCTGCTCGCGATGACGGAGCTGAACCGAGACGTTGGGCAGTTTTTCAAAAAACCCGGCTAACTGATTGGCACAGTACACACTGCGGTGCTGCCCGCCGGTACAGCCAAAGGCGATCATCAGGTCGGTAAAATTGCGCGCCTGATAATTGGAAACCACGCCCCGCATCATGGATTGCACCTGTTCCAGGAAATGACCAACCCCGGCTTCCTTCTGCAGAAATTCGATAACCGGCTGATCATTTCCGGTCAGATTTTTAAACTCATCAAGCCGTCCGGGATTAGGTAAAAAGCGGCAGTCGAAAACAAAACCGCCGCCATGTCCTTTATCATCCAATGGAATACCACGTTTATAAGAAAAACTTTGAATACGGACATTCATATTTAAATGGACATCACCAAGCTGGCGCAAAAAAGAAGACCGGACGATACCAAGCCAGGCTTTTTCCAGCGCCGGCATGGCTACAGGTAGCGTGACATTATTGAGCAGCCATTCCAGGTTTTGGATGGCGAAGGGCACACTCTTTAGAAAATGGCTTTTCCTTTCATAAAAGCCACGGAAACCATAGGCACCAAGCGCCTGCATCAGCCGGATAAAAACATAACCGAAATAGTACTGCTTAAACTGCCCGGCCGGAATATTATATTTTTCCTGGAGCAGGGTGCTGTATTCATTCAAAAGCAGATCCCGAACCGGCTGGGGGATATCCGCTTTGGCATCATAGAGCAGCGAGGCCAGATCATACTGCAGGGCACCGCGCCGGCCGCCCTGATAGTCGATAAAATACGGCTGACCATCTACAATCATAATATTCCGCGACTGAAAATCACGGTACAGGAAATAATCCATTTCTGTGGAGAGCAGATAATTGACCAGGGTGCCAAAATCATCTTCAAGCGCCTGTTCATCAAAGGAGATTTTAGCCAGCTTCAGAAAATAATATTTGAAATAATTCAGATCCCACATCATCGATTGGCGGTCAAAACGAGCCCGGGGATAACAGACGGAAAAATCAAGATCCCTGCTTGCCTCAAGCTGGAAACGGGGCAGTTCGAGCAGCACCTTGCGATATATCTGCAGAACCTGCTCCGGGAAATGGTGATCTGTTCTCACCCGGCTCAGGAAACTGAACAAAGTTTCATCGCCCAGATCCTGTTCAATGTAAATATTCCGGTCGAGGTCAACACTGTAAATTTCCGGTACGGGCAGAGAACAGCCTTTGAAATGGCGGGAGAATTCAATAAAGGCCATATTTTCCTTGCGGTCCGGGTTGAAGGCACCGATTGCCCGGCGGGATTGACCGCTCAGGCGGAAGTAGCGCCGGTCGGAACCATGGGCGGGCAATGGTTCAGTATTGATAACCGGTTCCCCGGCCCATTTTTCAAAGAGACCGGCCAGATCGGAATAGATTAATGAATCATTCATTTTCGTTTTCTTTACCTTCCCATTGCCTGGAGCAGTGTGTGTACTTCAGTGCGGGCCTTATTCCATAAATAATGGCGGAGGCGGTCCGGCGGATTCAGAAATTTCTCATGCTGATAATTTTCGGACTCCAGATAGTTACCGATCATCTTGCTGAGCTGATCGAAACTCTTCTCATCATTCAACCAGGTGTCTGGCCATTCCGGTTCCGGACTGATTGTCTGGCGGCCAAATTCGTCATATAATTTTTCCCGGACAGGCTGCTCCAAACGCCGTTCGCTGCACTCGAAGAAAAGCAGGTAGGCTTTTGCCTGGCGGAAATATTCCCGGCGCAGTTGGTCAAATTTTTCCTGAAAATTACTGGTCATAAGTTTTCCTTATACTTTCAGGAAAACTATACCCCGGCCAATTTAAAAGCAATCAGCAACCTGAACCGAATGATGGACGGGAGAAGATATTCGGCACATGCCGCTAAAATTTTTTTGTCCGGTAGATTTAAAACAGGGTTAAGAATTTAAGTGACTTTATTATGACGTGCTGCCGGGTCAGATTCTTTTCCCGGTCTGCAGAACAATTTTCTGAACCAACTCAGAGTGCGGATCATTCTTATCCATTTCATCAAGCAACTGCTCGGATAAGAGAGCGATCTCATTCATGGCATCACGCAGGGTAATCAGAATGCGTTCCCGGTATTTCTGAGCATCGAACAAGCGGTCAATTTGCTGTTCAATCTTTGATAAGTGTTCCTGGAATATTTCGCCGGAATAAATAGTCCCCAAAGAATCAAGTATCTGATTATGCAGGTTGCGGTAACTGGCAATCGTGTTTTCCGGGTTGATAAAGTGATGATAATCCAATACCCGGTCAACTTTCTTCTGAAGTTCAATCAGGTTGAACGGCTTCCGGATATAATCAAAGGCACCCAGTTTCATGGCTTCAATTGCTGATTCAACTGAGGCGTGACCGGTCATCATAATTACTTCGGTGGCTGGAGAAAAACGTTTAACAAACTCAAGCAACATCAGCCCTGACTCTTCCACCTCATTTATTCCGGGTATGTTTTTATCCGTAATTACCAGATCAAAGGATTCAGATTCGATCAGTTGCCGGGCCTGACCAGGGTCGCTGCAGGTAGTTATTTCAAAGTCTTCCCGGGAAAGTGTCTTCTTTACAAGATGCAGTAATTCTACTTCATCGTCTACCACAAGAATTTTTCTGGTGCTCATATTTTTAGTTTTCCCCTTGTATCAATTCAGATAGAAAATTTTCGGAAGAAAATACAGAAACACAAATTTAATGTAAAAATAAAGTTATTCATTCAGAAGGGTCATTTTCAACTCGCTGTTCCGGTTCCCGGGCTGCGCGCTCCGGACACAACGAAATCCGATAAAATCGAAACGAACATGAGGCGGATACCAGGACCTGTAACTAACCCGCAGATAATAACCGGAGCGGTTATAGGCTCCGCCGCGGATCACTTTGTAGCGGCCGTTTTCAGGGCCGGCCGGGTTCATGATTCGGCCTTCTTTATAACCATCACCGGCGTACCAGTCGCCACACCATTCCAGAACATTTCCATCTAAATCACAGACACCAAAGCGGTTTGGTGAATATTGTCCAACCGGGGCAGTGAATACAAATCCATCATCATAATTGCTTTTTACCGGGAACTGTAATTTCAGGCGCAGCAGCGATTCATCGGCAATATTGCCAAATTGCCGTCCAAACAGATTTTGGGTCCCGTAGTCATATTCTGCTGCACTGTTCCGGAAACGGGCGGCATATTCCCACTCAGCCTCGGTGGGCAACCTTTTACCTGCCCATCGGGCATAAGCTTCGGCCTCGTTCCAGGTGACATTGACCAGCGGATGGTTTTCACTATTCCAGTCCGGTTGCACCGGAAATTTAGTACCGGTCTGCCGGCAAAATTCCCTGAACTGGCTTACCGTAACTTCATGGATATCCATCCAGAAAGCATCCAGTTCAACCTCGTGTTGCGGTGCCTCATTTTTCTTGTAATTGCTGCCCATGATGAACACCCCGGCCGGATGCAAAGCCATACCATCCCTGACCTCACCCAGATTGACCATTTGATTCTGCGAACCGGTATTCCCAGCTTTTTGACTATTCTGAAACACACAGGCCGTAATAATAAAGAGCAAGGGAAAAAGTAATATTAATTTCATAATTACCACGCTTTTTTCTTTGCTTATCGTGACTTTTAAAATGGTCTTTACAGATTTAAAAAAAATGAAAGGGAATCTGCCGGATGCTGCGGCAGATTCCTGGGCAGGAGGATTATTTTAGTTTAATGGCGGAAAGGTCTTCTTCCTCCACAATCGGCTCCCGGCATATCCATTCCGCCGCCGCGCTGCGGACGCTGATGGCGCATAAATTGGCCTGGACCATCAAGGATCATCTTGTCAAAGCGGATTTTTTGCTGGTCGCTTAGAATGGTGCGGATTTTCCGCTGGAGCATGATGCGTTCCAGTTGATTAGCCTGTTGATGAGCATTGATTTTCTCTACCAGAGCTTTGATTTTTGCCTCGCTCGTTTTTTCATCAACAATCATCAACTGCAACTCGGTGTGCAGTTTAGGCAGATCTCCCCGCCGTTCAAGATTGGCCTTTTGCAGTTCCAGTTGCCAGGCTTCAATTTTTGCCTGTTGATCTTCGGTCAGGTCCAGAACCCGGACCAGGCGAGGTTCAAACTCATCATCCTGGTCAGCGTTCATAAAACGGCCGGGACCAGGTTGAGCCCAAAGCTGGGCCGCCATAAGTAAAGACAGAACTGACATTCCAAAAAAATAAAAGCGTTTCATATTAACTCCTGTTTGGTTTGTTTGAAAAACTGTTGACCGTAATTGTTCAAACTGAATGCCAGAATTTTAAAAGGAAAATCGTGCAAAAAGCACAGTTTTACCCGCTTTTGCGACAATTTTGTCGAAGGCTGTCCGACAAATTTGTCGGGCTATTTTTAACTCGACACACTAAAACTGCAGAAGAAATGAACCCCGGAAAATAGATGGAAGGAATACCGAACCGGGAATTGAAGAACCCAAACCTTTTTAACCACTGATTACACAGATTTTCACCGAATAAAATCAACGAAGAAATTAGCATCAAAAACCACTGAGTTATTTTGTCCACGAATGAC
>DYOS01000024.1:0-25427 GCA_020720405.1 Caldithrix sp. | reverse complement strand
CACGAATTAGCACAAATCCGAAATGAAGGATTACCAATTCGTCCTGTGATACTGCCGAAATTCTTTAGCCGTGGATGACCCGACAGAGCCGGGCACAGCACGGATTTTCACAGATTAAAACCAGCAGAGTGATTAACCACAAAGAGGTAGCGGGTACGAAGAAAACCATGGCTGGCTTTTGTTTTTCTTCATTCTTGTTTCTTAAGTCTTATTTCTTTCTCCGGTTATCCTGTCTATTTTATCAGCCACCGAAATTTACATTTATATCGGGTAGACTCACATGATAAAAAAGAGCTGATTTTGAATGATTCGTTTACTTCAGATTATATTTTTGGAGTTTATAACGCAGATTTCGTTCGTTCAGCCCAAGCCGGCGGGCGGCAGCACTCTGGTTATTTCGGGATTGTTCAAGGGCCTGTCTGATCAATTCTCTTTCAAAATATTCAACCTGGGCGGAAAGGGTTTGATTCTCATCAGTACTCAGCACAGCAGCCGGTGACGGGCCGGGACGAAAGGGCAATTCTTCCAAACCGATCAGGTTACCCCTGGCCAGAATGACCGCCCGCTCCATCATGTTTTCCAATTCCCGGACATTACCCGGAAAGGGATAGCGCAACAGGGCATCCTGTGCCGCCCGGCTTAAGCCATCTATATCGCGGTGGTTTTCCCGGGCACTTTTTTTTATAAAATGGTTGGCTAATATGGGAATATCTCGTTTTCTGGCGGCCAGACCGGGCACCTGAATATTGATGACATTCAGGCGGTAGTAAAAATCTTCCCGATATCGTCCTTCTTCAATCATGGCCAGAAGATTACGGTTTGTAGCTGAAATCAGGCGCACATCAACATGCTGAACCTGATTGCTGCCCACCCGCTGGAATTCACCAAACTGCAGAAAGCGAAGCAATTTTACCTGCATGGAAAGCGGAATATCACCGACTTCATCGATAAACAGCGTCCCGCCATTTGCCTCCTCGACCCGCCCGTTTTTCCGGCCGACAGCCCCGGTAAAAGAACCTTTTTCGTGGCCGAACAGCTCGCTTTCAAGCAGGCTTTCGGTTATTGCCGCACAATTCACGGTAATCATCGGTTTATTCGTCCGGTCGCTGGCGGCATGAATGGCCCTGGCCATCAACTCTTTTCCGGTTCCACTCGGTCCCTGGATGAGAATTGAAGCCTTACTGCGTGCCGATCGGGCGCTTAGGTTGAGCACCTCTTCCATAACCGGATCAGCGGTAATAATATTATTAAACTGGTATTTTTCGCCAAACTGCTCTTTCAGCAATCGGTTTTCATTCATCAATCGCCGCAAACTGAGCGCCCGCCCGAGGATGATATCCAGTTCATCCAGATCAATCGGCTTGGTCAGATAATCCCAGGCGCCGAGACGCATAGCCTTTACCGCATCGGCAATGGTGCCGTAGGCTGTCATTAAAACCACAGCAATTTCCGGATTGAATTCTTTCACTTTCTCCAGAAGCTGAATCCCATTCAATCCGGGCATTTTAAAATCACTTAATACAATGTCAACCGGTTCGGCCTGCAATAGGTGCAGGGCTTTGCTTGCCTCAGCGGCGACAGAAACAGTATGCCCTTGTCGGCGCAGGTAACCGGCCAGAGATTCACGCTGCACCTGTTCATCTTCCACCAGCAGGAGAGCGGCTTTTTCATTCATTTTCAACCTGCACTTCTCCGGGCAAATCCAGAATTACTGCTGTTCCACCGGTTTGGCCGGCCTCGTTTTTTACCGGACTTTGGATACGAACACGACCGCCGTGGGCGGAAATTATCTTTTCGACGATTGCTAAGCCGAGACCATTGCCCATTTCCTTACCGGTAAAATACAAATCGAAAACCTTGTCCTGATTTTCCGCGGGAATCCCTGGCCCGTCATCCTGAACGATCAGGCTGATCCGGCCGTCCTTTTCCTGCGCCGTGATTATGACTTCTACCACGCCACTACGGCTTTCCGCTGAATTGCGCAACAGATTGATCAGTACCTGCATTATTTGATCGTGGTCGATAGTAAGCTGAATTTTTTCAGGTATAAATGTGGTCAGGTTCAACCCCGGGACAGCCCGCAGAGCCGGAAGATTTTGAAGGATAAACTGGTCCAGGTTGGTTTTTTCAAAATGAAATCCGGGGGTGCGGGCATAGCTTAGAAAATTTTCGATAATCGTATTTATGCGCCTGGTTTCATCGCGGATTGCCCCGGTCATTTGTTCGAAGACCGGGCCATCCTGCCCGGGGTAAAATTCCTTGCGCAGGCGCTGGGCCATTATACCAATACCATTCAGCGGATTGCGTATTTCGTGGGCTACACGCGAGGCTAGTTCACCCATAGCAATTAATTTTCCGTGACGGTGCTTTTGGTCCTGTATTTCCTTTTGTGAAGTAATATCGCGGATCATACATAAATATAGTTTTTCCTGCTGATCCTTGATCCGGCTGGAAGTTGCCAGAATTGTCCGCTGCGGCTGACTGGCCGGATGAATTTCCAGATTCTCAAAAATATTACGGTTTTTAATCTGCCGGCTTAATTCAACAGGTAAAAAGCTGCCCAAGGCTTCAAATTTTTGCCTGCTGGTTCCATCGGCTGGCAGATTAAATAACATTTTGAACGCAGAATTTACAGCAAGAATATCCTCATCGCCGGATAAAACCAGAATACCTTCGGCCATTTCTTCCAGAATATTGCCAGCGTAGCCCTGCAATTGGCGGTATTGCTTGCGCAGCAGGCTATAGTTCTGACGGTTTATAAAAAAATAAAGCAACCCTCCGCCAATCAATAAAAACAGGATAGACTGGATGATCAGCCGTGTCAGCAGAACCTTGTTCAAATCATTTAATGGTTGTGTACTAAAACCGATGCGGATGGCAGTTTCATCAATTTCATGGCGGGAATAATCGAATACCGCCTGGTCAGCAATGCGAATCAATTGGCCACCGGAGATATCCGCAGCCGGCAAAAGCCGCAAACCTGTCTCAGTATCTGATTGGTGCTTAAAAGAAGCCACCAGCACCTCATTGCCCCTGGTCAGAACAAGGTATTCAATCTGCGGTTTTTCTAAAATCTGGCCCAGCCAGTGCTGCACCAGACGGTGTCGGATAATCTCCCCGGGCGGTGTACCAAACAGCATAAAAATATAACCAGCGTGCCCGCTACGGCGGATAATAAAGGCCTCAGCGGGTGGCTGGCCGGGCGGATGAAATTCGGCGTGCTGAATCTGCCCCGGCTCCGGATTCCCGGCAATGCTTTGAGTTATAAACTGATCAATTTCCGGCCCGCCGAAATCTGGTTGGTTGCGGAACGGCCGGCGCTGGCGGGGACGGTTTAAGGTTTGTCCGTTTTCATCAAGAAGCTCAAACAAAAGTGGTCGTTCTTCCCTCTTCATCGACCTGAAGGCAAAATTATCCAATGTGCCGAGACTATCCAGACGGTAAAAATAACGGACATTTTCCAGCATACGTTCGGTTTGCCGGGCTGAATTTTCCTCGCCGGCATCGAGCAGAATATTACCGCTGCGCAGAAGGATATCCGCCAGAAAGCGGCCCTGCTCTTCCCAGAGCTGGCGCAGATGATTTTTCCGGGTCTGATGGTCAACAATCAACGGCAGGAACAACATTAATCCGGCTACAAGAAGAATGGCCCAGGTCCAGGGCGTTACGGTTTTGGAAGGGGTCGTCTGGTTCATTTAAAAATGTAGTTGTTTTAAAGCAGCAGAAGCAAATGCCGGTCCGGGCTAATAGCAGAAAGAAAACAGGGGCATGCTTACCATTCCGATGATCCCGCAGGACAGGCTGCGATATGGATCATACTTTTGCCGTCATTTTCCCCATGGAGATCAGGATGAGACCAACATAGAGGAAATCCTGGAATTTGCAATCCTTTAAGATTTCTCCGGCGTACGAAATGATGAGCTTATACTGATATTTCAAAGAAGCGCAGCGACTGAGAAATCTTTTATTCCGTTTCGCCTGCACTGTGGGATCAGATTTTACAATTCAGATGGTTTTGCAAAGATTTCTTCAAATATTAATTTTGCGCCGCGATTTCGGCGGGTTCTTCTTCGGCTTCAATAAAATTATCAAACAGTTCGTGCAGGTAAAAGCGGGCTTCTTCCAGGAATCGCTCGGCCGCACAGCCGCGCTTAACGCAGGCTGAACATTGAATTGAAAGATTACAACTGACCCGCTTTTTGTAATCTGACTCCAAATCCTTCGTGGTTTCACTTATTTCAGTTTCAACCGCAGCCTGGTCACCGGCAATTTTGGCCAGTTTACGGCAAACCATTTCAACCAGGTCCTTGATTCTGCCTAAATAGGCGCTAATCGCACTTTGCCAGATCACCTGAGCTTTGGTGCGGATACTCGATTCCAGATCTTCCGGCGTACCGGGCCGCATATTACCAAGACTCATTTCTTTCAAATTATTAATTTCATCGAGCAGGCTGCGGATATACTGCAGCTCATGGATGGTCTTGTCCGAAACATCAAAATAGATTTCATCCGCCCTGTTATTCAGATTCTCCTTCAGTTTACCGAACAGGCTGTCCAGTTTTTGTTTATCATCCATCAGGGTATTTGCGACAAGTTCCCCGAATTTTTCAAGCTGCCGTTCGGTTGTCTGAATGGCCTTTACCACATCACGGTAACTGTTAATCTGATGATAACCAAGCGATTGGAAAATGATGTCGAAATAAGCCTGGACGCTGACCTCCAGTTCATTCAGGCTTTCCTGCATGCGCCGCGATTCACGGAGCAGGACCTGGTTTACCTCTTCCACAATCTCTTTCTTCGGGTGATGCTCGAGGATAGCCAGAACCTGTTTAAATATCCGGCGCGGTGTGGAAGGGTCGTTGACCAGGTTCAGAATTTCTTCAAGGGACAGGATTTCCGCCGCTCTGATTTTCAGCGTGCTGTCCTTCTCAACATGACAGGTGGATAAAAGCAGAATGTTATCAAAATTGGTCAGATCTTCACCGCTTTTCTCCAGTAACTGATATCGCCTTTCATGGAGGTGCTGAGACATGAAATCGGCGATGGTTTGTTTCGGATTCATGGCCGGACCGAGAATTTCAGGATCAAGATAGTCCGTTCTGGTATGATGCAGATCGCTCCGGACACGGATAAGCTGAAGCAACTCACTGACCACCCTGAACTGGTTGATATATTTGCGGAAGGGATGGGACTTTAAAACATAGCGGATAAAACGAGCCAACTGATTCGGCTCAATGCTTTGCATTTCAGCCCGGACCATTTTACGGATTTCCACATCATCGTCATATAAAAATTCAATACAGGCAATTTTGCTTTCTTCATTCTGTATTTTTTGAACCGCTTTCTGAATGGTGGAAACCTTAAGAATCCGCTCACGCTTGGAACTAATCACCCGGCGGGCCATTTCCAGTGTCTGTTCATCCTTGCGGCCGCGGCCCCGTTCTTTTAAGAGATGAATAAACAAGGCCAGCATCTTCACGGAAATCGACGGATTTTGAATCACCTGCTCCAGAACTTCAAGATCATCTTCAAACATCAGCAGAACAATGATATTAACATGACCTTCGATCTGGGCGAACCTGATCCGTTCACTGCGGGCAAAGCCCAGGATATCCTGGTGCCGGCCAAGCAGCTCCCAGAATTCATGGTCACGGGCAGCCCGGCGGACAGCATCGTTTTCATCATTAGCCAGGGAATTGATTATCGCCGGAAACTGGCAGTGTTCGATAACCTTCAGGCGGGTTTCGACATCTTCCATTACCTCAAGGTAAATATTGGTGGGAATCGGCGGAACGCGGCGAAAGTACCTGGTCATTACATAAGTATAAAAATCTATATAAGTTTTAAAAGTACGGTCACCTACATTAAACATTTTAACTTTCCAGCGCCAGGCTGAAAGCGGTGGTCAGCTTCAGGATATCCTGATTTGCCTTCTTCAGCCTGCTCACCAAAACCGAGATTATATTTTTGAACACTACTTTTCCGATTGTCGGATCAGATTCGGTTACCTTAAATAAATCGGTCTTGTTGATTTTTATCATCGTGCAGGTGGTCATGGCCCGGATATTGGCAGACCGTTCGGGATCGTCATCAAACATGGCCATTTCCCCAAAAAAGGGATAGTTCTGGGCGGAGACTCTGAGCAGGGCTTTTTCCTGCTTTTTTACCGCATTCATCCATTCCGGCAGAACCAGTGATTTGCTGATTTCTACTTCACCTTCAATTAAAATAAACAGCGCATTATCGGCCTCATACTCGCGGATGATAAAATCATCCTGTTCATACTGCACCAATTGAGACACATTTTTTAACAGATCAATCTGAGCATCATTAAGACCGGAAAACAGAGGCACACGGTTTAACTGGTTAAGCATTCTGCAGACTCCTTTGCATCAATTAGTCAGAATGATAAGAATATCATTTATTGTAAGCGGGGTTTTTGCCGGGGGATTTATTTCCACCGTGAGCTGGGCATCACTCCGCCGGCCCCGCCCGGCTTCCTGAAATTTTCTGCGGATAAATTCATCCAGATAGGAAGAATCTCCGCTGAGTACCTCATCAAGATTGAAAGGCTGACGCATCCGGGCCAAACCAAGCACCACCTGATTTGTATCCTGCAGGAGTTGAATCTGAACCTCGCGGTAAGTTTTTCCGGCCATGGCCGCAGAGACCAGCAGGCTTTGAAATGAATTTCCGGATTCTACAGAAAGTACCTGCTGAATAAACTGCGGTACACCGGGATCGGTTATAAAATTGGCCAGCAGGTAACCGGTCAGCGAATCACTAACCAGCACTTCATCGGCTCCCGCCTTCCGGGCATGGGAAAAATTGCCGCGTTCCATAACATGAGCATAAATCTTCATTTTGTGGTTCAGGGTACGCAGTGAAAGTATAGCCAGAATCGTTCGTTCATCACCGGGATTGAGACCGCCGGAACTGGTATCGGGTATAATCACCGCCGCATCGGCCTGGGCTGCGCTGGCCCGTTCCAGGATTGTTTCCTGGGTAAAATCACCATGGACAAAACGCAGGTTCAGTTCCGGAAAGCGCTCGGCAATATGATGATTAAGCTCTTCTCCTAACAGATTGATCATCACAACCGGCTGGCTTTTATTATGCTGTTTCAGACTGGTTAAGACCTGTTCACCGCGGCCGCTCCAACCGCAAATCAGGATATGGTTTTTTAATTTGATCGCTTGCAAGCCTCGCTCCTCTTTCATTTGTCGGGAAATAAAAATTGAAGAAATTGATGCCGTCACTACGGATAGGGTGGCAATGCCGATAAACATGATCAGGACGCCGGTTAGTCTGCCGGCGGCCGTTACCGGAACTTTATCACCATAGCCAACAGTGGTGATGGTCACAATAACCCACCAGACTGAATCCCAGAAGGTTCCAAACTGACTGTTCCGGGGGGCTTCGGAAAACTCAACCACCAGCGCCGCAATCAGGGTAATAATAAAAATAACCAGGCTGGCCTGAATCAGGGGTCTCCGGTATATTTTCTCCAGATAATGTTTAAAATTCATAGCACTCCGCATTTATTGACGTCTTTGTTCGGTCTGCTGGCCCAAAAAATTAGTTTTAAGTGCTTCATTTTCAAAGCCTTATTTTGTCCGGTCCGGAATCCGGTAATTTTTTCCCCTCAAATCCAGCAGAGGAACTGCCGATACTTCGGTTTACGTTTGACCAATAAATTTAATTATGATAGAATTTGATCAAAAAACAGTATTTATCTCTGACCGTTTTAGCGAGTTTATCGGTTTCCTGCGCGGAAAAAACGGTTTTTATCAGAATATAGATTTGTATTCTCATACTGAAGCAAACCGCTCCAGCCTGTTTAATAATTTCTATGAACTGATTATTATTGACCTGCATCTGCCCTGGCTGGCCATTCCGCACTGGATTCGTGAACAGGCCACACACGATTATCTGTTTAAAATAATTCTTATCGGCAATGAACCAGTCAATGCTGAACTGAACCTGCTGTTTAATAAAAGAATCTACCGTTCACTCTCTTTTTCTGAAGCCCGCGAGAATATGCCTCAGGTAATTTCTGAGTTCAGTGCCGATATGCGTCAGCATAAGTTTGAACGCGATTATACCCTGCCGGCAGAACTTATTTTGCAGCCGGGATTGATCGGCAAAACGGAGGCCATAAAAAGAATCCGTGACTTTATTGAGATTGTCAGTAAAGCACCTCATACCCCATGCCTGATCAGCGGCGAAACCGGTACAGGTAAAACCATGTGCGCCCGGCGGATTCATCAGGCTAATGATTTACATGAGGATTTGTTCTTTGTAAAAGACTGCGAAAATACGACAACCAACGAGCTGATGGGCGATCTGTTCGGTGTTGTCGCCGGCACCGATTCCGTAATTACCTCTCGCACCGGTCTCATGGAAAAATACCGCAGCGGCACATTGGTTTTGAAAAATATAGAATATTTGCCGCGCCTGGTTCAGGAAAAATTATTACTTTTTCTGGAAGACCATGTTTATCAGAAAATCGGCTCAAACCAGATTTTTGAATCGGAGATCAGGCTTATCGGTTTGACAAACCAAAATCTGGAGTGGTTTGTACGTCAGCAGAAATTCAATGCCAGTCTGTTTTTCCATCTCAATGCTTTTGAAATTCACCTGCCCCTTTTACGGGAGCGGGGTAAGGATATTGAGCTGCTGCTGCGCTTTTACCTGCAGCATTATGCACAGTTGTATGCCCGTGATATTGAAAAATTTTCACCCGGTGCCGTTGAATTGTTCAAAAAGTACACCTGGCCGGGAAATATTCTTGAGCTGAAACGGACTGTGGAAAAGATTGTCCAGAAAGTAACCCGGAGTACGGTTGCCGCCACCGACCTGCCCGAACATATGCGGCCCTCGGATGAAAAATCGGCCGAGGAAGAATTGCTCGGTAACTGCTCAATCCGCGACCTGGAGAAAAGGCATATTGAGAAGGTTCTGCTAAGGACAAAGGGAAATAAATCCCAGGCCTCTGAAATTCTTAATATTTCCCGCACCACGCTGCGCGAAAAAATGCGCCAGTATCATCTGGAATAATCTTTATCCTCTCCATTTTATTACGTCCAGACATTGATATTTCCAGGTTTAGGTAATTGATATAGTTATCACCTGGTAAAAATATCACGGGCTTGACCAGACGGCACCATTCTGTCAAAACACCCTGAGTTTATTGGAATCGGGTGTGGCCTTTAAACCATTTATGGCGATTTGCCGGTAACTACATTTTTTAGGCCTGCTTTTCCGTTGTTTAATCAGAATCATCATCTTAACTTGATCAGATAAGTTAACTAACTGAACCAACTCTTATGTCCAATGGATTTTATTACCGGGATGAGCGGCTATTTTGCGATGCGGTCGATTTGAATGAACTGGCCGGCACTACAAATGGGCCCTTTTATGTTTACAGTAAGTTCGAACTCGGGCAGAATCTGAACAGCATCAAAGCTGCAGCACAGGGTTTTAATTTTATACCCTGTTATGCCGTAAAGGCCAATTACAATCCCCAACTTCTAAAAATTATCGCCAGCAGCGGTTTTGGTGCAGACGTTGTTTCTGCCGGTGAATTGTATTTTGCTCAAAAAGCTGGATTTCCGAATGAAAAAATTGTTTTCGCCGGGGTTGGGAAAACTGCCGCCGAGCTCGAGCTGGCCATCAGCAGCGGGATCCATTCCCTGAATATTGAATCTGCTGCCGAATTGGAATTGGCCGGGCAGATTGCCCAAAGGTTGCAGCGCCGGGTAAATATTGCCCTGCGCATCAATCCGGATATCCGGGTGGATACGCACGAGTATATCACCACCGCCCTGCATTCCAATAAATTCGGCATCCCGGTCGAGGAAGCCCTGCTTTATTACCGGAAACTCAAATCGCACCCCTGGCTGAATCCGGCCGGTGTGCATGTTCATATCGGGTCGCAAATTACCGATGTTCAGCCTTTCCGTAAAGCTGCGGATGAATTGAACCATTTTGTAGCGGAACTGGAATCGATGGGCATCGGGCTGGATTTTATCGATCTCGGCGGTGGAATCGGCATAAACTATCAGCACCGGTTTGATGCGCCAAACACGGATGCACAACACCTGCACGAAATTTTATCGTCCTATCTGAATACCCTTCAACCAAAGGGCAAAGCGGTGCTGGCTGAGCTTGGCCGGGCGATTATCGGGAATACCGGATTACTGATCAGCCGGGTGCTTTATAAAAAACAAACACCTGTCAAAAATTTTACTATCGTCGATGCCGGGATGAATAATCTGATCCGGCCCAGTCTTTACCGGGCCTGGCATGAAATCGTACCTTTGGTCAAACGATCCGGGCCGAAAATGATGAGCGATATTGTTGGTCCGGTCTGTGAAAGCGGTGATTATTTTGCTAAAGACCGGGAAACGGAAATGCTCGAAAGCGGCGATTTTATTGCCATCGGCGGTGCCGGAGCCTACGGGCAGTCCCTTTCCAGTCATTATAACCTGAGACCGCGCCTGGCGGAGTTTCTCATCGACGGCAATCAGATTATTCCCATTGCCCGTGAGCTGAGCATCCGGGAATTAGCGGCGCAGTACGAGTGGTAAACATGGGTCCGACAAAGGCTTTTATCAGTCATGAGGCACTGCGTCATAATTTTAACCTGGTCAGACAGGCTGTAGGGCCAACCCGGGTTATGGCTGTGGTAAAAGCGGATGCTTACGGTCATGGTGCAGTCGAAGTAGCCCAAACTCTGATTCGGGCCGGGGCGGACTGGCTGGGTGTGGCTTTTCCCGAAGAGGGCATAGAACTGCGCCAGGCTGGTATTACCGCACCTATCCTTGTTTTTGGAGCTCATCTTCCGGAATACATCGGCCTGCACCGGGAATACAATCTTGACCTCACCCTGACTTCCTTCGAACAGCTTGAGTTTATTGAAAAAGAAATTACCCGGCCGCTTCGTGTCCATTTGAAATTTGATACCGGGATGCACCGGGTTGGATTTTTTGCCGGGGACCTGCCGCGGCTGGTGCAGCGCCTGTTGAAATTACCTTTGGTTGATGTCTGCGGTATTTACTCCCATCTGTCCTCGGCTGATGATGATGCGGACTATACCGCAATGCAGATCAGTGCTTTCAGGGATATCCGCTCCGCCATACTGCATTCGACAAACTGGCAGCCGATATTTCATATCGCCAATTCCGCAGCGCTCATGCTGTCAGCGGAATCCCGTTTTGATATGGTCCGACCGGGGATTATGCTTTATGGACATCCGCCGGCACCTGCCTTTCCCCTGACCTGGAATTTGAAACAGGTCATGCAGATTGAATCCCGGATTACACTGATCAAAACACTTGCGGCAGGAAAAGCCGTCAGCTATAACCAACGATATATTACCAAAGGCCCGACAAAAATAGCCATTGTTCCGGCCGGTTATGCCGACGGATTTAACCGGCTGTTTACCAATTCCGGCCAGGTGCTGATACAGGGTATTCTACACCCGGTAATTGGCACGGTGTGCATGGATCAGATTGTAATTCTGCTCGAAAATGACCGGGAATACGAGATCGGGGAAGCGGTGGTCATTAGCGGCAGACAGGGCGATCAGGTGCGCAGCATTACCCAGCTCGCCGCTGAACTAAAAACCATTCCCTACGAAATTACCTGCCGTATAGCCCGCCGGGTAACCCGGGAACATGTCAGATAACAAAACTATTTTGTAATTATTTTCAGTTTCCGGCTTTTTGTCTATATTCGGACATTGATTTTCTGTGAGGTATGTATGCGTCTGCTTTTATTTATCCTGTTTACTGTGTTCACTCTGCAATCCCTTTCGGCACAAGTATTAAAGGCCACGGTAAACGTGGATTTTACCCACCTGCCGGATGATCAGCAGGGTAATTTGTTACAGCTTGAAACCAAAATTGAGCAATATCTGAACGGCTATTCCTGGGTCGAGGACGAATACGAAACCGATGTGAACTGCAATGTTCAGGTAATCATTGAAACCTTGCAAAAGAAAACCCATGAAAAAATTTACCGGGCCCAATTTTTGATTTCGAGCGAGTCGGGTGAGAAATTTTATGATAAGACCTGGGAATTTACATACGAAAGCAGTTTTCCCCTCAACCACACCAAGGGCCAGTTTGACCCCCTGACCTATTTTCTCGATTACTATGCCTATCTGATTCTGGCTGGCGAACTCGACACCTACGCTTTATTGCTTGGTACACCCCTGTATGAAATAGCTCTGGACATCGCTAATCAGGCTATGATGAGCCAATTCCCCCGCGGCTGGAGCACAAGAATTGACGAATTGCAGCAGATCACCAGCATCCGGGCCAGGTCGTTGCGTGAAATAAAACCGGACTTTTTTGAAGCCATGTATTTGCTGGCCGAAGGTAAAAAAGCAGAAGCCGGTAAATTTGCCGACAAGGTTTTTGAAGGAATTGAGAAAACTGCCAAAGCCCAGCCCAATAACCGCTATCTGTGGAGTTTTTTTGAATCGCATTACCGGGAACTGGCCCAATTATTTGATGGTCAGAATCAACGCCTCGGGTTACTGACCGAATACGACAGCCGGCACCGGGAAACCTATCGGGAAAAAATAAAATAACTGGTTTACTTAAAAATAAAAAAGCCTTCCACTTTTTCGGGAAGGCTTTTTTTATCCTAGGAAAAATACTTTGTTATTCGTAGCGCAGGGCTTCGATCGGGTCGAGGTTTGCTGCCCGGCTGGCCGGGTACACACCTGCCGCCAAACCAACAAAACTGGTTACCAATAAGGAAGCCAGTACAACCCAAACTGGTACAGCCAGCGGAATTTTCAGAGTCACACTGACCATAAAAGCCAGACCAAATCCAAGAATCATACCCAAAATTCCACCGATGATACTCAGAATAATAGACTCACTCAGAAACTGGATCAGAATAGTTGATTTCCTGGCGCCAACCGCTTTGCGGATGCCTATTTCCCGGGTCCGCTCGGTAACCGTAACCAGCATAATATTCATAACGCCAATACTGCCGACCAGCAGCGAAACCATGCCAAGTAAAACCGCAACCAGTTTAATTTTCCCGGCAATATTGGTAAAGGAGTCGACCAGGGTTTCATTGGAAAAAATGGCAAAATCATTATCTTCACCGGCTCTGACCTTACGTTCCTGACGCAGAACTCCGATAACCTGCGACTGAGCTTCATCCATGGGAACGCCATCCTTAACCCGCACCGTCAGATTGACTGACCGGTTTTCTCCGAACAAATCCTCAAATGAAGTTATAGGTATGGCGACGCGGTTATCCTGGCTTTGACCAAAGGTAGAATTACCTTTTTCTTCCAGCACACCAATAACCTGGAAGCGTTGCCCGTTCATTCTGACCAATTTTCCCAATGCATCCTCAAAGGGAAACAATACTTCAACCACATCCATGCCAAGCACGATCACTTTGCGGTGCGAGGCAACATCATCCCAGGTCAGTGCCCGGCCCGACCCGATGAAATAGCCATTATTAACAAAGAATTCCGGATCTCCGCCGGCAATTGAAATATTTGGATTCGTTGTTTTTTCCTCGTATCTGATAGCCGCACCAAAATCCCAGACTTCGGCGCCCACCCCGTCAATCATATCACAGTCGATTCGAATAGCCTCAGCCAGTTCTTTTTTCAGGTTTTTCCGGTAGGCCTGCTTTTGACCATGGCCAACTTCCATGCCGCGGAAGTCATCATGCTTTTGCACCTGAAAAGTGTTGGCGCCCAAAACATTCAGCTCGGCTGTCATATTCTTATTATAGCCCTCGAGAATGGCGACAATAAAAATGACTGTACCGATGCCAATCGTAATGCCCATGGTGGTCAGAAAAGACCTGAATTTACTGGATCGCAGTTGTTGTACGGCAACGGAAATATTTTCTGAAAACAACATAGTTTTTTACCTTTTACTGATCATAACGCAGCGATTCGATAGGACTGAGTTTGGACGCTTTATAGGCCGGATAAAACCCGGCTGTGATACCTACAAAGGCTGAAAATCCAAAACCAATCATAATCGAGGTCAAACTGACTCCGGTGGTTATATCCATTTGGGCCAGCACAGCCAGACCGGCCAGATAACCAAATATGATACCGATTAATCCGCCCATGGATGAAATGGCAACAGCCTCCAGCAGAAATTGGGTAAGGATATTCGAACGTGTTGCACCGATCGCTTTCCGGATGCCGATTTCTCTGGTTCGTTCCGTCACGCTGACCAGCATAATATTCATAATGCCAATTCCACCGACCAACAATGAAATACCGCCAATGATAAAAACGATGGCAAACAGAGTTGAAGTCAGCTTTTTATAAAGATCACTGAGCATATCCTGTTGGTTTATCGAAAAATCATCCTCTGCACTCGGATGCAGTTTTCGTTCTTTACGCATCACACCGCGCACTTCATCCTTCAAATCTTCAATCTGTTCCGGATAATCGGTCATCACCGAAATACGCAGACCGCGGTGCATGCCGTACACCCGGCGGAAAGTACCAATCGGTACCACAGCATAATCATCCATGCTCTGCCCGAAGAAATTGCCTTTTTTCTCCAAAACGCCAATCACCAGGTAAACATCGTTGTCAATTTTAATGCGTTTACCGACTGCATTTTCCTTATCGAACAGCCTTTTGGCCAGTTCGGAACCAAGTACAGTGACAAACCTGTTATTACTGACATCCTGTTCGGTGATAAACCGGCCCTCTACCGGATAGACGGAAGAAGTAAAGGTATAAGCCTCGGAAGAGCCGATGATAAAAACACCCTCTAATTGTATTTTCTTAAACTCAACTTTTTTTATGCTAAAAACTTCAGGCGCCACATGACTGGCCAGGGTAACCTGTTTCAGGACGGCCTGGTACTCTTTCCAGTTCACCTCTTTGCGGTTACGGTATTTCCAGAAATCGCCGGTAATCACCCAGGGAAATTTCTCCACATAAATACTGGACGAACCAATATTCGAAAGCTGGCCATAGACATATTGGTTCAGCCCTTCAATGGTTGTCCAGATGGTAATAATCGTAGTTACGCCAATCAGAATACCAAGTGTGGTCAAAAAAGAACGCATTTTATGGCTGCGCAGAGCATCCCAGGCCATGGAAAAATATTCACGATAAAGAGTCAGGATTCGCATAAGACCTCAGGCTGCGGTTTCATCAGATTGAATGAAACCATCAAACAAACGGATAATTCTTTTAGCATGGCGGGCGATATATTCTTCATGGGTGACCAGTATGATGGTATTCCCAGCCTGATGCAGATCTGTAAATATGCGCATGATTTCTTCACCGGTTTTAGAATCGAGATTACCGGTTGGCTCATCGGCCAGAATGATGGATGGATTGTTGATCAGGGCCCGGGCAATGGCCACACGCTGCCGCTGTCCGCCGGATAATTCATTCGGTTTATGTGTTTTGCGATCGCCCAATCCGACCCGGTCGAGAGCCTGCTCGGCCATTTGACGGCGTTCATTGCGCGGCGTGCCATTATAGATCAGAGGCAGTTCAACATTATGCAGGGCATTGGCCCGTGACAACAGGTTGAAGGTCTGGAAAACAAATCCGATTTCCTTATTACGGATAAAGGCCAGCTGGTTATCATCCATCGTGCTCACATCATGTTCATTCAGGATGTATTTGCCGGAGCTGGGCACATCGAGGCAGCCGAGAATATTCATCAGGGTTGATTTTCCTGATCCGGATGGCCCCATAATGGCGACATATTCATTTTTCCCGATTTTCAGGTCAACGGTTTTCAGGGCGGGAACCTGAATCTCACCTAATTGATAGGTTTTAGCCAGACTGGCAATTTCAATCAGCATTTTTAGGACCTTTTTCCTTTTCCTGCTTCTTGGTTACCAAATCGCCGTCTTTAAGAGTCAGACTAAGTGCTTTGAACGGTCCGGTGATCACTTCGTCATTTTCCTGAAGACCGCTTTCAATGGCATAATGAGAGTCATCACTGATCCCAAATTTAACCGGCTTTACGACGGCCACACCATTTTCCATGACAAAAACAACTTCGACCATTTTCTTCTCGGCATTGGGGTCTTCCTGTTCCGGTTTATCATCCGGTTTTAACCGGTTTTCCTCACGCACCGTCACTGCCTGAATCGGAACCCGCAGTACCTTTTCCACCCGGTCAGTGAGAATATCAACCGTTGTGCTCATCCCCGGCCGGAACCTGACATCCGGATGATCGAAAGTAATGGTTACCTCAAAATTGGTCACCTGCTCCTGTGTACCCAAACCTTGTACAATGGCTGAATTGGCAATTTCGGTAACCAGACCGTTGAAAACGTTGTCCGGGAAGGCATCCAGTGAGATCTGGGCTGAATCGCCGTTTTCAATTTGAATAACATCATTTTCATCCACTTCGATAACCGCTTCCATAACCGAAAGATCGGAAACAACCATAATTACGTCTTCCTGGAAGGTGGCTCCGATAACCATTTCACCCATTTCTTTATTCATCCTGGTGACAAAGCCGTCCATGGTAGCGTAGAGTCTGGTTTTGGCCAGTGCATCCCGCGCTTCTTTTAATGAGGCATCCAACTGCAGGCTGTTGCTGGCTGCGGCTTCATAGGAAGCCATGGCGCCCTCAAATTCCGCTCTGGAAATCATATTGCTTTTAAAAAGCTCGGACGAGCGAGCGAGATCGCTTTCCGCTTTTTTCTCATTGGCTTTGGCTGAGATCAGCGAAAATTCTGCCCTTTCCAGCTGCGCCTGATACTGGGTTGGATCAAGAGCGACCAGCAGATCGCCTTTTTTTACCCGGTCGCCTTCTTTGGCATTTAGTTTCACAATTTTACCGGCTACCTGTGCGCTTATTTTTACTTCAATGGCGGGTTTGATCTGGCCTGAACCGGTGACCTTTGCCTGAACATCACCAAAAGTGACTTTTTCCACGGTTACCGGAATGCCTTTATCTTTCTTTAAAACATTCAGCGCCACAACCGCGCCGATCACCGCCAGAATACCAATAACAATCAAAACTCGTTTCATATTTTCTCCATAACAACGGCCTGGGATTACGGCCGGGGTTTAAACTTCAGTTCAGGCAGAGCTTAATATTTAGCTCCGATAGTTCCAACAGAATTTTCCAGCATAGAAAGTGTGATTACAGCATTATACTGAGCAGCGATTAAAATTTGCTCGGCATCGGTCAGGTTCACCTGGGCTTCGCGTACATCCAGTGATGTACCAGCCCCAATCAGGAAGCGTTCCTGAGCCAGGCGGTATTCCTCTTTTGCCGCATCAAGATTTTCATGGTTAATCCTGACAATTTCAAGCAAGCTTAGGTAATTCGAATAATATTGTTCAATTTCCGATTTCAAACTTCTTTTATAATTTTCAAACTGTTCGAGAGCGGAATTCCGGTTCAGTTTTGCTTTCTGAATTGCAGTATAATCCGAAAAACCGTTGAAAATATTAAAAGATAAATTCAAACCATATCGGATCTGATAATTCTGGTCCAGCTTTTTATAGAGAAAATCAAAGTCTTCATGAAAGCGGTCATAATTAACATAACCGGTCAGCCGCGGTGCCATAATACCCCGGGCCATTTGAATAGTCAGATTCGATGTTTTGATATCTGCTTCGCTTTTTTTCACCAGCGGCTGTTCCTGAATTGCTTTGCTCAGATATTCATCAAGTGAGGGCAGCGATTCCTCAATCTTTAGCAAACCGGTGGCTTTAACCGGCAGCAGCGGATCCCGACCCATAGCCAGGTTGAGATTCTTGCGGGCAGTTTCCACAGAATTTTGTTGGTTGATGAAGCTGATTTTATCACGACCCAGACTAACTTTAGCCCGGAATACATCAATTTGGGCACTGGCACCAAGCTCAAACATTTTTTCGGCCCGGTTCAACTGGGCCTGACTCCGTTCGACCGCCAACTGATTTACTTCAAGAAGTTTTTCCTGCTTGAGCAGGTCATAAAAAGCCTGTTCCACATTGAGAATTACCGTGTTGCGCTGGCTATCAAAATAAAAATCGGCTGCTGTTTTCTGGGATTTAGCCTGGCGAATCTGATTGTACCACAATCCGCCATCCAGCAATGGTTGATCCAGGGTGATACTGGCCGAACTGGAATTACGCCGGAGCTGCTCTGTCTTCCGGATACGCTGTTCATATAAAACCGTACCCGTTGCGGAATCAATACCCACAGGCTCTGTACTCAGATATTCAGATTCTCCGGTTTCAACACTACCCGTGTTGACCGATGAATTAATAGTGGGTAGAATGCCCCGGTAACTTTCCAATACATTAAATTTGGCGACCTGTGCATCATTCCTGGCCTGAACCAGATTTGAATTATTCTGTATTGCAATCTGGATGCAGTCCTGGATTGACAGCAATTCCTGCGATTCCTGGGCCAGGGCCGGGCTGAGAAGAACTGCCACCACAAAGACAGTAAGCCATTTGATAGAACGGGGATACATGAAGAGACTCCTTTTAACTCATAAAGCCGCTGAATAACTGACCGAATAAAATGGATAATCCGAGATAGACAACGAACAACCCGATTACCGCGGCATAAGATTTACCTTTACTGAACTTATTAATAACACTGAAGCCGATGGCCAAAACCACAATTTTCCAGATCGTAAAAATGTCCGTGGCATCAGCCAGTCTGAACAGCCACCCGGTTGGTTCCGCGTTTTCCATCAGCAGGGCCAGACTGGTATATACTTTCATGCTTCCTTTGGAAAGCATGAGGGGTACTTTTACCAGCAATTCCAGAACACCGATCATGGATCCCCAGGCATAAAGTGCCATGTTTTCTTTAAAACTGGTTTGACCACCCAGGATAAAATTGCCGACAACAAGAAAGGCACCGGCCACAACTGCATAGACCAGAAATATCCCGAGAGCACCGCCAACCATCGGCATAAGGTACTTACGGGCCACCGAGGGATTTTCCATTTCATCTATTATTTCTGCTTTACGCTCCTCGGGGATCATTTCGGAGTTATTGATATAGGCAATTTGTTCTTTGACGGCAATTTCCGAGGTGAGGAAGATCGTAATCAGAGCCAATAAAATCATAAAAATAACCGGAATAAGCCAATCTGGTTTTTTGCTTATGGCCTGGTAAGCCTGCTCCGGATTTGTATAAATCTGTATAAAAGTAGATACCGGATTCTGATTTACAACCGGTGGCTGATTGCTGGTCATTGCTTCGTTCATACTTTGCTCCTAAAAATCGTGACTAATTGACGGCACCTGGTTTTAAAAAGTTGCGCTAATATACACCCCGGGGTGTGGATTATTCACATCAAATAATAAAACGACTGAACCTGTACCGGCCAAAATACTTGCCTGAAATGTGTTTACAGGATCAAAAACCAGGCCTTCTGATCATTAGTTGTTCTAAAGTCCGTTACGCATTTCAAATACAGCGTTACTGCGGGACTATTATTTTTTTTCCAGCTTCTTTTCTTTTAGAAACCTGGTAAATTAAACAGTTAAAACTCTTTATAAACTCTGGCCAGAGCATGTCCCGGGGCATTCATTTCAATATCCAAAAAATAACCGAAGGGTGTCTCAGCCACGTTCAATCCAACCTCCCGGAGACGGGCACCGGCGCCGGCAAATAGTTTTTGCAGGCAGTCGGGCTGGCATTTCGTTTCAGCCAGATGGGCAAATGAATGTAGAACCACATTGTTACAATTTAATTTTCCGGCCAGCCATTTGATATTTTTTATCAATTTCGTTTCAACTTTGGCCGGTTGTTCCTCATCCACCGCTTCACCATGGACAAAGGCAATAATTGCATCGCTGAACTCTGCTCCGCTCAGTACATCCGGAACATCGGGCAGGTTTTTCAAAGCCGGGCGGTAACTAAACCGGTTCACATACCATAGTAAAATGCGCATATCTTTTCCTCAAAAGGTATAATCTGCAGATCATTTGCTCAGGCAGTCCAGGCTGCCGGAAATATCATTTCTCAAAATCAACATGACCGGCATGGTGAATATTAGCTATTCTACCGGATATCGATTGACGGCCAGGTTAAGATCGATTTTTTTAGTTTAATAACTGCTGCCGGTGATCCAGAATATATTGCCGGCAGGCGTCATGTTCATTGGGAACCTGGCCATCCAAAATGGCTTCTTCCACAAATTTTTTAATTTTACCAACCAACGGTCCCGGGCGCAGATTAAACATGGCCATAATTTCCAGGCCGTCAACCGGCGGTTGAAAATTGCGCAGCCGGTCTCTGACCTCAACTTCCTGTATTTTAACCAGTACCCGGTCATAATTACGCAGGTAACGCCGCACCTTTTCCGGATTTTTGGAGGTGATATCGGCCCGGCAAAGGATCATCAGGTCATCCAGTTCAGCACCGGCCAGGAAAATCAGTCGCCGTACAGCCGAATCGCTGACTTCTTCGCTGATCAGCGCCATCGGCCGCAGGTGCAGCCGCACCAGCTTGGCGACATAATCGGTCATTTCGTTGGAGTAGGTTAAACGGCGCATTATTTTCCGGGTCATCCGCTCACCAACCACCTCATGGCCATGAAAGGTCCAGCCGATTTTCGGCTCAAACCGTTTGGTAGCCGGTTTGGCAATATCATGAAACAAAGCGGCCAGACGGAGCCCTGCATTTCGACTGGAGCGGGCGGTATTATCAAGCACCTCAAGGGTATGATAGAAAACATCCTTATGGTGAAAATCCTGACGCTGATCAACACCTTTCAACTCACTGAATTCAGGCAGGAACTGGCGCAGCAACCCGGCCTCTTCGAGCATAAGCATTCCTGAAGACGGCTGGTCTGACAAAAGTATTTTATTAAACTCATCAACTATCCGCTCGGTGGAAACAACCGGCAGTCTCGGCGCCGCTTCACACAAGCCGGCCCAGGTTTTTGATTCAATGGTAAAATGATAGGTGGCCGCAAAACGAATAGCACGCATCATGCGCAACGGATCATCCGAAAATGTGGCAGCCGGAGCCAGAGGTGTGCGCAAAATTCCGGCTTTCAGATCTTTCTGACCATCAAAAACATCGATGATTTCTCCGAATTTATCCTCAGAAAGAACCATAGCCAGGGTATTGACCGTAAAATCCCGGCGGCTCAGATCGGATAAAAGGTCGGCTTTCCGGGTGCGCGGCTTGCGTGAATCGGAAGCATAGCTTTCATCCCGGGCATTAACAAACTCCAGCTTGTACTCTCCATATTCCAGCATAAAGGTGCCGAACCGGGGATAACTAACCAGATTTCGTACCTTCAGGGTTTCCTGAAGTTTTCCGGCAAATAGCTGGGCATCGCCGATCAGAACAAAGTCAATGTCCTTTACGGATTTCCGGAGCAGACCGTCACGGACGAAGCCGCCGACCGCAAATATTTCGAAGCCCATGGCTGCACTGATATCATGCAGCTTTCTGAGCAGCTTTTTTGTTTTAATATTCATGGATTCGCATCAGGTATAAATAAAGCTGTGCAATTTAAGGTCTGACCCAACATTTGTCCAAAAGCAATAAAATATTAAAGGAACCGGGCTGGCTTCAAAGCTGTCCGACCCGGTCAGGCGGTAAACTAAGGTTAATTTTTGATGGCCAGAATTTGCTGATAATTTCTTTTATTCTTCAGTAAATCGATGGCCATATGTGCCGGGTGATCGAAGTCCAGGGCGGCTTTATCACGGGCTTTTGTACCGAGGTAATTATCAACTAATTCAAGGCGGAGAATTTCACGGATCTGGCTCTCCGACTGGCGAAACTGGCTTTCCCGGGACTGTTCAAGTTCGGTTTGCAGTTGCTTTACCTGCTGCAATATCTGCTCATCGTACCGGCCATGAAGCAGCACTTTCTCTAATTGCTTCAGCTCGGTCTGCCCTTCATAACTCAGATCTGCCTGCCTGCCGCGCACAAAGTTCTTAAATTCGAGGAATACCGGATCACTCAGTCCGGGGAGAGATGGCAAGGTGGCTTCATGGCTGCGGTACTGCACAACAAAATCAAAAAAAGCATTCCGGCGGATCAGTTCCTGCGCTACAAAATAAAGCGAATCGTTTTCAGCATGGACATCCGGGTAAATGCCGCCCTGATCATAAACCGAGCGTCCGTTCCGCGTCGCATAACCCGTCGGTTTGTGTTGCAGAGAATCAGCGCCGTAATGGTCTTTTTGGATACAGCGACCGGATGGTATGTAATATTTGGCTGTGGTAATTTTAAGTTTGGCATTCAGGGCCGGATCGATCTCAAAAATTTTCTGAACCAACCCCTTGCCGAAGGAGCTTTGGCCGATAATCACCGCCCGGTCCAGATCCTGTAAGGCACCGGCTACAATTTCTGCGGCGCTGGCACTCCCGTTGTCAATCAGCACGGCCATGGGAATGGTTGGGAATATGGGCTCGCGGCTGGTATGAAATTTCATTTCCCGTTCCCGGAAACCCTTGGTAAAAACGACCAGTTCACCGCGCGGCACAAAGAGACTTACAATATCCACCGCCGATTCAAGCAGACCGCCCGGGTTGCCGCGCAGATCAAGAACCAGCCCTTTCACCGCCTGTTCTTTTTCCAGGCTGAGCATAGCCCGGCGCAGCTCAGTGTAGGCCTTTTCGGTAAAACCGGTCAGACTGATATAGGCAATGCCGTTTTCCAGAAAGCCGGCATAGCGGACATCCTCAATGATAATTTCCGAGCGCACCAGGCTGACCTTGAAAGTACCGGTCATGCCCGGGCGGTTCAGGGTCAGTTCCACGGCAGTGCCGATATCGCCGCGCAGGTTTTCCGAAACTTCATCAACATTTTTTCCGGAAACAGCAACGCCGTTTATAGCCTCGATAATATCGCCGGCCCGGATGCCGGCCCGTTTGGCCGGGGTATTTTCGATTGGAGTAATGACGGTAATTTTATTATTGCGGCGGCTGATCTCAATGCCAAGCCCGCCATATTTTCCGGTGGTAATCATCTGCAGGCGGCGCTGTCCCTCTTCCTCGATAAAGACGGTGTATGGATCGAGTTGACCGACCATACCTTCAATACCAGCTTTGATTACATCGTATGGTTTGAGTTCATCCACGTAGTGGGCGTTCAGGTTCTCAAAAACACGCTGCAGATAGACCCAGCCCTTGCGCAGTTGCTGGTAATAATCCTGTTCATCGGCCTGGAGCCGCCCGGAATACAGGAAAACCGCGCTTAAAATAAACCAGCTCAGCAGAAAATAGGGAAGCCAACGTCTGCGCATAAAAACCTCAATCCATTCTGATCAGCCGGACGATTCCGGCATGAATTTCAAAAACATCCTTTGTCGCATCGAAAACCTGGAAACGATCCGGGTATCGGGCGGCAATGTGCTTGTATCCGTCAAACACGCGCTGGTAAAATTCTATTCCGGAGCTTTCCAGCCGGTCGCTGCCGGTGCCGCGCTGTTCTCTGCGCAGAACGGCCGCCTGCGGCGGAAGTTCCAGGTATACAGTCAACCCGGGGAGAAGTCCGAAGGTTGCAGCCCGGTTCACCGCTTCCACCATTTCCGGTTCCAGTTGCCGTCCAAAGCCCTGGTATGCCGTTGTCGAATCTACATAACGGTCGGCCAGTACCCAGGCTCCATTCTGCAACATCGGTATTATTTTTTCACTAATTAACTGAGTCCGGGCTGCGCTGAACAGAAACAACTCAGCTATGGCGCTCATGCCGTTGCTGCGGTGATCCAGCAAAATGTGGCGCACCGCTTCGGAAATGGAAGTACCGCCCGGTTCGCGCAAAATAAATACTTCCTGTCCCTGCTTCTCCAGATAGGCCTTTAACAATTGGATCTGGGTCGATTTCCCGGCAAAATCGATACCTTCAAAAGAGATAAAATGCCGCCGGTCTTTTTCCTGCCAGTTAATCATTGGTCCTTCCGGTATTTATTTACTTTTTCCTTAACTTCCTTTTTGCCGGCCACAACCAGAACAAATTCGCCTTTGATATTCAGACTTTCCCAGCGCTGCAGAATTTCGCCGAAACTGCCGCGGATAAATTCCTCAAACATTTTGCTGATCTCCCGACCCAGCACGCACTGCCGCTCGCCCCAGTGCTGCTGCATTTCCTGCAGTGTTTTTTGGAGGCGATGGACAGATTCATAAAAAACCATGGTCCGGGTTTCCGGTTCCAATTCTTTCAAGCGCTTTTGGCGGCCCTTTTTCTGGGGCAGAAAACCTTCAAAAACAAAGGCGTCGGTTGGCAGACCGGAAACAATCAGCGCCTGGATAAAGGCCACCGCCCCGGGAATGGGCACCACCGTAATCCCGGCCTGAAGTGCAGCCTGAACCAGGTGATACCCGGGATCGGAAATACCCGGCGTACCGGCATCACTGATCTGGGCAATGTTTTTACCCGCCTGCAGATCACGAATCAGACGCGGTGTTTCGTGCTGCAGATTATGGCTGTGGTAGCTGCGCAATGCTGTGGAAATTCCGTAACGCTGCAGCAAAACGCCCGAGGTGCGGGTGTCTTCGGCGGCAATCAGGTCAACTTCTTTTAGTATGCGCACGGCGCGGAAGGAAATGTCTTCAAGGTTGCCGATGGGTGTGCCAACCAAATATAGGGTACCGTTACTCATACACCCCAGTCCCGGCAGTAGCGGAAATCCTGATTTATGGTGCGGATGGAAACCTTGGCAATGACCGGCGGGCGGCGCTTGAACTGGTACAGTTTCATTTTACGGCGCAGGTCGGCAATCATTTTTTCGGGAAATTCTTTCTGCAGCAACAGATCATCGGAGTAGCGGTAATCGACCATATAATACAGCAATTCATCTATATGGCGGTAAGTATAACCCAGCTCAGCCTCATCGGTCTGACCATCCCATAAATCGGCCGAGGGTGCTTTTTTAACAATCACCTCCGGCACAGCGAGATATTCAGCCAATTGCCAGATCTGGGTTTTGTACAGGTCGCCGATCGGATTGATGGCGCTGGCCAGGTCGCCATGAATAGTGCCGTAACCCAGCAGCAGTTCGGTTTTATTGCTGGTACCGATAACCAGTGACGGATAAGCCTGGGAATAATCATAAAGCAGGCACATCCGCTCGCGGGCCATACGGTTGCCGCGGCGCAGGCTATCCGCCTGCGGGAATTTTGCAAAGAAGGCATCGACCATGGCTGAAATTTCGATAACATCAAAGGAGATTCCGAGTTGAGCAGCCAATAGTTCGGCATGGGCCCGGCTGTCGGGATGACTGCTGCGATAGGGCATAATTAAAGCATGAACATTTTCGGGGCCGAGAGCGCGGGACAGAAGGGCGGCGACCACCGCGGAATCAACACCGCCGGAAAGTCCGAGGACAGCCTTGCTGAATCCGCTTTTATGGAGTTCCTGGCGCAGAAAATGTTCCAGCATACGGCTGACCAGTGCCGGATTAATATTGAGCATATTTGCCTCATTGTTGTGCTTTGGGAATATATTCAGTATTCGGAA
>DYOS01000134.1 GCA_020720405.1 Caldithrix sp. | reverse complement strand
AGTCACGCATCCATCCTCCGATTCATTTAGTATTATTACTATTAATATAGTAGCTAAAAAAACAAAGTCAACATATACTTTTAGTAATAAATAAAATATCTGAACCGAATAAAACGTTTTTGTTCTCTCCGGCCAGGCATGGTTTAAGAAAAAATAGTGTGAAAAATACAGGTCATTTTTAAGTTGAGGTCAGATAGAACAATCTATTTTTCTAAAGTTTGCTCCGTGGAGGGGAACAGCATTTTATAAAGCTGATCATAGTCTTTGATAAAGGTGATTTTTAAATCTTTATAAAGTTCTTTATCCAGTTCGGCCAGGTCGCTCTTATTCTCTGCCGGTATGACCACCTGCTTTATGCCATGGCGCCCGGCAGCCAGCAGTTTCTCATTTAATCCGCCAATAGCCAGAACCTTACCGCGCAGGGTTACTTCACCGGTCATGGCCAGTTCCCGCGGCACAGGCTTGTTCTTCAAAGCCGACAGCAAGGCTGTAATCAGGGTGATTCCAGCCGATGGACCTTCTTTTGGCACTGCCCCTTCCGGGATGTGAATATGCACTTCATGCTTTTCATTAAAATCTTTGGGGATGCCGAACTTGCGGTAGCGCGAGCGGATGTAAGCCATGGCGATCAGAGCCGATTCCTGCATCACTTCACCCAATTTCCCGGTCAGGGTCAGTTTATCTTTACCGGGCAGCAGGTTTACTTCAATTCGCAGCATATCCCCGCCGTAGGGGGTCCAGGCCAGACCCTGGGCCACACCGGTTTCCGAAGCCCCTTTCAGATCATTCAGCAGGTATTTGGGCTGGCCGACCAATCGGATCATATTAGCCGTTGAGACATGAATCTGAGTCAGTTTTTTACTATTGATCTGCACTACGGCCGCCCGGCATATTTTACTGATCTGGCGCTCCAGCTCACGTACTCCGGCTTCCATCGTGTAATTCATAATTATTTTCTTCAGCACTTCACGATCAATAAGCAATTCATTCTCTTCGAGCCCGTGGAATTTTTTCTGGCGCGGTACGAGGTGGCGGATCGCAATTTCCAGTTTCTCGAAATCAAGGTAACCGGATAATTCGATCACTTCGAGCCGGTCGTACAGAGCTTCGGGGATATCGGATGGATTATTGGCGGTAACGATAAACAGGACATCGGATAAATCATAATCCACTTCGATATAATGATCGACAAAGGCATTATTCTGCTCCGGATCGAGCACTTCCAGCAGGGCGGATGAGGGATCGCCTTTATAATCACCACCCATTTTATCCACTTCATCCAGCAGGAATACCGGGTTGGTTGTGGCAGCGCGTTTCATTCCCTGGATAATTTTACCGGGCATGGAACCGATATAGGTTTTGCGGTGACCGCGTATTTCAGCTTCATCCCGCACACCGCCCAGCGAAATACGGATAAATTCCCGGTTCAAAGCCCGGGCTACGGATTTAGCCAGTGAAGTTTTACCAACCCCCGGCGCACCAACCAGGCAGAGTACCGGTCCCTGCATTTTTTTAACCCGGCTGAGTACGGCGATATATTCGATAATGCGTTTTTTGACATTCTTCAGCCCGTAATGATCCTCATCCAGAATGCGCTGGGCATTTTTTATATCAGTCTGATCGGTGGAGCGTTTTTCCCAGGGCAGGGTCAGCACCCAGTCCAGATAATTGGTGATAACACTGTACTCCGGTGAGAGGGGTTGAATTTTGGCCAGACGCTGGATTTCTTCCTGAACTTTTTCCAGGGCCAGGACAGATAATTTTGTCTCGCTGAGTTTTTTACGGTAACTCAGAACATCCCCGTTACTGTATTCTTCCTCGCCAAGTTCTTCCTGAATGACCCGCATTTGCTCCTGCAGGAATACCGTGCGCTGGGAGCGGAGCATCTGATCACGAACCTTGGACTCGAGCTCTGATTTGTAATTCAGCACTTTCTTTTCCCGGCTCAGAACCCGGACAATCAGCTTGACACGCTTTGAGATGATGTATTCATCAAGCAGTTTCTGTTTGGAGACCACATCAAGCTCTACATAAGTGGCAATAAAATCAGTCAGTTTAGCCAGGCCTTCAATCTGGTTCAGGCTGAACAGTATTTCTTCCGGGATGTCCTCATTCAGTTTGGCATAATCTTTAAAAAGCGACATCAGTTGGCGACGCTCAGCTTCGGCTTCCAGGCTTGGTTTTACCATATCGTGCAGCAGTTCAACCTTAGCGTTGAACATTTTATCTTTTTTGCGGAAAGTAACCACCTTGCCCCGTTGAATGCCTTCAACCAGAATCTTGATCAGGTTATTCGGCAATTGAACCACCTGTAAGATCCGCCCGACGACACCGATGCGGTATAAATCCCGAACCGTCACCACGTCCTTGTATGCTTCTCTCTGAGCGGTCAGAAAAATAAGTGAGTCCTGGCCAAGCGAGGCATCAACCGCACCAATCGATTCTTTGCGGCCGACGATGAGGGGCACAACCATATGGGGGAAAAAAACCATATCCTTTAGCGGAAGGACATTGTATTCGGCGATATTTGATAATTTAACTTCGGCCTGACTCATGAAAGATTCCTGATAAAAAAGCTGACCGGCCGGATAAAGTGTAAACGGGAGCGGTTTTAAAGCCAGTCCCGATTTGCTCCGGCCCAGTTATCCAGTCGGCCAGCTATGAAAAATTAAGCGCTTATTTTTGCGCTGTTAAAAATATATTCCGGCTCGGCTTTATGCAGAACCACATTTTGGGAAATGGATACAGATATCAGGTTGTTCATAACCGGGACTTTATACATGACATCGAGCATAATTTCTTCCATAATGGAGCGCAGGGAGCGGGCGCCGGTTTTACGCTTTATCGCCAGGCGGGCAATTTCACGCAGGGCCTCCTCATCAAAACTGAGCTGCACACCTTCCATCTTCATCAATTTCTGATATTGTTTAACCAGAGCATTTTTTGTTTCGGTCAGAATCGAATACATGGCTTTCTCATCGAGCTCGTGCAGTGCGCCGGTCACCGGCAGCCGTCCGATCAGTTCAGGGATAATACCGTATTTCAACAGGTCTTCGGCCTGAACCCGGGCGTAGAGTTCGCTGCGGGTGTAATCCTGCCGCTCAACCACAGCCTTGCCAAAACCAATATTTTTTACACCGATCCGGGTGCGGATAATTTCATCCAGGCCTTCGAAGGCACCACCACAGATAAACAGTATATTTTTAGTATCGATATTGACCAGGTTTTGTTCGGGGTGTTTCCGGCCGCCTTTTGGCGGAATGCTGGATACGGTGCCCTCAAGCATTTTCAGTATAGCCTGCTGCACGCCTTCACCGGAAACATCGCGCGTTATGGACGGATTGCCATCCTTGCGGGCAATTTTATCGATTTCATCGATATAAACAATGCCGCGCTCGGTGCGCTCAAGATTATATTTCGAGGCCTGATACAGACGAACCAGGATATTTTCAACATCCTCACCAACATAACCGGCTTCGGTCAACACGGTGGCATCGGCAATGGAAAAAGGCACATTCAGAATACGGGCCAAAGTTTGAGCCAGAAGCGTTTTGCCGGTTCCGGTGGGGCCAATAAGCAGAATATTGCTTTTTTCAATCTCAACATCATCAACGGAATTCATATTCTGAATCCGTTTGTAATGGTTATAAACTGCCACCGACAGCATTTTTTTTGCCTGTTCCTGGCCAATAATGTACTTATCCAGTTCACCCTTGATCTTTGAAGGCGGGACGAGACTGGATTCATCGGTCAGTGTGCCCGGTGTGCGATGCCGGGCGATAATATCGGAGGCGCTTTTTACACATTCATCGCAGATATGAACCTCAGGTCCGGAAATCAGGCTTTGAACTTCGTCGGCCGACCTGCCGCAGAAAGAACATCTGTAAACTGGCGTACGCATAGGTCTTTTGCTCATTTTAGGTTATTTACTTTCGTTTTTCTCTTTGCGCCGGGATTCCAGTACCTTATCAATCAATCCGTACTGTACAGCTTCCGCGGCGGACATAAAAAAATTACGATCAGAGTCTTTTTCAATCTGTTTATTCGTTTTCCCGGTACTTTCGGCAAGGATATTATTCAGCATTTCGCGCATCCGTAAAATTTCGTTGGCGGCAATTTTGATATCCGTGGCCTGTCCTTCCGCACCGCCCAGCGGCTGGTGAATCATAATCCGTGAATGCGCCAGGGCAAAGCGTTTGCCTTTGGCACCAGCGGCTAAAAGTACGGCACCCATACTTGCCGCCTGCCCCATGCAAGTGGTGACCACATCCGGTTTGATAAAATTCATGGTATCGAAAATGGCCATTCCCGAAGTAACCACACCGCCCGGCGAATTGATATACAGGTAAATATCCTTCTCCGGGTCCTCGGCTTCAAGGAAAAGCAATTGGGAGATGATCAGGCTGGCAATATTGTCATCGATCGGCGTGCCAAGAAAGATGATCCGTTCTTTTAACAGCCGGGAGTAAATATCATAAGCCCGCTCACCGCGCCCGGTCTGTTCTACAACCATTGGAATCAGGGACATATTTTTCTGCCTTATCTTATTTCAGTTCAATTTTATTTTCGGTTAGCTTTGAGGCGCCAATAAGAAAACCCGTAATTTTTTTAGTGCGGATTTCGTCTTTAGCCCGCTCCATCAAGCCAATATTTTTTCTATAATTTTCCCTGATCGATTCATCCCTCAGCGTGGTCAGGAAAGTTTCCGTATCAGATTCATCGACCGTAATTTTTTCAGCCTGCTCTATTTTTTCCTGCAGGTAATACCATTTGATATTGAACAGGGCATCGTTTTCGTAATACTGGCGGATTTCACTTTCCCGGATGCGGGGATTTTTTTGTTTTACATCTTCGACGATGTTATTAAGATAATTCTCGATTAAAACCTGGGGTACCTCGAAGGGATTGGCCTCGACAATGCTCCGGGCCAGATCATCCAAAAGCCGCCGTTCTGCTTCCTTGTCATAATTTTCCTGAAGATTGCGGCGCGTAAATTCCCGGAATTCGGAAACAGTCGTCACTTCCGACAGACTGAGATCCTTTATGAATTCTTCATCCAGTTCCGGCAGGTTTTGCTTCTCGACCTTTTTAATCTTTACGCTATACGATTCAACTTTTCCGGCATATTCTTTCTGCGGAAAATCATCCGGATATTTTTTGCTGATGATTCTTTCATCGCCTTGTTTCAGGCCAATCAATTGTTTTTCCAGTTCTGCATCAAAGCGACCTTTACCCATCTGCAGATGGATGTCGTTATATTTTTTGCCGACGATGGGCACACCGCTTTGATCAACTTCCTGCAAATCAGCGGACACCAGATAATGATCACCAATCTCAGTATCGACGGTTAGAATTTCCGCCCGTTCTTCCCGCAGCCGCTGTATTGTCTGATCGATAAATGTATCCTGGATATCATAGACATCCCGGATCAGCTCAAACCCTGTATATTTTTTAAGGTCGACTTCCGGGTAGGTTTCAACCACAATCTGCAGTTCAAGACTTCCGTCTTCCTTCATGTCCATATTTTTTGCTTCGGGCCGGCCAAGAATCATCATGTTTTCTTTTTCGGAAACATGGATCAGACCTTCCTGAATTGCCGCTTCCATAGCGTAGGCTTCAATGGCCTGGGCATACTGCCTTTTGACCATGTTCAGCGGGGCTTTACCCTTGCGGAAGCCCTGAACCTGAACTTCTTTGCGCACATTTTCCGCTTCCTTTTCACGCAATGGATCGAGGTCTTCCTTTTCCATTTTTATGTGCAATTCGCGTCTGTAGTCATTTAATTTTGTAATCTCTGCCGTAATCATACCTTAAATTTGCCTCCTCAAAAACACTGAAAAATTTTGCTAAAAGCTGCTGAAATTAGGCTTTTTACCCTTGGATTGCAATAAAAACCAGGACTTCTTTGCGGCAATTATAACACAGAGGTATGCCTGCTTCGGATGCAGAATAAAGAAAAATCAAGCTGTTCCGACACTACCTATATTAAATCCATACTATGGGAAAACTTGATGAACCGGGATGAACAAATTCAGAAGATTATTCAGAAGGTGAATGAATCTGAAATCGCCTCCATTAAAACTGTTTTGATCCATATTATTGATGTACTGAATAACCCTGATTCCACGGCCAGGGACCTGAAAAGTGCTATTGAACTTGATCCCCCACTAACCGGAAAAATTCTGCGCATCGCCAATTCTGCTTACTATGCCTCGCGGACAAAAATTGATTCGCTCGATAAGGCTATTGTCTGGCTGGGGTTTTCTTCGGTGCGCGAACTGGCCATCCATCAAAAGACGGCTGAAATATTCAGCGCCGGCACCTTGATCGAGGGTTATTCTCGTGAACGTCTCTGGCAACATTGTATTGCCGTAGCTCAACTGCTCAAGAACATTTATCGCAAGGAATTCGGAGAACGCGGCGAGCACGCTTACATCACCGGCATTTTGCATCAGATGGGCATTATCGTTCTGGATCAGTTTTTCCCGGACGAATTCAGGGAAATCGCCACGGTCAGTGCCCGCAAAGAGCAGAATTTTATCGATCTTGAACGACAGGTTCTGGGTCTGACTCACCCTGAAATCGGAGCTGCCGTGCTTGGCCACTGGGGACTGCCGGAGGATATCGTTCAACCGGTATTATATCATCACAGCCCGACTGCCGCACCAATGGCGATCCGGAAAGCAAGCATGGCTTTATTTGTCGCCGATAATATGTGCCAGATCAATGAGGTCGGTTTTACCGATTCGCCTGTTTTTAATGAACCGCTGTTTGAGCGCTGCCTTGACTCACTCCATATTAACTACAAATCACTGGAAGCCCTGTACAAAGAAGTACTTGAAGCACTTCTGAACATGTCAACCCAGGGATTGTTTTCAAAAGAATAGAGCATGGACGATCTGCAAATCCGCCTCCGCCACCTTGAAAATGAACGCAAAGTACTGCAGGCAGAATACGATGAAGCCCGCCGCGAATATATTGAATTGCCATTTTTACCGGAAAAATGTCGATGCCATAAAATTTGAACTGGATGCTGCGCTCGTACCGAGCGCGCGATGACATACATAGAATCCTGCAGGGGCGGGATCGTTCGAAGACTTGTCCCGCTCCGGCGGGATGACGAGTTTGGGGTTCTTCAATTCC
>DYOS01000133.1 GCA_020720405.1 Caldithrix sp. | reverse complement strand
TCTTCCCTGTTTATTTTGAATTTATCCGCCAGTTGCGCCGCCATTACCGGCAGCAAAATCCATCATCGATTGGTTAAATTAAGCGAAATCTGTTTCGCCCCATTTTGTATAATTTCTTACAATGGAATATTGCCATGTTTCTTTTTCGGGTTGCTGTCCACCTTGTTTTCCAGCATACGCAGAGCCTGTATCACCCGTAGCCGTGTTTTCTCCGGCTCAATCACTTCATCTATAAAACCACGCTCGGCCGCCAGATAGGGATTGGCAAATTTCTCCCGGTATTCGGCTTCCTTCCGGGCCAGCATTTCATCGTGATTTTCTGCCTCGGAAATTTCTTTTTTAAAAATAATTTCTGCCGCACCTTTTGGTCCCATTACCGCAATTTCGGCCGTGGGCCAGGCCAGATTAACATCGCCGCGGATATGTTTGGAACTCATCACGTCGTAAGCGCCGCCGTATGCTTTGCGGGTAATGACGGTAATTTTAGGCACCGTCGCTTCAGAAAAGGCATAAAGCAATTTGGCGCCATGCCAGATAATACCGCCCCATTCCTGGGTGGTGCCAGGCAAAAATCCGGGTACATCCTCCAGGGTCAGCAGTGGGATATTAAAAGCATCGCAAAAACGGACAAAGCGGGCCGCCTTGCGTGACGCGTCGCTATCCAGCACGCCGGCTAAATGCGAAGGTTGATTAGCCACGATACCAACCGAATAACCATCCATGCGGGCAAAACCGACAATGATATTCTGGGCAAAATCGGGATGGATTTCGAAGAATTTACCATCATCCACAATATCGCTGATAATCTCTTTCATATCATAAGGCTGATTGGGATTTTCGGGCAATATATCGCCCAGGCCGCGCAATGGGCGATCCGCCGGATCAGAAGCGGGGATTCGCGGTGCATCTTCCATATTATTGGACGGCAGATAACTGAGTAAATCACGGATTTTCTGCAGCGCATCAGCATCGCTGCGGCAGGTCAGATGATTTACACCGCTTTTTGAAGCATGGGTCGCCGCACCGCCCAGCTCTTCCGAGGTAACCTCCTCGTGGGTTACGGTTTTTACCACATTAGGCCCGGTGACAAACATATAGCTGGTGTGTTCCACCATAAAGGTAAAATCGGTGATGGCCGGTGAATAGACCGCGCCGCCGGCACAGGGACCGAGAATGGCCGAAATCTGGGGGATAACTCCGGAGGCCAGGGTGTTGCGCAGAAAAATATCGGCATAACCGGCCAGACTAAGCACGCCTTCCTGAATGCGCGCCCCGCCGGAATCATTCAGGCCGATAACCGGGGCGCCGACCTTCATGGCCTGATCCATGATTTTGCAGATTTTCTCGGCAAAGGTTTCGGAAAGTGAGCCGCCAAAAACGGTAAAATCCTGCGAGAAAACAAAAACCAGCCGGCTGTTGATGTAACCGTAACCGGTCACTACACCATCACCGGGAAAGCGTTGTTTATCCAGCCCGAAATCCTGCGAGCGGTGTTTGACCAGCATGTCGGTTTCAACAAAGGTGCCCTTATCCAGCAGGAAATCAATCCGCTCGCGGGCGGTCATTTTACCTTTTTCATGCTGGGTTTCGATACGGGTTTTGCCACCGCCCTGCAAGGCGGCATGGCGTAATTTTTTTAACAGATTATACTTTTCTTCATGAGCCATATTTTATCCTATCTGTCCATGATCTCTGAAACTGTAAAAGCTATCGCGGGTGATGATGATATGATCGTACAACGGGATGTCCAACACCTGCCCGCTTTCGACCAGGCGCCGGGTAATTTTTAAATCGTTCTCACTGGGCTGCAGGTTACCGGTGGGATGATTGTGCATGGCGATCAAACCTTTAGCCATGTGGCGCACAGCCTGATTAAATACCTCACGCGGATGAACCAGCGAACTGTCAATCAAGCCGCGGGTTACTTCAAAATCAAAAATACGCTTCATCTGGTTGTCGAGCAGAATCACCCAAAACGTTTCCTGCTCCAGATGACCGATCACCGGCTGATAAATTCTGGCCACATCGGCCGGGTTGCGGAAGGAAGAAATTTCCAGATCGGCCTGCTCTTTTTGCAGATTACGGTAAATTTGAAAGGCGGCTTTGAGGGTGACCGCCTTGGCCGGACCGATACCTTTGATTTGCTGCAGCTCAGAGAGACTGGCCCGGCTCAGTGCCGGAAGTGATCCGAAATGACGCAGAAGTTTACGCGCCAGATCAACCGCATTTTCGGTAGGCGAACCCTGCCCTAAAAGAATGGCAATAAGTTCGGCACTGGAAATGGACTCAGCGCCTTTGGTGATGAGCCGCTCGCGGGGCCGCTCGTCCAACGGCCAATCGGTAATGCGTGATTTGAAAGCGGATGGTTCATTAATTTTTTGAGGCATAATTTTTATCCCAAACAAAAAATAGCACAACCGTTGAAGAAACTAAACACAGATTGACACCGCAGATACTGCAAAAATTAACCACTGAGAACTCAGAGTCTTTCCTGCTTTCTTTTTTCTGCCCACGAAGTAACACAAAAAAATACTATAGGTTAATTCCGAATTCCTTTCAGTGAAAATCGGTGTCCATCGGTGGTTAAAGAATTCCGGGTTCCCGCTATTCACTTTTAATATCCCGGTGTGAATAGAAGAATCACCAACACCAGCGGCACACTGACCAGGAGCAGCGACAGGACCGCCGAAACCACCGCCCGGGTCACGCTATACCCCTGAACTTCACTATTGGTAACAAAAAAAAGATACAGCGACCAAACCCCGGCGGTTATTTCAATAAGCAAAAGCGGCAGAAAAAAGAACCATTGCCGGATGGAAAGATTCTGCATATCCAATATTTCAGAGAAAACATCAAAACCAAAAACACTGAGTTGAACGACAATCAGTGCCAGATTGAAGACCATCGGCACTGCAGCCCAGGCCATAGCCGAGCGAATCTCGATAACCCGTGCTTTGCCGCCTAATAATTTACCGGTCAGTTTCAAAAGATAACTGCCGGGAAGCAGACCCAGCCAGCCAAAAAACGGGCCAAACAGGATTAAAAAAACGATGATCATCGGGCTGCTGAACTGATCGGCCATGTTATACTCACGGGCCTGATCGAAGGCATGCTGAATACCCTGAAGACCGGCAATAAGATAAATATATTTCTCCGGGTTACGTTCGATGATATGCCGGATGGCCGGACGAGGTTGACTCAGAATTCGGAGCCAGGGATTGAAATCGAAGGAACCGGATTGCAGACTCATTTTCCCCCCAGTATTAAAATTTAAGCGCCCGGAAATTCCAGGCTTTGAACCGGTAATATCAATTTTTCTTTTTAATGTCTTTGAGCCATTCTCCAGTTGCGGATATAATCTACTGCTTCATGCAGCGATGCGCCGGGTTGAAATAAGCGGCCGGTGCCCATATCCATTAATTTTTTGACTTCCTCATCGCTGATAATGCCGCCGCCGGTCAGCAGCACATCATCCAGGCCCTGCTCTTTCATCAGTTTGAGCAGGCGCGGAAAAACGGTCATGTGTGCCCCGGATAAAATACTCAGGGCAATCACATCCACATCTTCCTGCAGGGCGGCCGTTACAATCATTTCCGGCGTCTGGCGCAGTCCGGTATAAATCACTTCAAACCCGGCATCACGGAAAGTTGCGGCGACCACTTTGGCGCCCCGGTCATGCCCGTCGAGACCGGCTTTGGCCACTAAAACTCTGATTTTCTGTTGCATGTCAGTCTCCCCTAAAATTCTGCCGGTTCAACATATTCACCAAAAACTTCTTTTAGTGCATCAATCATCTCTCCAACCGTCACATAGGCCCGGGCGCAGTCAACCAATATGGGCATCAGGTTACGGTTGCCCTCAGCGGCGGACTTCAGATCAGCCAGCAACGAATCAACCCGCTGCGGATTGCGGATGGCTCTGATATCCTTTAGTGACCGGCGCTGTCCTTCTTCTACTTCCGGTCCGATTTGCAGGATGGGAATTTCAATTTTCTCATCCGCTTCGCGGAATTCATTTACACCCACAATAACCCGGTCGTTGTTTTCAATTTCATTCTGATACTGATAGGCAGCGCGGGCGATTTCCTTCTGAAAAAACCCTTTCTCAATAGCCGGGATAACACCGCCCAGATCATCAATCCGGGCAAAATATTCTTCGGCCCGGGCTTCCATTTTATTGGTCAGGTCTTCCACAAAAAAACTTCCGGCCAGCGGATCTACGGTATGCGGTACACCGGTTTCATAAGCGATGATCTGCTGGGTACGCAGGGCAATTTTGACCGCTTTGGCGGAAGGCAGGGCCAGGGTTTCGTCCATCGAATTGGTGTGCAGCGACTGGGTTCCGCCAAGCACACCGGCTAAAGCCTGAAAGGCGACCCGGGCAATATTATTCTCCGGCTGCTGGGCGGTAAGGGTAGCCCCGGCGGTCTGGGTGTGAAAACGCAATTTCCAGGAACGTTCATCTTTGGCGCCGTATTTATCGCGCATGCGTTTGGCGTAGATACGCCGGGCGGCCCGGAACTTGGCAATTTCCTCAAAAAAGTCATTGTGAGAATTAAAAAAGTAGGATAAACGCGGGGCAAAACTATCGACATCCATGCCACGCTCCATGGCCGCTTCCACGTAGGCAAAGCCATCGGCCAGAGTAAAGGCCAGTTCCTGGGCGGCGGTTGATCCCGCTTCGCGGATATGGTAACCGCTGACGCTGACTGTGTTCCAGCGCGGCACTTCCTTCTGGCAGAATTCCATCATATCGACGATGATACGCATCGATGGTTTGGGTGGGAAAATATATTCCTTCTGGGCAATGTATTCTTTAAGAATATCATTCTGAATGGTACCTTCCAGCTTATTCCAGGGTACACCCTGTTTTTCAGCAACAGCCAGGTAGAAGGCTAACAGAATCATGGCCGGTGAGTTGATGGTCATTGAGGTTGAGACCTTATCCAGTGGGATACCATCGAAGAGAATTTCCATGTCACGCAGGGAACTGATGGAAACACCGCACAGGCCTACTTCGCCCTCACTGAGCGGATCATCGGCATCACGGCCCATCAGTGTCGGCAGATCAAAGGCTACCGAAAGACCAGTCTGCCCGTGCTCCAGCAGGAATTTGAAACGCTTATTGGTATCCTGAGGTGTGCCGAAACCGGCAAACTGGCGCATGGTCCATAACCGGCCGCGGTACAAATTGGGATGAATGCCGCGGGTATAGGGAAATTCACCCGGCACGGCAACTTCTTTCTCATAATCAAAGCCGTCGAGATGACCGGGTGTGCCCATCAACTCAACTTCTTCACCGGAAGCGGTAATAAATCTGGCCTGGCGGGTCGGCGACTTTTTGGCCGCCTCGGCCCAGCGTTTATGCATATCATCCATTATCTACTCCTGATATATTTTCAAATTAGTCTATTCTAAAAGATTAAACAGAAATAAAACTGCCTCAATTATATAGCCGCATTGTGGGGGTTATCATCCTGTCAATCCACTTTCCCTGTTAAAAAATCTTTGTCCACAAATTTCACGAATAAACACGAATAAGAATTGAAAAACCACCAATTCGTCATTGAAGAACTACCAATTCGTCATTTCGCCTGAACGGGACAAGTTTGCGAGCGAGGTACAAGCATGGCAATCTCTTTTTCTGAGATTTCTCTGTCGCTTCGCTTCTTCGAAATGACAGCGGGATGAGCACTCTTCAGAAACCTATCCCGTTTATACGGAATGACCGGTAAAAACAGCCTTTCTGCAAAAACCTGGTATGAGGAATGACTGGTTCATTCCAGTCACCAATGTTATACAGATTTTTGGCGTTTTCTCTGGTCTTTCTTCTCCCGATTTTCTTCTGTCTTCTGTCTTCTTTTCTCGCCAGGCTTAATCATTAAACCGGCTATCACTCAACAATTGATCCGCGATCTGATAAGGCGAAATATGTCCGCCGGAATTTTGTAAATGCCTGTCCAGCAATTCTTTTCTGCCGTTATTCCAGAACTCACGGTTCAATTTTGTTTCAACCAGTTTCCGTACCCGCTGCCGGAAGCGGCGTTCCCTTTTCCGTAACCATTCTCCGGTCTGTTGAAGATGCTCAATATGCATAAAAATATTCTCAACAACCCGGTCGATTCCGATACCTTTTCTTGATTCACACAGAAAAACCTGCGGCGCCCAGGCCGGCTTGCTTTCACGCAGGTGCAGGGCATATTCGAGATCGGCTTTCATCCGCCCGGAGCCATCCAGATCGGCCTTATTGACCACAAAGAGGTCACCGATTTCCATTAGTCCGGCCTTCATACTCTGAATCATATCGCCGGCATCGGGCACAGCCAGCACCACAATAGTATCCGCTGCTTCCATAATATCGATTTCAATCTGTCCGACACCGACCGTTTCAAAGATAATCACCTGCAGACCGCCGGCATCCATCAGGTCAGCGGCTTCCTGAGCCTGGCGAACCAGCCCGCCGAGACTGCCGCGGGTAGCCATGCTGCGGATAAACACACCGGGATCGAGGGCATTCTCGTTCATCCGCACCCGGTCGCCCAAAATTGCCCCGCCGGTAAAGGGACTGGTCGGATCAATGGCGATAATACCGACCGTTTGATTTCTTTGGCGAAAAAACCTGATCAGTTGATTGGTCAGGGTGCTTTTCCCGGCACCGGGCGGTCCGGTTATCCCGATACGCAGGGCCAGACCGGTATTGGGAAAAAGGTAATCGAGAATTTCAATGGCGCCATCATCTTCATTCTCAATAAGAGTCAGAGCCCGGGCTAAAGCCCGGCGGTTCTGCTCTAATACCTGCACCGCCAACGATTTAAAATCCATTAATAACACCAATAATCCAACGTAGCGGCAATATACAAACGGCGGGAAACAAGAACAATAAACTGCCGGCCAGTCTTTATGCAGCAGCATTGCGAATCGAGAATTCAATTCATAGCCTTCAATTTACACCGAAGGAATTGGGAATTGGAAAACCCCCTGGTTTGTCATCCCGCCGGAGCGGGACAAGTCTTCGAACGATCCCGCCCGGGCGGGAGAGGAGAAATCTTAAAGCTTATGTAGGGCAAAGATTCCTCCGGCTTCGCCGTTCGGAAACTTGTCCCGTTCATACGGGATGACGGGTTTTTTTCATCCTGTTTATCCTGTGCTCCTGTCAAAATTTCTTAGCCACCG
>DYOS01000023.1 GCA_020720405.1 Caldithrix sp. | reverse complement strand
GTTACATATTTGTAGAGGAAAACCAAACCCCGCATGGGCGGGGTTAAATATGAATAGAGGAAAAATATGTGCGGAATAATAGGTGTTACGGGATACGATGACGTATCCCCGGAAATTCTCAATGGTCTGACCACCCTGCAGCACCGTGGTCAGGACAATGCCGGAATGGTCACTTTTGACGGCAATTTTCACCTTAAAAAGGGCAGCGGCAGCGTCGCTGAGGTTTTTAAAAACCTCGATCTGAAAACGATCAAAGGCTACTGCGGTCTGGGGCATGTCCGGTATTCAACCATCGGCTCCACCGATGAGGTCGATGCCCAGCCGATTGCCGTCAATTATCCCTTCGGGCTGGCCATGGTCCACAACGGCAATGTGGTTAATTTCAGGGAACTCCGCCAAAACCTGTACGAAGAGCACCATCGTCTGCTCGATACCTCCAATGATGTGGCGCTGATACTGTACACTTTAGCATCGGAACTGGAGCAGCGTGATCTCAAGAATTTATCCGTTGATGATATTTTTGATGTGGTTGAAATCGTACAGGATAAAGTGCAGGGTGCTTATTCGGCCATCACCATCATCGCCAATCACGGCTTTCTGGCCTTCACCGATCCCTACGGTATCCGCCCGATTGTTATGGGAAAAAAGCTGAGCGATCAGGGGGTGGTTTACGCCTTCGCCTCAGAGAGCACCACTTTTGATTATTTAGGTTATACAAAGATGCGCGATCTTGACGCCGGAGAAATGGTTTTTATTGATAATAATAAAAAAGTGCACCGCAGGGCAGGCCGGAAAGAGCATAAAGCTTTCTGTGTTTTTGAATATATCTATTTCGCCCGCGAAGACAGTGAAATTCATAACCGGGTGGTGGCAACCGAACGGGTAAGGATGGGCAAACGTCTGGCCCAGACTTTTCGCAAAACCGGTCTGCAGCCGGATATCGTTATCGATGTGCCGAACTCGGCTTATTTCTTCGCCTCCGGCCTGGCCGAAGAACTGAATGTACCCTATCGCCGCGGGCTGGCCAAGAATCACCATATGGGACGCAGTTTTATTACACCCAATCAGGCCCAGCGCGAGAAAATGGTCAAACAGAAACTAAACCCAATCCGGGATATTGTTAAAGGCCATAAAATCGCCGTTGTCGACGATTCTATCGTCCGTGGTACCACTTCCCGGCGTATCGTGCAATTGTTGCGGGAATACGGGGCTAAAGAAGTTTATTTTGTTTCTGCTTCACCGCCCATCAGGCATACCTGCATTTACGGCATTGATATGTCGGTCAAAAAGGAAATTCTGGCTTCCCATTACAATATCGATGAGATCGCCAAATTTATCGGTGCCGATGCCGTGGTTTACCAGGAACTGGAGGATCTGCGCGAAATGTACAAGGACCTGCCTATCTGTGATGCCTGTTTCTCCGGTCATTACCCAACCGGTGTCTCCGCCGAAACGCTGCACGAGATTGAGAAAGAAAAACTGGAATCGAACCGCAATTGAACAGTATCCTGATCAAAAACGGACAATGGCTGCATCCGGCCGGCAAACTGATCAGCAGTAATCTGCTGCTGCAGGATGGGCACATCGTTGATCTTGATGCTGCTCTGCAAACCCGCACCGACCAGATCATCGATGCCGCCGGTCAGTTAATCCTGCCCGGTGCAATTGATCCCCATGTTCATTTCCGTGAACCGGGTCAGCTTTACAAAGAGGGCATTGTTCAGGGCGGTCGGGCGGCATTGAAGGGCGGGGTAACCACGGTGATCGATATGCCCAATAATATACCGCCCTGTACCACAGCCAAAAGACTGGAAGAAAAGAAAGCACTGTTCAGGAAAAAAGCTCTGGTCAACTGGGGACTGATGCTGCATAGCCGGAACGGGAACTACCATTACCCGGTGAGCGGGGTTATGGCAGCCAAAGTTTATATGGCCAAATCCTCCGCTCTGCCCGCCGTCAATAAAACAGGTTACATCGAAAATATTCTCCGCCAATTCCCGGTTGTCGCTTTTCACGCCGAGGATGAAAGTTTTTTTATTTCTGATCCTGCTGTGGTTCAACACCATGAAAAACGGCCGAGACAGGCGGTGACCGGGGCGCTGGTCAAAATTGAAGAAGCGTTACGCCGCCTTCCGGCGGATATTAAACCGAACGTGGTCATCTGCCACATGAATACCGCTGATGAATTATTCTGGCTGGAGCGCATGCGCCGGGAAGGATTTAAAGTATTTGGCGAGACGGCGCCGCATTACCTTTATTTTACCCAGGAAGATTACCTTCGTGACGGTGCGGTCTTTAAGGTTAATCCAGCCATCCGCAGCGCACAGGATCAATCCGCTTTGCGGGCCGGGCTTGCTTCGGGCCGGGTTGATTTTATCGGTACCGATCATGCCCCGCATCCGCCAGCAGAAAAAAACGGAACCGCGCCGCCTTCCGGCATAGCCGGCATCGAATGGCTGACCCCGCTGATGCTGAATTTTGTGGACAGCGGACAGATCAGTTGGCTGCGCTACCAGCAACTGATGACCGAAAATGCAGCCAAAGCCTATCGTATTGCTGGTCGGGATGGCATCCGTCAGGGAAATTTTGGTGATCTTGTTCTGGTACAGAAATCAGAAGCCTGGCAGCCGGCTGATGAAATTGTAACCCACGCCGCCACTAACCCATTTACAAAAATCACCCTGCATTATAAAGTTACACTAACCCTGGTCAACGGAATTATCAAATACAATGGTTCGGAATTTTTTGAACAAGCCAGGGGAATGGAGATTGGACCAGCTCATGGATAAAGACAGATTTATTGAAGTATTACTCGAAGAAAATGCCCTGCGTTTTGGAAATTTCACCCTCAAATCGGGACAAAGCAGTCCCTTTTTTATCAATCTCGGCGATGTTTCTTCCGCCAAAGGATTGCAGCAGACCGGTGATTTTATGGCCCGGCTGATCATCGACAAACTGGGCCGGGCTGATGTTTTATATGGACCGCCGTACAAGGGTTTTACTTTAACCACAGCCACTGCCCTGGCTTATCGTAACATTACCGGTCTAAATATTGAAACCGTTTTCAGCCGCAAAGAAGCAAAAACCCATGGTGAAAGCGGCCTGTTTATGGGTCATCTACCGCAGCCCGGGCAGAGCGTGGTGCTGATTGATGATGTGTTCAGCACCGGCGGCACAAAACTGGAAGCGGTCGATTTGTTCCGGAATGCCTTTAGCCTGAGTTTCCGGGCGGTTTGTGTGACGGTTGACCGGCGGCAGAAAGATATGGCCAGTGGTCTGGGCAGCCTTGAACTGTACTCGGTTATTGCCATAACCGATTTAATAGAGTACCTGGAGAAAAAGCATGAGCCGCGGGCCGAAGCTATGCGCCGTTTTTATGAAGGAAATGAGTAATGACCCTGAAACGATATGTTGTGCCCTCACTGGATGTAACCACACTGGCCGAAATTGAACGCATCGTCTCGGCAGTTCAGGGACATGAACTGATCTCTGGTTTTAAAATTGGCTTCTCGCTGGGTTTGACTTTCGGCCTGCCTCAGGTTGTAGAATGTATCCGCAAATACACGGTGAAACCGATTATTTATGATCATCAGAAGGCCGCCACGGATATCCCTGATACCGGAAAATTGTTTGCTCAGGTTATGCATTCAGCCGGGATTGATACGGCGATTCTTTTTCCGCAGGCCGGGCCCAAAACTCTGACCGCCTGGGTCGAAGCGCTGCAGGCAAAGAATATCGGGGTGATGGTTGGCGGCATTATGACCCATGCCCGGTTTGTCGAATCGGAAGGCGGGTTCATCACCGATCGGGCAGTGACCGAAATTTACCGGTTGAGTATGGCCCTCGGTGTACGCCAATTTGTTGTGCCGCTGACCAAACCGGATAAGGTCAAAACGCTGACTGAAGAGGTTGATTTTGGGGATGATGCGGTTTTTTACTCACCGGGTTATGGCAGTCAGGGCGGGGATGCCCATGCTTTTCCATTTTTAAGAGAGCATCATGTCATCATCGGCCGGGCCTTGCTGCAGGCTGAACATCCGTTGCAGTACCTGGAGACCGTCGGGCAGTATCTGGCTGAAATTACAAAAATTTCGCCATTTAAAAGTGAATAAGGTACTTCTCACAAAGCCACAACGCTCACGAAGTAGAGAAGGCATTGATTTTCCTTGTGTTCTTCGTGTCCCTGGTGTGAACAAAAATCATAAAAATAAGACAGGAATGGTATGAAAAAAGACCTGATTTCGATGGATGATCTGACTCTGGATGAAATAAAGATTTATCTTGAAGTCGCCCGGAGAATTGAAGCAATGCCTCTTCCCGAAAGGCTGAGGGTTCTTCCGGGAAAGATCATGGCTTCTCTGTTTTTTGAGCCAAGCACCCGCACCCGGCTTAGTTTCGAATCCGCCATGCACCGTCTGGGCGGTAGTGTCATCGGCTTCGCCGATCAGGGCGCCACCTCTGTTTCCAAAGGGGAAACACTGAGCGACACCATTCAAACCATTGAAAATTATGTAGATATTATTGTTATGCGTCATCCCGGCGAGGGCACGGCGCGGCGTGCTGCTGAACTAACCGATCTGCCGGTGATCAACGCCGGTGACGGATCAAATCAGCATCCGACCCAAACCCTGCTCGATCTGTACACCATTGAAAAAGATCTGGGCCGCATCGAAGGTATTACCATGGCCTTTGTCGGTGATCTGAAATATTCACGCACCGTACACTCTCTGGTCCGGGCTTTGATGAAATTTAATGTCACCGAGTTTTATCTGGTCGCACCCGAAGCTTTGCGACTGCCGGGTTATTTTATGATGAATGATCAGCCCGGCCGGTACAGATTTATAGAAACAGAATCGTTGGAAGAGGCCATAGCCAAATGCGATATTCTGTATATGACCCGCATTCAGCGGGAGCGTTTTCCGGATTTACTGGAATATGAAAAGGTCAAGGATTCCTATGTCCTTTCCCACAGTATGCTGGCTTCGGCCAAAGCTGACCTGCGCGTCCTGCATCCACTGCCGCGGGTAAATGAAATCTCAACGGATGTGGATCATACCCGGTTCGCCGGTTATTTTCCGCAAACGCGGAACGGTGTCATCATGCGTCAGGCGATACTTTCCATGCATCTCGGAGGCCGGATATGAGCACAGATAAAAATGTAATGCTGATTCCGAAAATCGAATCCGGTATTGTTATTGATCATATTCCGGCCGGTTTTGGGGTACGCATTCTCGAAATTATTTCCCACTATACACAGGTGACTGATACAATTATCTCACTGGGTTTGAATTACCAAAGCCAGCGGCTGGGACGGAAGGATCTGATTAAATTGCAGGTTGAATATCTTGACCCGGAAATCATTCAGCATATTTCAATAGTGGTGCCGGGGGTTACGGTTAAAGCTATCAAGAATTTTGCCGTACAAAATAAGGTGGTTGTTCAGCCGCCCCATGAAATACGCAACCTGCTCCACTGCAAAAATCCCAAATGTATTTCAACCACCGAGCAAGCCATTGAAACACATTTCAAAATGGTCGATCCGGCCAGTAAAAAGGTGAAATGTGTCTACTGTGAGCGGATATTTGATCTGCATGAACTAAAACTAAAGCAAGTTTTCTAATGCTTAAAACAAGATTTTTTAAAGCAGAACTTGAAACACCCTTTGTCCTGGCCTCGGGTATTCTCGGTCTGACTGCTTCTTCGATGATCCGCGTTCTGGACTTTGGCTGCGGTGCAGTGACCACAAAATCATTTAATATGGAGTGGCGCAAGGGGCATAAAGCCCCAAGCATCCTGCCTTTCGAAAACGGCCTGTTGAACGCCGTCGGACTTTCCAATCCCGGTGCGGATGAAATGGTCAGGGAAATCAGCCAGTTTAAAAGCAGGACTAACCGGCCGCTTTTCGCTTCCATTTTTGGGCGGACGATCGATGAGTTTGGTCAGGTTGCTGAAAAGATTGTCGGTCTTCAACCCGATCTGATTGAGGTCAATGTATCCTGTCCCAATGTCCGTTCCGAGTTCGGTCGGCCCTTTGGTGACAGTCCGCAGGACACCGCTGCCATTACCCGTCTGGTAAAAAATATTGCCGGCAGTCATATTCCGGTTTCAATGAAACTGGGTCCGCATGGACCGGGCATCGGATTGATGGCCAAGGCCTGTGAAGATAACGGTGCCGATGCCATCACCGCCATCAATACCGTCGGGCCAGGCATGCTGATCGATATTGATGTGCGTAAACCGATTTTAGCCAATAAAACCGGTGGTGTTTCCGGACCGGCCATTCTGCCGATTGCAGTAAAATCCGTTTATGAAGTTTACCAGGCGGTAAAAATTCCCATCATCGGTACCGGCGGTGTAACCACAGCCGCAGATGCCATCCAGATGATTCTGGCCGGAGCCAGTCTGGTTGGGGTCGGAACCGCAGTTTATGAACGGGGGATTGAAGTCTTTCACGAACTGGCAGCTGGTATTGAAAATTATATGACGACCTATGGATTCAAAACGATTGAGGATTTCCGGGGGCTGGCCCATGAGTGACCTGATGAAAACCTATCCGATCCTTAAAATTATAGATCACGGTCCCGGTCTGCGCAGTTTGTATTTTGAAAAAACCTTCGAGGTTCAGCCCGGTCAGTTTATCAATCTCTGGCTGCCCGGAGTCGATGAAAAGCCATTTTCCGTCTCACGGATCACCGCCGATTTTATTGAAGTTTCCATAAAAGCCTACGGACCTTTTTCCCAGGCTATCATGCAGTGTCAACCGGGACAAAGATTGGGTTTGCGCGGACCCTTTGGCCGGCCATTTTCCTGGCATAATAATGCTCTGCTCATCGGCGGAGGCATTGGTATAGCACCGCTGCGTATTTTAGGTGATACATTGAGTCAGAAAGGTTTTAATTTTTCTTACCTGATTGGCGCGGTGACCGCGCATGAACTGCTTTTCCCGGAGGAAATGAAACGTCAGGCAGCCACCCGGATTTACACCGACGACGGTTCACTTGGTAAAAAAGGCCGGGTCACCGCAGATATTGAACAAATTCTGGATAGCGAAAAAATCGAATTTGTCTATGCCGCCGGACCGGAAATCATGTTTGTGGTTTTAAAACCCATTCTCGACCAACGCCGCTTACCCTATGAATTCTGTATGGAACGCTATATGAAATGCGGCATTGGTATCTGCGGCCAATGCGTGCTTGACGATTCCGGGATTCGGCTTTGCGTCGAAGGTCCGGTTCTGAACCAGGATGATCTGAAACAGGTGACCGAGCTTGGTTCTGTTCACCGCGATGCCTCCGGCCGGCGGGTAAGATAATTTCAAGTGCCCCCTTTAATCTGCCGAGCATTCCAGACAAAAGAATTTTATTATATGTACATATATTTAATTTTACCTGTTTTTTTTCTGCTGCCTCTTGCAGAACAGATTGGCGCTCAACCGGTGCAGCCCATTCGTTTTCAGCATATTACCCGGGCGCAGGGTCTTTCGCAAAGTACGGTTTATGATATAGCCCGGGATGCAAAGGGTTTTATGTGGTTTGCCACACAGGACGGCCTCAACCGGTTTGATGGTTACAACATGCAGGTTTATAAGCATAATCCGGAAGATCCGAATTCTCTGTCTTTTAATGATCTTAGAGTTTTGCACGTTGACCGATCCGGGTTTCTGTGGATCGGAACGGATGGCGGAGGTTTGCAGCGTTTTGATCCCAGACTGAATTTGTTTAAAACCTGGCGGAAAATTACAGACATTCATGGCGATGGCATTACGGATATCATCGAAACAGGATTGAATAAAATTATTATCGCTCTTTCTCCAGGCGGAATAGAAATTTTTGATCAGGCAAAGGAGAATTTTACCCATATCCCGCTGCGCGATTCTCTCGGTACCCCGATTGCTGTCAATGCACTTTTAGAAAGACCCGATGGCCTGATCATGATTGCCACAACAGGACAGGGACTAATTCTGCTCAATCCGCTGCGCATGGAGTGGTTCCATTCCGGTCTTCATTTACCGGATGAGAAAATTACCGCCCTGGAATCTGATGGTAACGGATCGGTTTGGCTTGGTACCGACCGCAACGGGGTTTTTCATTATAACTGGGTTGAAAACCGGATCACCGGACATCTCCGGGTCCGCGATAACCAGAAACAGGACGTGGCAGTTTTCGATCTGATGCAGGACACCGCCGGCAGGTTATGGATTGCGACGGATGGTGGCGGGCTACAGCTCTATCACACCGGAACTGGTGAAGTCCGGTATTTTGCCTTTAATGATTTTGATGAAACCAGTCTTTCGCACAATATCGTGATGAAAGTTTTTGCAGATCCGAATCATCTGATTTGGGTTGGCACCGATGGCGGCAGCGTAAATCTGTTTGATCCATACCGCCCGTTTTTTGGTCATTTAACACAGAAAACAGGTTATCCGAACAGTCTCTCCAATAAAATGGTTTGGTCGGTAATAGTTGATGATCAGAAAAAGTGGTGGATTGGCACAGATAAAGGATTAAACGTTGTCGAACCTTCAGACGGTGTGGTCAGGAAATATTTCTTTGATCCTACCGACCCTTTTTCTCTTTCATCGGATGAGGTCATGTCTATTCTGCAGGACAGGCAGGGCCGGATATGGATCGGCACATGGCGCGGTGGTCTCAACCTGTTTGATCCGCTGAATAAGCGCTTCTTTCACTATACCAACGATCCAAACAATCCCAATACACTAAGCGACAATCATATCAGGATGGTTTATCAGACCCGCGATAATATGATCTGGCTGGCTACACGGGCCGGCGGTCTGAACCGTTTCGATCCGGAAAGCGGGCGTTTCACCCGATTTGTGTCCGACCCGCAGGAGCCCGGCACGATTACCGACAATTCAATCCTAACCATGTTTGAAGACCGGGACGGTGATTTTTGGATTGGCACCTGGGGCGGCGGACTTTGCCGGATGAACCGGGAGAGCGGCTTATTTACATCCTTTACCAGTAATGGAAAAGAGGGCAGCATCAGCTCCAACTCGGTCAGTATAGTTTTTCAGGATAGTCAGGGTGAATTATGGGTTGGTACGCATGCCGGTGGTCTGAACCATTTTGATAAAAAAACAGGTAAATTTTCCAGTATCAGAACAAAAGATGGTTTGCCAAACGAGGTTATTTATGGAATTCTCGAAGATGCCCGGGGCAATTTGTGGATTAGTTCGAATAATGGGTTATTCACCTTCCACCCCGGGGATTATCTGCGCGGTCAGCTTAAAATAAAAACCTATTACAAAAGCGACGGCCTGCAGGATGATGAGTTTAACAACCAATCTTATTTCAAAGACCGCAATGGGATGCTCTTCTTCGGCGGAATAAACGGATTAACCTACTTCAATCCCGAAACGCTGCCCTCTAACCCTAATCCGCCGGAAGTTGTTCTCCATTCGTTGCAAATCATGAATATTGATGTTCCTGTTCTCGATGGAGCCGGCTCAAAATCCACGCTTGAATATCTGAATGAAATAGATATTCAATATGAGCAGAAGGTTTTTTCCTTCGAATTTACTGCTCTTAATTATTCAATGACCGGCAGAACACAGTATGCATATAAGCTTGAAGGTGTTGATGAGGACTGGGTCTACAGTGATAAGGAGCGCAGATATGTCAGCTATACCAATCTTGATCCGGGTGAATACTTGTTTAAAGTGAAGGCAGCCAATACGGATGGCCTTTGGGATAATTATCCGACTACGCTCACCATTCATATTATTCCGCCTTTTTGGATGTCCCGCTGGTTTCAGTTTCTGGTTGCTTTTATCTTTATTGCCGGTACAGTCATCCTGACCCGCCATCGATTTTTGAGCCTTAAACAACAGCAAGCGGTGCTCCGAAAAGAAGTAGAAAAGAAAACCCGGATTCTGCGCAGCCAGCGTGATGATCTTGAGCTTGCGCTTAAAAATGTCCAGCAGTTAAAAGGATTGCTGCCCATCTGTGCCAGCTGTAAAAAAATAAGGGATGACAAGGGCTACTGGAACGAGATTGAACTTTATATCCGGGAGCACTCCGAAGCAGATTTCAGTCATAGCCTGTGCCCGGAATGCTTTAATGAACTGTACCCGGATATGAGGTCGGCGAAGAAGGATTCCAAACCACGCTAAGCCAGCGCCACCCGATTTAATTATTGATTGCTTTTATTATATTGTTTTTTACTTTATGGCTCATTTATCACCGGTTTTATGATTTTCAGGGGATTTGATGCACACAGAAACGATCTGGTTTTTTAAACCCGGCTTAGCCGAACTGAACCAACGGATGCAGGGCACTTTGCTTGATTTGCTGAGCATTCGTTTTACCGGAATTGGTGATGATTATATTGAAGCACAAATGAGTGTTTCACCTGACCTGCATCAACCAGACGGATTGGTTCACGGCGGGGCTTTTGTTGCTTTGGCCGAATCCGTCGGAAGTGTGGGCGCCTTCCTGACCAGAGATCCTGAAAAATTTAGCAGTGTCGGAATTGAGATCAATGCCAACCATATCAAATCAGTCCGGCAGGGGATGGTTTACGCTACCGGCCGCCCTCTCCACCTGGGCAAAACAACCCAGGTCTGGCAGGTTGAAATGAGAAACGACCGTCTTGAGCTTGTTTCAATAAGCCGGATGACCATTGCTATTATAGAAAGAGCTGTAAATAAATAAGCTCAACCGGATTAGCGCGTTTTCAATAAAAAAGAGGGGTACTGTGATGGATGATTTTCAAAAAATTGACCGGCAGAAAAAAAACCAGCTCCTCAAATTGGTTACCAATAGTTTTTACAAAGAGCTGGTCAATTACGGCGTAAACAGCGGTGATATTGTGACCGTCTCCGTAAATCTGCTGGACTATGTAACCGGCCATAATAAAAACAGCAAGGAAGATGTTTATTACAGCAACATCTTTTCCTGCCAGACGGTTGAAAACCATTGGGCAGAAAGCCAAACGCTCAAATTCCAGGACATCAGCCTTCAACCTATACGGCCGGAGCAGGTCAGACAAGTTTCAGAATGGCTTAAAAATGATGAACTTTCCCAAACCTTTATCGGCTTTTTTCCGAAAAATTCCGAAGAGCTGGTTAACTATATGTGTTATAATGAGAACCGGTCTTATTTCGGTGTCTTTCTGGAACCGGGTGAACTGATTGGCTTTATCGGAGCCGATAACGTTGACCATTTATCCTTTAAACTTGAAATGAAAAAGCTGATCGGCAATCCGGCTTACCGGAACAGGGGATTGGGCAAGGTTTCTACGTTTTTATTCCTTTATTATGTATTCATGATCGGTGGTTTTAACAAAGTTTATATTTATTCTCTGGATACAAATATTGCCAATATAAATATTAACAGTAAATTCGGTTTTGACCTTGAAGGCATTCTGTACCGGGATGTCTTTGTCCGGGATGAATTCAGGGATGTTTTGAGAATGGGTCTGCTCAAACAAAACTGGCTGGAAATTTTCTCTTGATCACCGAACAGTTTCCGGTGGTCGGTGTCGGGGCAATTGTCATCCGGCAGGGTAAAATATTATTGGTGAGAAGAAAGAACGATCCTTTTGCAGGTCACTGGGCGATTCCGGGAGGCAAACAAAATTATGGTGAATCGCTGAAAACGGCTGCTGCCAGAGAAGTGCTTGAAGAGACCGGGGTTGTCATCATGGTTAATGAAAGATATCCGGAAGTTTTTGAATTTTTACCGACGGGTGAATTTCCGCAGCATTTTATTATCATTGATTTTCACGGCGAATATCTTTCCGGTGAGCCCATCAGCAGGGATGATGCGCTTTCAGCGGACTGGGTCAGCCCTGAGGAAGCAGAAAACCTTAACTTAACCAAATCAACCCGCACATTATTGAAAAATCTAAAATTTCTGCCCTGAGCAGGAACAATAACCGGTGACTTCCGTAGCTTGACGGGCATTCCAAAAGAAAATGGTCATAATGAATTTTAATAAGTTTGTTATCTTTAGTCTCTTCGCATTCCTTATAATGCTCTTTTCCTGCGATGAAAAACCAGTTTCGCAGATTCAGAAATTTCCACTGGAATACTTTTTTAAAAAACCTGAAAAATCAGATTATCACCTTTCGCCGGACGGGCATTCCGTCGCTTTTCTTCAACCCTGGGAAAACAGAATCAACATTTTTGTTCAGAAACTGCCCGATGGCAGCGCCCGTCGCCTTACATCCCTGCGCGAACGGGATGTGCTGAAGGTGATCTGGGTAAACAATTCCAGGCTGCTTTATGTGTATGACCCGGTGGGCAATGAAAATTACCAGATGTTTAGTCTTGATATTGATGGCCAAAATCAAATTGCCCTGACACCCGATGCAAACGTTAAATCGATCCTGGTTCATGAAATGCGAACCGACTCCACCCATATCCTGGCCGGACTGAATAAAATGGATAAAAAGGCCTTCGATATCTATAAATTGCAGGTTTACACCGGTGATGCTGAACTGGTTGCACCTAACCCGGGAAATGTAGTCGACTGGAGTTTTGATAATAATGATATTCTGCGGATTATGTTGGCAACGGACGGTGTAAATATGGATATGTTGTACCGGGTCGAACCGGAAGCACCTTTTACCAAAATTCTCAGTACCAATTTTAAAGAAAATTTTTTTCCCCTCCAGTTTACGGAAGACAACCGGTACGTTTATGCCAGTTCCAATCTTGGCCGGGACAAAAGGGCGATTGTGCTTGTTGATCCCGAAAATGGCAGCGAGATAAAAACCATTTATGAGCATCCGGACCTGGACGTATATGACCTGCTTAAATCTGCAAAGAGAAACAAGATTACCGGGGTGGTTTATATCAAGGATAAAAAAGAGCACCGTTTCTTTGACGAGGAACAAAGGGAACTGCAAAAGAAACTGGAGCGGGAACTGCCTGGTCTGGAAGTCATCATCCAGGAAATGAGCCGGGATGAACGAAAGGTATTAGTCCGTACTTATAGCGACAGAAGCCGCGGTGCCTATTATTATTTTGACAAAATTTCCGGCTCCCTGACCAAACTGAGCGATATCAGCCCCTGGCTCGATGAGCAGAAAATGGCTGTGATGACACCAATTAAATTTTTCAGCCGGGATAGTGTGTTACTGCGCGGTTATCTGACCTTACCACCTGGAAAAAAAGCAATCCATTTGCCGACAATAGTTTTGCCTCACGGCGGTCCGTCCACCCGGGATGTCTGGTCTTTCAACAGCGCCGCCCAGTTTTTAGCCAACCGCGGGTATGCGGTTCTCCAGGTTAATTACCGGGGTTCCATCGGCTATGGCAGAGATTTTTTTGAAGCCGGCTTCAAACAGTGGGGCGGATTAATTGTTGATGATATAATTGACGGCGTTGACTGGCTGGTTTCTGAAAAGATAGCGGATTCATCCGGAATTTCGATCTACGGTAATTCCTTCGGCGGTTATCTTGCCCTGCAGTTGCTTATCCGGGAACCGGATAAATTCTGCTGTGCCATTGCCCAGGCCCCGGTTGTCAATATCTTTTCCTTCCTTGAATCCATTCCGGCTTACTGGGAACCCATGCGTCAGATGCTTTATGAGCAGATGGGCGATCCAATTCGGGATAAAGATTTATTAACTTCCTATTCACCGGTCTTCAATGCCGATAAAATAATAAAACCGGTTTTGCTTATTCATGGCCGGCAGGATGTTAAAACACCCTGTGCCGATACTGAACAATTTGCTGAAATCCTGCGCCAGAAGGGGATTGAAACAAATCTCCTGATCCTGGAGGATGAAGGGCATCAGTTCATCAAAGAAGAAAATAATTATAAAATCTATACAGAAATAGAAAAATTTCTAAGTTCCCACCACAAGAGCCGAAAATAGTCTTTGTTGCTAAATCCCCGGTATAAAAATTAACAAAAGAAACACGACCATGAGAGTTCTTCTTGTCGATGATGATTCCTATATCGCTGATTCTCTCAAAGATTTGTTTGAGTTCATCGGTTATGATTGCTCCCTGGCCTCAAATGGTAATGAGGCCATGGACAAGATGAAAATATTTAACCCGGATATTATTCTGACAGATATTATGATGCCGGAGATGAATGGAATCGAATTTTACAGGAATGCCAGGAAATATGGTTATAGCGGTCAGTTTTATTTTATGACCGGATATGAACTTTCTTCCAACCAATCCGAAATTCCGCGCGAAGTTGATGGTATTTTTCCGAAACCGTTTGAATTTAAAAATCTCTTTGATGCAATTACCGCAAAAAAAAAGGCATCCTGATTGTCTGAATATCAGAATGCCTGTTTAAAATTACAGTAAACCCTCAGCCCGGAGGCCACATCAGGCGCCGGCCGCTCAGCATGTGCAGATGCATGTGGAATATGCTCTGCCCGCTATCTTTACCCTCATTCATGACTAACCTGAATCCCTGTTGATTAAGATTCATTTTCACTGCCATTTCCCGGGCAATTTCCATCATCCGGCACAGAATTTTACTATCCTGTTCCGTGACATCAGATAATTTAGCAATGTGTTTTTTCGGTACAATCAACAGGTGTACCGGTGCCTGTGGATTGATGTCATGGAACACAGTGACCTGCTCATCTTCGAAAACAATGTCTTCAGGCTTCCGGTTCACCATTATTTCACAAAAAACGCAAGACTCATTTTCCAAAGAAAGCCTCCCTCTTATAGTTTTGTATTAGTCGCAACGAATTGTGCCAGTATCGCGCTGGCACAGATTGCGGCTGTCTCCGTCCGCAGACGGTTTGGCCCAAGCCCGACAGGGAGAAAATGATGGTGCTGAAAAATATCAGATTCTTCCCCGGTAAAGCCACCCTCTGGTCCGATAGCAATGATGTGTGAACGGGAATTTAAACCATTTTTTAATAAAATTCCTAATAAAGAATTACTTTTTGCATCTGCTGCATAAAATTTTTCGGCGTACCGATCGGTACAATGTTCTATAAAATCATCAAACTTTGAAAAGACCTGTATTTCAGGCATGAAGAGCTGTAAGGATTGCTTCATAGCCGAACGCAGAATTTTTTCAAAGCGGTCGGTATTTGAACTGGCGTAATTTGCATAACGACTGCGGAAAAAAATAAAACGCCTGACACCAAGTTCAGTCCCTTTCTCCAGTATAAATTCAAACCGGCTGGGCTTAATAAAAGCAACCGCTATGGTCAGCTCACTTTGAGGCTGGAGCTCACGGATCAGGCTGGTTAACTTTACCGTTACCGCTTTTTTTAAAGAAACAATTTCCGCTGAAAAAAGACAGCCCCGGCCATTGGTTATCTGTAAAACATCACCTGTTTTCTTGCGAAGGGATTGAATAATATGTTGGCTTTCAACCAGATCCAAAGTGCATTCCGGCAGATTTAAGTCGGCCTGTTCCAGGTAAAATAATTCCATAGGGGTCAAATTTTGCAAAGTAATGGAATAAATGCAAAGTATATTTCAAGCCTGATGGCATGGCTTTGAATGGTTATCCTAAAAAGTTTATATTTCCCAAAAAACGGAGAATAGATGAAAATTGTAGAAATTAATCATATTAAAATAGGTGCGGGTCAGCCTCTGGCCCTGATTGCCGGCCCCTGCGTCATCGAAAGTGAAAGCATCGTCATGCAGACGGCTGAAAAAATCAAAACCATTGCCGACAAGCTGCAAATGCCTTTGATATTCAAATCATCTTTTAGCAAAGATAACCGCTCCTCTGAATCCAGCTATCAGGGCGCCGGGCTGGAAGAAGGTCTGCGAATTCTGCAGAAAGTAAAAACGACATTCGGTTTACCCGTTCTTTCGGATATCCATGATATGCATGATGCCGAAGCCTGCGCTGAAGTGCTCGATGTTATCCAGATTCCGGCTTTCCTCTCCATGCAGACTTCATTGCTTTTAGCGGTAGCGCAGACCGGGAAAGTCATCAATGTAAAAAAGGGCCAGTTCCTCGCTGCGTCGGATATGCAAACGGCCATTCATAAAATTACCAGTACCGGAAATGATAAGATTTTGTTGACCGACCGGGGTACTTTTTTTGGCTATCATAACCTGATTATGGATATGAGAAACCTGAAAATTATGCGTGATCTCGGATTCCCGGTTGTACTTGATCCTACTCATGCCGTGCGGAAATATGGAGTGAGCAGCAGCGACCGCAGCGGCGGGGCAAAGGAATTTATTTTCCCTCTTTCCCGGGCTGGGGTGGCTGCCGGTGTCGATGCTGTTTTTATTGAAACGCATCCGGATTGTGATTCGGCCCTGTGTGATGCAGCCAGTATGTTGCCAATTCAGAAGCTGGAAGAATTGCTCATCCAGTTAAAAACCATCGATCAATATGTCAAAACGGTGATTAGTGATGATCAGACCGGTATTTACGATTACCAGGATTATAAAAAAGCATAGGATAATTAATGACTGAACAGAGCAGCCTGACCTGGAAATTTTCCCGCGAATTCTGGATGGCCAACCTGATGGAGCTATTCGAACGAGCAGCTTATTACGGATTTTTTATCATTATTACGCTTTACCTCAATGATGTGGTAGGCTTTAACGACTGGTGGAGCCAGATAGTAGCCATGACTTTCGCCGCAGTCCTTTATTTTTTACCGCCGTTTTCGGGGGCAGTAGCCGACCGTATCGGATTCAAAAACGGGCTGATTCTGGCATTCGGTCTGCTCACCATCGGATATTTTTTTCTTGGTGTATTTCTGAGTAAAGCCTCCGTTATCCTGTTTCTGATTGTCGTTCTGGTTGGTGCTTCATTTATTAAACCGCTGATTACCGGCACAGTGGCCAAAACAACCAGCCAGGCCAACCGCGCCCGTGGCTTTGCTTTGTTTTACTGGGTTGTAAATATCGGTGCTTTCAGTGGGAAAACTTTTGTGCCCTACATCCGCCAGGAAATCGGCCTGGAGTATGTCAGTTTTTTTTCTTCGGCAATGTCCCTCCTGGCTTTACTGGCAGCTTTATTCCTATTCCGGGATATTGATGAAAAGAAGCAGGACGGAAAAACTCTGGCTGAAGTGTTTTCTGCCTTATTAAAGATTTTGAGTCACCCCCGGCTTATGGCATTGACGGTAATTACCAGTGGCTTCTGGCTCATCCAGAGCCAGTTGTATGCCACCATGCCGAAATTTGTTATCCGTATGGTTGGTGATGCCGCCAAACCGGAATGGCTGGCTAATGTGAACCCGCTGATCGTGGTCATTTTCGTGGTCATGATCACCCATCTTATGCGCCGGTTCAAACCGGAAACATCAATTTTTATTGGCATGCTGCTTATGCCGGTCTCAGCCTTCGCCATGTCACTCGGGCCCTGGCTGCAGGGGAAAGCCGGGGTGGATATTTCAATTCTCGGTCTGGTTATTTTGCATCCGTTTACGGTGATGATGATTGTCGGTATTATTTTCCAGGCCCTGGCTGAGTGCTTTATATCGCCGCGCTATCTGGAATATTTTTCATTGTTTGCCCCAAAAGGAGAAGAGGGAATTTATCTTGGATTCAGTCATCTGCACTCCTTCATTTCATACATATTCAGCGGCATCCTGTCCGGCTACCTGCTGACAAAATATTGTCCGGATCCGAAAACCCTGCCCGATCTGGTCAGCACGGCAACCGATCCGCGGTACGCCCAGGCTCATATTATCTGGTACTTCTTCGCCGGGATAGGAGTGCTGTCTGCGCTGGCACTGTGGATTTTTATTATTATAACCGGGAAAAAAGACCGGCAAATAAATGCTGCGGTTTAAACCATGAAGTCTAAACTCCTGAATATTAAAGCTATCATCACAGATGTTGATGGCGTTATGACCGATGGCTCCATTATTTACTCCGCCAGCGATGGGGAAATAAAGTATTTTAATGTGCAGGATGGTATGGGCATTACCCTGTGCCGGATGGCCGGTCTGAAAACCGGCATCATTACCGGGCGTGATTCGCACCTGGTCAGAAAACGAGCCGAAGAACTGAAAATTGATTTCTTGTCCCAGGGCAGTTTTAATAAGCTTCCCGAGTACGAAGCCATGAAAGCGAATATGGGTCTCGACGATTCGGAAATTTGTTATATCGGGGATGATTTGCTCGATCTGCCTCTGCTGCTCCGGGTGGGATACAGTGTGACCGTGGCTGATGGCCGGGATGAGGTGAAAGCCGTTTGTGATTATATCACCATGGCCAAAGGCGGGCAGGGCGCTGTGCGTGAAGTAATAGACAAAATACTGCGGCGCCAGGGTAAACTGGAAACCATACTGTCAAAAATCATATCAGGAAAATTTGAGAAACCATGAAAACCATTCTGTTAACTCTTTTCATTCTCCCGGCTGTCGTTTGGTCGCAGACCAACATTGCCATCGGCAAATTCAGGAATGAGAGCAATGTTTTTTCCCTGGACCGCTGGGAGAAAAATATTCCTGCCTCACTGAAGTCAGAATTCTCCGGTGTACCGGAGATTGTCCTTGTTGAACGGGAAAATATGGAAGCAATTATCCGTGAACAGGTTCTGGCCCTGGGCGGATTTACCGACAGCAGCGGTGCTGAAGCCGGTCTGCTTTTAGGTGTTGATTATTTTATCGATGGGACAATTTTTAAAAATGGCAGCACTTATCTGATCACAGCCAATCTGATCCGGGTCGAAACCGGACAAACCATCAACGAACAGGTGCGGAGTAACGATCCTGATTATCTGGACCAGATGGTCTCACTTCTGGCCAATAACCTGCGTTTCCATCTGCTGGCCGACCGTGATTATCAGGATAAAATCAGTATCAGGAAATATCCGGTTCTGGCGGTCGGTGTGAGTTCTTTGATCCTGGCCGGGGCGACCGCCGCTCTGTTTACATTTTCACAGGATAACCTGAAAAAATATGAGGACACGACTCAGCTCAATAAAGTGGATGAATATTATTCCAGGGCCAATAATTCGAATAAAGCGGTCATTGCCCTGGGTACCGCGACCGCAGCCGGTTTAGCCACAACCATCATACTCTGGCTGGCTGAAATGAAAAATGAACCAATACGGGCCAAAACCATGGACGACAGGAAAGTTTCAACCCAATTTATTTTTAATGCGGGAAAGGAGGTCCGCCTTGGATTTAAAATCAGTTTCTAAAATTTTTCCATTCATCCTGTTTATAGCCGCCTGTACGGATCTTGAACGAACCAATCCGGTTGACCCGAAGAATGAAAAGAGCATGACCGAGTCTGTAGTACTGATTGAAGCTTTTGTCAACACATTTAATGATACTCTGTACAATCAATGGATGTTATCTGCTTTAAATGAAATAGATCAGCGTTATAACGACAGTATTCTGATTGCTGAATACCACCGGAATGTCTCCGATCCTGGATCTGACGATCCATATTCTGATGTTCGCTATGAGGAATTGTATAACACCTATCTATCCGCCTTCAGCGGCAGTGTAAAAGGTGTGCCGGATGTTTTTATACAGGGTATAAATGGCCGGGTTCAGGGCGCCTATGCTACGGATGATGCCCGCGACCGCGTTGCCGCATTTGTATATCCGATTCTCGAAACCGTAAATGAATATTACATTGAAGCCGAAGTTAACCAGACCTCATCGGGTCTCGAAGTATTGGTCAGGGCTGCCCGGCTGGGCAATAAGGCCCTCGGTGATGCCCGGTTACGTTTCATTTTCTTACGCGCTGCGGATCAGAATCTTCTCCGCAACGTGGTGGTCGGACCGGTGGACTGGATTTCACCGATAGTTATTCAGGATCTCGCTGCCGGGGATTATTTTGAACATAGCGAAGAGCAAATTGAATTTTCTGCAGCGCCGGATCGGCTAATTATTGCTCTGACCTCGGCTGACGGGAAATATGTTTACCAATCGCTGGAGGTCCGGTTATGAAATATTTTCCATTGATGATCAGCGGGATGCTCCTGCTTACGTCCTGTGAAGGGGTAAATGAGATTATCAATCCCTATAAGGCACCGGTCATCTCGGATGAGGGCATTGTCTTCAACCGGACCATGCCGGTTTCCCCGGCTGAGACTTTGCTGGTCAGTGTCAGCGCCGATAACCCTGAAAGTGGTCCGCTGACCTATTCCTGGACAGCGCCCGATGGCGGCAGCTTCTACGTAGCAACAGATCAGAACGAAGCCACCTGGATTGCTCCGCTCAAAGGCGGTAATTACACCATAAAAGTTGATGTTTATAATGATAAAAAAAGCAGCACCTCACGGGATGCCCAGGTTTTAAGCCCGTCCGAGCCTTTTGTCCAGATTCTGACACCGGCAGAAAATGAGTCCGTTGTACAGGGTGGACAGATAACGGTAACTGCCAGGGCTTATCATGACAATGGCTTAAAACAGGTCCGTCTGGATGTTAACGGACTGGCTTATGGAAATCCACTGGATTATAACAGCAGCGATGAATATGTTTTTACTTTCACTGCAACCCAGGATTATCTCGGCGTGACCGAACTTAAAGTTGTTGCACAAAGTCCGTTACAGGTTGAAGGATCAGATAAAGTTAAAATAAAAGTTCAGGGAATTGTATTTGGAAAACAGCAGCGCGCGCATTAAAGAGACCGGGCGCAGGGTCATTCAGATCGAAATCGAAGCCATCACCGGGCTTCTCTCCAAAATTGATGAGAATTTTGCACAGGCCATTGAACTGATCCTACAGATCCGGGGCCGGGTCATCGTCACCGGAATGGGTAAGTCCGGAGCGATTGGTAAAAAAATAGCATCCACTTTGGCCAGCACCGGCACGACCTCTTATTTTCTCCATCCGGCCGAGGGCATTCATGGTGATTTGGGTATGGTGCATAAAGATGATATTGTTATTGCCATCTCAAAAAGCGGTGAAACCGCCGAGTTGAACGAAATTCTTCCGGCTTTGCACCGCTTGGGCGTTCCGATCATCGCTCTGACCGGCAGCGCTCAATCTACCCTGGGCCGCTATGCCCAGGTCATTCTGGATATCTCCGTGCCGGAAGAAGCCTGCCCGCACAATCTTGCACCAACCTCCAGTTCGACGGCGACTTTGGTTATGGGTGATGCCCTGGCTATCGCCTTGCTCGAAATGCGCGGTTTTTCTGCACAGGATTTTGCATTGCTTCATCCCGGTGGAAGTCTTGGCCGGCGCCTTTTAATGCGCGTTTCGGATATCATGGAAAGCGGCGATAAAATAGCGGTTTGCCGGCCGGGTGACACCATGCACAAGGCCGTACTTGAAATGGCCCATAAACGCGGCATCTGCTCGGTAACGGAAGAAGATAACCGGCTGAGCGGTGTGATTACCACGGGCGATTTGAACCGGCTCCTCGAAAAAGCAGTCCAATTCAGGGACATCCCGGTTGAAGAGGTGATGAACCGGAATCCAAAAATTATTCAGGACAGTGAGCTTGCTGTAATTGCCTTTCAGGAGATGCAGCAGCACAGAATTGTAGCTATGCCGGTGATTGATCCGGATAATAAACTGGTCGGTGTAATTCATCTTCATGATCTGATGCAGAAAGGTATTTCCGGATGAATCGGGTGCTTTTATTACTTTTAATTTCAATTTTGGTAATCGCCTGTTTTAATGAAAGGCAAACTGAACAAGTCAGCGTGACTGCCGGGCAATTTCCCGATCAGGAAAGCTGGAATACTGAAATAAAAATTACCAGAAATGGCAAACTGAGCGGGTTGGTAAAGGCTGGCCATATCCGCTCATTTACAAATTTGAAACGGACCGAATTATCGGAAAACATTTCGGTTGACTTTTTCAATCAGGAGGGAACTCATACTTCGGTGCTGACCGCCCGCGGCGGGCTTGTTTTTGATGACCGGGAGGATATGCTGGCCTTTGGAAATGTAATTGTTCTTTCTGATAGCGGGGTTACCCTATACACCGACACGCTTCACTGGTATAATAAAGATCAGAAAATAATTTCGCGGGTCCCGGTAAAAATCACGACAAAAGACGATACGTTATTTGGTGATAGCCTGGTTTCCGATCCCCACCTCCGAAACTATGAAATTTCCAATTCCCATGGTTCTTCTGCAAAATCAGTCAAAGTTACTCAATGATTTTAAAAATTGCGTGCATCTTATTATTCAGCCTGGTTTTAAGCGTCCCCGCGCAGGGCGTAAAACTGGTTCATGCTGATAAAAATATCGGCCGCTACGAACATGGTCAGCAGTTCCGGATTCTTGAAGGCAAGGTTATGTTTCTGCAGGACAGCACCGAGATCCACTGTAACCTGGCCGAATATACTGAGATATCCGAGCTTATTTCACTGAGTGGTGACGTTGTATTGATCGATGGGCAATCAAAAATATGGGCGGACCGGGTAAAATACTGGCCGGAGGATAAAATAGCCGAATGCTACGATCAAGTCCGGATGCGCAGCGAAAACGATTCCTTAGCCGCAGATTTTTTTAGATACAGTTTTCGAACAGAAGACGCCGAAGCGGCAGGTAAAGTATTTATTCTCGATAAGCCCGGGCAGGTTGAAATTACAGGAAACAAATCAAAATATATTAAAACCAGTCAGTTTTCCGTGGTCAGTGGGCAGGCCTGTCTCAAACACTTCAAAGAAGACAGCTCCGATACACTGATTATCACCGCCGACATACTTACACATACAGAATCGGATAAAGCCTTCGCCACGGCCAGGGGCCAGGTGCGGATTGAGCAGGGCAGTCTCGAAGCGACCAGTGATTCCGCCGTCTATTTTATTAAAGAAGAGATAGCCGAATTAATTGGTCAACCGGCAGCAAAGTTTGATAACAGCAAAATGTCCGGAGAAAAAATATTGGTCTTTATGGATTCCTCAGCCATCCATAAAATTGATATCCGCGAGAAAGCCAGAGCGACAACACTGGCTGATAGTCTGCGCCAAAATTATAATTTACTGACCGGGCGGCGGATTATAATGCATATTAAGAATAAAAAACCGGAATTATTACGGTCTCTTAATAATGCTACCAGTATTTATTATTTATTAGATGAAGAGACCAGTCAAGCACAAGGTGATAATTATGCCACGGCTGATTCAATCCGGGTTTATTTTACCGGCGGAGAACTGGACAGTATTGCCATCAGAGGCGGAGCACAGGGTATTTATTACCCGGATTCATATAAAGGTAAGCGAATTTATAATGAGTAAATTATGAAACTGCAAAGCAAAGATCTGATTAAAATTTATGGAAAAAGAATGGTGGTCAAAGGGGTTTCTGTGGAAGTCTCCAAAGGGGAGATTGTGGGTCTGTTGGGTCCGAATGGGGCCGGGAAAACAACTTCCTTTTATATGATCACCGGTATGATCCGTCCCAATTCGGGTCGGATTCTCATCGATGAACAGGATTTGACTTCATTGCCAATGTATAAAAGGGCCAGGCTTGGCGTTGCCTACTTGCCGCAGGAAGCTTCAATTTTTCAAAAACTCAGTGTTGAGGAGAATTTACTGGCTATTATGCAGATGCGCGGTTTTCACAAAAAGCTGCAGAAAGAGAAAACCGAACAGCTGCTGAGTGAACTAAACATCACCCATATAGCAAAAAGTAAAGGTTATCAATTGTCCGGCGGCGAAAGAAGACGAACTGAAATCGCCAGAACTTTGGTTATGAATCCAAAATTTATTCTTCTTGATGAACCTTTTGCCGGGGTTGATCCGATTGCAGTTGAGGATATTCAGAATATTGTTCATGGCTTAAAAGCTCGCGGTATTGGTGTGCTGATTACAGATCACAATGTCCATGAAACCTTGTCGATCACCGACCGGGCTTATTTGTTATTCGACGGCAAGATTTTAAAATCCGGCTCTGCAGAATACTTAGCAGAAGATGAAGAGGCCAGAAGGTTATATTTAGGGGAAAAATTTAAACTCGAACGCTGATCAGACTGCGGAAACATTGTAACGCATTTTTTCTTCATTATCATAGATGATGTTTTTTTTACCAAATATCCGTTCGATAATCAAATGGGATAAAAAGTCAGCCTGGGAAAAAACAACCCGGCCGAATGGGTAATTATTATTTTGCATCAGAATAAAATGTGTGTCCTCATACTCAACATGAAATCCGGCATGGGATAATATTTGGGCCAGTTGAGAAGATGAATAGTGATTAAACATTACTTTCTTTGGCAGAACGGGATGATCATTTTCCAGGGGCATTTCCTGGTTACGGCTGAGGCAGCTCTTTCTGTACAGATCAATAGCCAGGCGAAGATAATCATCCAGTTCATTTACATCATTGGTTTGAACATAGCATCCGGGAATATTGTCGCACAGCGCGACATAGTATTTACCGTCGTATTTTTTTGTTATCTGTATTTTCATATTTACACTAAAGTTTGTTGATTAAGGCTTGCAATATAAGACAGCCTGTTGACAAATGTCAATAAGTGCCATATTAATAATAAGTTAATGTTATGTTTCAATTTAAATCTTTTTTTATCCCGCAGGTCTGTTCAATTAGTCTTTCAATAATAAGAATTTGATTATGATTTTATTAATCCATGAGAACGGACTAAAAAATACCTTGATTATAGCTTTAAAAATAATCTCAGGACGGGTCTGCGTCACTCAAAAGTGCGGACCAAGCTTTCCGGACCTGACATTGACGGATTTCTTCCCATACCGTTTACCAGTCGTGTTTTCATAAACTAATCGGTTCTTATCATGCTGAAAGAATTATTGGAAATTAATGTATAAATACTTAATTTTATTGACGCGGTTTTATATCGTTTTATGGATCAAGTGTGGAGACAGTTATGAAGAAAGTTCTTGTTTTAGGTCGAACCAATGGTGGGCTGAGCCAGATGATGTCAGCTTTGCTTACCAATAACACCTTTAACCGGATCGAAGTGCATAGTGCCGGTATTACTCCAGCCGAAATGAATAAATCTGTAATTAAAGTACTTCGGGAGATCGGTATTGATATCACCTCATACAGGCCGAAGTCGTTCAAAGAATTTATTCACACCAAATTTGATATAATCATAACCACCACCCCGGAAGCCCGTGCTGCACTGGATAATTTTTATGGTAATTTTACTAAGATTCATAAAGAATTTGACGATCCGAGAAAGAATGCCACCAATGAGTTTGAATTGGAGAACGCCTACCGGGAACTCCGTGACCAGATGAATGACTGGTTAACAGAACTTGTAAACCGGCACCGGCTGACATAACCAAGTGTATGGCGGAGGATAAATGAAGATTAAATACAATTATCTGTCAGGATTATTTTTTATTTTTTTGGCTGTTTCCACAGGACTGGCCAATGAAACGGGTTCAAATCCGGTGCCTGGTTTAGGTAAAGAATTACCCTTATGGAGTGTCATTCCATTTGTGGGCATTCTGCTGTCAATAGCTTTGTTCCCGCTGATGGCGCCACATTTCTGGCATAAACATTTTCCAAAAGTATCGGCTGGCTGGGCACTATTGTTCGCCCTGCCATTCCTGGCTGTTTATAAGACTCATGCCGTGCATGAAATTTTCCATATTTACCTGTTGGACTATATCCCGTTCATCATTTTACTTTGGGGGTTATTCACCGTTTCCGGTGGCATTCTGGTGCGCGGTTCCCTTAAAGGTACGCCACAGATGAATCTGTTGATGATTCTAATCGGAACGCTGATCGCTTCGTGGATCGGGACGACTGGTGCAGCTATGGTAATGATCCGACCGCTGATCCGGGCCAATGACCTGCGCAAATACAAAGTTCACACCATGGTATTTTTTATCTTTCTGGTGGCCAATATTGGCGGCTCGCTTACACCGTTGGGTGACCCGCCGTTGTTTTTAGGTTTTCTTCACGGGGTGAGTTTTTTCTGGACCCTCAATCTTCTCCCGCAGATGGTAACTGCCGCCCTGATTCTGCTTGTCATTTATTTCCTGATGGATTCCTATTATTACCGGCTGGAAAAAAGTGTCTTTACACAATTTCAAACCGGTGAAGCACTGGCTATCGACGGCAAGATTAATTTTCTGTTTCTCCTCGGTATCATTGGCGGAGTATTGTTCAGCGGGCTGGTTCATTTGCCGGAATTCAATCTGGGCGGCATCCCTCTGGCATTCCAGAATTTAATCCGCGATGCCTGGATTATATTAATGGGCATACTTTCCATGACTTTCACCCGGAAAGAAACCAGGGAGGGTAACGGATTTAACTGGTTCCCGATCAAAGAGGTGGCTTATCTTTTTGCCGGTATTTTTATGACTATTATTCCGGCCCTGGCCATTCTTAAAGCCGGTACGGATGGTGCCATGGCCGGACTTGTAAATGCGGTTGAAAAACCTTTCCACTATTTTTGGATTTCAGGGGCTTTGTCCAGCTTTCTGGATAATGCACCAACCTATCTGACCTTTTTTAACACGGCTTTGGGCAAACTTGGTTTGAGTGAAGAACAGGTTCGCCTGGCTTTTGCTTCTGGTGAAATTACCCGCCAATTTCCCGAATTTATCAGTTACCTGACGGCAATCTCAGTCGGTGCAGTTTTTATGGGTGCCAATACCTATATCGGCAATGCGCCAAACTTTATGGTAAAATCTATTGCTGAAGAATCCGGTATTACTATGCCCAGCTTTTTTGGGTATATGTTCAAATTCTCAGTACCGATCCTCATTCCTGTTTTTATAATTCTGGCCTTTATCTTTTTCTAATAAAAAAGCGGCTTGCCAGCCGCTTTTTTTATCTGTTTTAATATTTCTGCTCTGCTCTTTATATTCAGCCCCTGCCAATAAGGGAAAAAGATTTGAACTCCATTATAAATATTCTTCCGGAACATCTGGCCAATAAAATAGCTGCCGGCGAGGTTGTTGAACGTCCTGCTTCGGTGGTCAAGGAATTAGTCGAAAATGCCCTCGATGCAGATGCCGATTCAATTGAGTTGCATATTGAGCAGGGTGGAAAGCAGCTTATCCAGGTTGTTGATAATGGCTCCGGGATGTCCGAGGAAGACCTGCAGTTAGCTTTTGAGCGGCATGCCACAAGCAAAATCCGCAACGAATCTGATCTGGAACGGATAGAAACACTCGGTTTCCGTGGCGAAGCTTTACCTTCAATTGCCTCTGTTGCCCAGATCGAGATAAAATCGCGTCATATTGACTCCGATGCGGCTTACCTGCTGCGTATTTCGGGTGGTCAGAAGCAGCCTTTAAAACGGATTGCCGCCAATCCTGGTACCAGTATTTCGGTAATAAATCTTTTTTTCAACACACCGGCCCGGCGTCAATTCCTGCGCTCTGATTCGGCCGAGGCACAGCGCATCATTCTGGTTATGAAGCAATTCACTCTGGCTTATCCGCACATTGCCTTCAAGATTGTGCTCGACGGCCGGGAAGTATTGTCTTACCCGGCTCAGGATGTCGGTGTGCGGGCCAGTGAAATATTTGGTCCCGAGGTTTTTAAGGCGCTGATAAAAGTAGATGCTTCTCTGGGTGGTGCAGCTCTGAAAGGATTTATCAGCCGGCCCGATACCGTGCGCAAAGCCCGCGGTAACCAGTATTTATTTATCAATGGTCGTCCGGTACAAAACAAAGCACTGAATCATGCCGTCTTCCAGGCATATGGCAATAGTATTATGGCCGGGGAATATCCCTATTATGTTCTTTTCCTGGAATATGATCCGGGTCTGATTGATGTAAATGTTCACCCGACAAAGATGGAAGTACGCTTTGCCAATGAACAGAGCATTTATCATTTTTTTATGCATGCTGTGCAAATGGCTTTAAATAAAGAATCGGTTATCCCGACCTTCGGTTCGGGTTCGACTGAGGGTAGCATCATCCGAAGTACAATTTCGGAGATGGACAAACCCCGGGAAATAATGCAGGAACTGGTTTCGCGGAAAAAGGATATGGCCCGTTTCTCAGGTTCGCAGCTCAGCCTGACCTATTTTCAACCCGGGCCGGAAGTCAACAATCAGGAAACGCTACGCTCTGTTTCTCCTGCCATGGAAAAACCGGTTCAAAAATCCACGGCCGAGATCAGGTTCTGGCAGCTTCATCAGCGCTATATTGTTACTGAAATTCGCAGCGGACTGGTTTTTATTGATCAGCATGTGGCGCACGAAAGAATATTGTACGAAAAAATATCCCGCATCCTGGCCGATGGCGACCGCAGTTACAGCCAGAAATTGCTTTTCCCGCACAAAATGACCCTCTCACCCGATGACTTTGTTGTTTTTAATGAAATCAGTGAAACGCTGACCCGGTTTGGATTTTCCATCTCCGTTTTCAGCGGTACAACCATAGTCATCGAAGCTATGCCGGTAGATGTTAAAATCGGCCGGGAATCACAAATTTTACTTGATATTATTGATTATTACCGGAACCGTCCGTTGCAGGGTTTTAACCACCTGGAAAAGGTATCGGCAGCTTATGCCTGCAAGAATGCGGTTAAATCCGGAGAAGTGCTGACCATAGAGGAAATGCAAAGCCTGGTTGATCAGCTTTTCGCCTGCGAATCACCATTTTTCTGCCCGCATGGCCGGCCGGTTATCGTGACCATCGAACTGGAAGAACTCGATAAAAAGTTCAAGCGAATACCTTCCTGATGAACAGAGTGCTACCCATTATTCTCGGCCCAACCGCGGTTGGAAAGACCAGTTTGAGCCTGATGCTGGCCGGTCAATTGCAGGCACAGATTATCTCGGCTGATTCCCGCCAAATCTATCGCTATATGAATATCGGTACAGCAAAACCTGCCCCGGCTGAATTAAAGCTCATCACCCATCATTTTATTGATATCCTCGATCCCGACAGAACATACAGCGCCGGGATTTATTCCGAATCGGCCAGAGAAAAAATAAGGACCCTCTTTGAAACCGGCATTCAACCGCTGGTGGTTGGCGGCTCCGGATTATATATACAGGCTCTGAGCGAAGGATTTTTTGGTCAGGAATTAAAAGATGATGCGGTGCGCCGGCAGCTTGAACTGGAAGTTGTCCTAAAGGGTTTACCCGAACTTTATGCCGAGCTTGGCAGGATTGATCTGACTTATCAATTAAAAATAAGCCCCAATGATCAGAAAAGGATTCTGCGGGCGCTGGAGGTTTACCGGGTAAGTGGCCGGCCATTCAGTGCCTGGCACAGCGAGCAGCCTAAGCCGGCCGGTTTCCAGCCATTGTATATCGGGCTGACTCTGCCCAGAGAAATTTTAATCCGCAAAATTGAACAAAGGGCAGAGCAGATGATAGAATCGGGTTTGGTAGATGAAGTCAGGGACATTCTGAACAGAGGATTCAGCCCGGATTTGAATGCTCTGAATACGGTTAGTTATACAGAAATAATTGATCACCTACAGGGGAGAATATCGTTAAAAGAGGCGCTGGAATTGATCCGTATTCATACCCGGCAATACGCCAAACGGCAAATGACCTGGTTCAGGAAAAACCAGAAAATCACCTGGTTTGATCTCTCCGGGTCCGGGGATGAAATAAAAATACTAAATTATATACGCAACCGGATTTTTCATTCGGATCAATGTCAATAAAACAAAGTATAGCCCCTGATCGGAACCTATCTTCCATCACACCCTGGTGCCGGCCTTTCATCTTTTCCGGTTGTACCTGGCCCGGTTTGCGTCGGGAATGGTTTTCATCAAAAAAGACAGGTAACACATAGAAATTCTGCCTTTTGTGTGGGCTGGCTTCAAAGTTCAGGGCGATAATATCTCCTAAGCCTGTCCGGTTTTGATTCGAAAGCGGTTTTTACTAAATTCCGGCGCTGAATCAGCGCCCTTAAATTTTGAATAAGCAGGGAAAACCAGCCAGTCACTAAATGAAAAAAATTGTTCTTAACTTTTCTGTTATTATCACCATTTTATCAATTCTTCTGTACAGCTCTCCAGCCTTGCTCCGTTTTATGAAATTTGATAAAAATGTAAAAAACTTTATCCTGCAGCGTGCCCTGAATGGTCAGGATGGCCTGCTTGACCTGGACCGTTTCGATTTTAACTGGGATGGTTTCTCGTTTTCTGATCTAACCTTCTACAGCCAGAATCAGCGATTGAATATTTCAGTCAAACGCATCCTGTTCAAAACCGATGCCTTATCCATCCTGCGTTCGGTAACAAGTAAACAAAAACTAATGTTCACACAGGTTAGCCTGATTGAACCCAAGCTTATTTACCATTATGAGATCGGTCTTCACCCGGGCCATGAAGATCTGCCAAGTCCCGGGATTGGACAAATACTGGACAAATTAAAGGCACTCAATATTGTACATCGCTCACAGATAGAAAAAGGTGTGGTTATCCTGCAGATGCCGGATGGAGAATATGTCCACTTTGCCCGGAATATAAACGGGATGGTCCGCTTCGGAACGGACGATCAGTATGTAGCTGACCTTTCCGGATCTCTTTTCGAAAATGATCATGCTGTATTTTCCGTACAGGGTCAGATAGATCTGAAAAGGCAATTTTCCACACTTCTGCTAAAATCAGAAATGGGTGAAATCCCACAAGAGGTGATCCGCCTGTTGACACCCGGATGGCAATCGGAACGCGGCCGGGTTACCGCAAATCTTGAAATACAACTCAATCATCTTCAACCAGACTCCTCATCACTGACCGGCAGAGTCGGGCTAAGTGATTTTTCTTTAAGCAATGAAAATTTCCGGCTGGATTCCGCTGAAGTCCGGTTGAATTTTGAAGGTGGTTTACGGACTAACCTGAATGCCAGCGGTAAGCTGCAGCAAGCCCGGTTTGAACTGACTTCGAAGATGGATGGTTTCCCGGACAGCATTCAAGCTTTTGATCTCCGTCTTTATAATTTAAGGCCGGCAGATTTTGTTCACGCGGCGCTTCCGACAAACCTGCCGCAACTCGAACTGCACGGCCAGGGTCTGGTTAATTGGTCTGCCCGCTCGGTCAACGCCGCTGTTGTGGCCAAAATAGATTCTTCTTCTGCTTTTTTTGGAATGGAGTCGGCTCGTTTTGATCTGCGCTTTGGTGACGGCAGCCTGACCATTGACAATTTTATGGCACAGAACCGCTTCATACAGACTCAGGCCGGAATTTCCTATCAGCTTCAAACCGAAGCAACTAAAGGTTTTGTACGCCTATCCACCCGGGATGTGGAAGAGCTGCGCCCCTTTCTGCCCGAAGCCGGACAGGCAGAAATAACCATCAATTTCAATCGTCCGGAGCAACACATAAATGGCGACTGGGTCTTTCTGTTAAAAGATAAAACCAGGACTAACCTGCAAATTCCCGGTACCATCATTGAGTCGGAACGTGGTTTCGAGATTATTTCGGGCCAGGGCAATGTGCCGGATTTTACCCTGCGTGGCCTTGTCGAAATAAGGGATGGTGAATTTAAACTGAGCAATGGTCTGATCCGGAATTTTCCGTTTGATCAGATTCTGCCGGGTGCGCCCGATGTTTTTAAGAGGATGAAAAATCATCTTACCATTGAAGCCGACCGTAATTTTGTTTTAACCCAGCTCTGGTTTGTGCCGGAAAAAGCGACCGGTTCGCCGCTGAAATTCAGCACAAGAATAAATCTTCGGGCCGGGAGCTTCCCACAGGTCAGAGGAACATTTAATGTGGGTAAACTGCCGGGCATCTTTGATATTAGCTACCAGCAGGATAAACTGATGCTTTCAGTTGAAAGTGATACCGGGTTGAGCGGAACTGCCGCAGTTGATTTTGGTCAGATGCAGAAATTGGAAGGCAATCTGGCAATTCAGAATCTGGCCATCAATCAGTTTCATAATCTGCCTGGATTTTCTGCCCTTGACCAATTTACCGGCACAATCACCGGCAACCTGTCTGTCAGCGGAACATTGCCAAAACCTGAAATGTATTTCAGGCTGGTCTCCGATAAAAATGTTTTCAATGAGAACGGTTACTACCAGGCCGGGGTATCCGGGCAGTTCAAGGATCAGATAGTGCAGCTCGACAGCCTGCATTTTAGTCTGAATAATAACCCGCTTCTGGAAGGCGCGGTGCGTCTCGATTACCAGCGAAATATTTTAAGTGGAGAATTGAGCGGACGCTCGATCGATGTGGAAAAACTTTCAGCCACTTTCTTCCCCCGTCAGTACCGGATGGCCGGAACAGGACAGATCAATGTTCACCTGAGCGGTACGACGGATAAACCGGTCTTGCGCACATCCGCTAAAATTAGTCACGGTCTGATTGGTAAATACCCGTTTAATGAATTGTCCTTTTCACTGACCGACCGGATCATTTCTGATGAGAATTTACTAAACCCCAAAAACCACGAAATAGTGGTGGATTATTTTCGTGCTTCCCAACAGGGTTTGTATCATCTGAACAGCCACGGCACAATTCCTTTGGATCTGAACCGACCCTTCGATATAACTTTGCGTGGCGATGGCGATCTGTTTTATTTCCTACCCGATGTGGCCCCGTTTTTTATTGATGGCACCTGTTTTTCGGAATTTCAGATCAGGGTCAGCGGCAATCAGGATGATGTGCGTTTTTTAAACGGGGAATTCAACATTAGCCGGGGCGAACTCTGGCTCAAAGATGTGGCCCCGCATATTACCGATATTTCCGGTACCCTGCGCCTTCAGACCAATAGCAATAAAGTCGATTTTGAAAATTTTTCAGCTATGGTTGAAGAAAACACACTGCATATTTCAACGGTCCGCAATATAGTTACCGCCGGCCGGGAAAAACTGCAGCCCTGGTATTTTAAAGGTCTTGATCTGGATTTTGGCGTTCTGCGCCTGCAAACCTCCGCTGGCGGAGTCAAAGTACATATTCCCGGACTAATGCCGGGTAATGAGACCGGTAAACTCTATCTGACCGGCCGGGAAGAAGGGGAATCCTTTTATTTTGCCGGGCCAACAGATCATCCCCGCCTGCGCGGCACAGTTACCCTCTATGATACCCGGATAACCTATCCGATGATTGAAGACCGGAAAATTTCCCCCAATGACCCGGTTATTAAATTTCTGCGTGATATCAACTGGGATTTAATGGTCCGGTCCGGTGAAAATGTACGCTATATGCGCGATATACCGGCCTATTTTGATAAGGTGGAAACCGAACTTTTTGTTGATGAACTCAGTCCCGGGCTGGCTTTGACCGGGATTATCAGCCAGGATAAATTCCGTCCGTTCGGGCAGCTCTCTTCCAGCCGCGGCCGGCTGGAATATCTGGATCAGAGCTTTCGACTGGACTATTTCAGCGTGGAATTTGATAAATCCAGCCTTTATCCGGATGTTTCCGGGCAGGCCTGGACCACCATCCGCGACAGCGTCGGCTCCATCTCCAAAACCATATATCTGAAGCTATTCGTCTTTGATGAAACAACGGGGCAGGAATTAAGTCAGGGCGACTGGACCAATTTTAAATTCAAACTGGTCTCTTCCGATCCACAAATTGGTGAATCACAGGAGCTGGTTCTGGCCTATATGGGTTACTCGGTTCAGAACCTGAGTGAAAAGGCGACCAGCGTTGGCGGTGCGGTTACCGAAAAATACCTGATCCGGCCTCTGCTGCGTCCTATCGAAAGGGCCATCGAACGAAATTTGAATCTGGATTTGGTTCGCTTTAATTCTTCCATTGCCCGAAATCTGTTTTACAGCAGTCTGGTGAATAAAAATTATGGTAAATCCCATAGTCTTAATTACATTCAGCCGTTCTCATCCACGGCGCCTTACCTGCTGTTGATGCAAAGTTCGGAACTGACGCTTGGCAAATACCTTTCGCCCAACGTTTATCTGACTTACACCGGACAACTGGTATCCGTGTATGATGAAAATACCAATAATTTTGATTTTAACCATTCGGTCGGGCTTGAATATCGTTTCTTCAGGAACGTTTTGATTGAGTTAGAGTATGACCGGGAATTGCTCGGTTTTTACAACCAGGATAACCAAAAGCAGTATTTGGAAGATTTTAAAATCCGATTACGGCATTCGTTTACATTCTAATCCGGAGGAATTTGTGCAGAAATTGGTCTATGTCATGTTCTTATTGTTATTTACTTCATCCATCCTTCTCAGCCAGACTAATAAAATAAAAATCTCTTCAATCGTCGTGGAAGGAAATAATAAAAGCTCGGCCAGTTCAATTCGTCTCAATGCCGGTCTGAAAGTCGGTGATGAAATCAATATGGATGATGTTCAGCAGGGTATTCATAATCTTTGGCAGCTCGAGCTCTTCTCAGATGTTCAGATTTATGCCACCAACCAGACCGTTGACGGTATCGATCTGCTGATCCGGGTTAAAGAATATCCAAAACTGCGGGAAAAAACCATTAAAGGTGCCAAAAAAATCAGTGAAAAAGATATTGAAGAAGTTTTAGGTGCCTATCGCAGCATGATTGTTTCACCTTTCCGTTATGCGAAAATGGAAAAATCTGTCCTCAAAAAATACCATGAAGAAGGTTATCTTCTGGCCTCGGTAAGTTTTGATACGACCAGCGCCGGCGAAGGAATGGTTGATCTGACCATCAATATTGACGAAGGCAAGGAAGTCCAGGTAGAAAGCATCCGCTTTCACGGACAGGTTGACTTTGATGAAGACGATCTGCGCGGCGCAATGGATGATATTAAAGAGGATCGCTGGTGGCGGAGTGCCGATTTTAATCCCAAAAAATATGAGGATGATAAAGGCAAGATTGTCCAGTACATGAAGGGAAACGGCTTCCGTGATGCAGAAATTGAGCGTGATTCAGTATCCTACAATGAAGACAAATCGGACCTTTTTCTCGATATCTGGATTGCCGAAGGTAATAAATATTATTTCGGAGATATTTCTTTTGAAGGCCAGACCTTATTTTCGGCCGAAGAATTGAAAGCAACTCTCGATCTGGCTAAAGGTGATTTGTATAATCAGAAGAAATATGATGAGGGCGTTCGCGACCGGCTGCAGAAACTCTATTACAACGAGGGTTATCTTTTTGCCCAGATACAGCCGGTAGAACTACCAGTAAGCAGCGATACACTCGATATCAATTTCCGCATACTCGAAGGCCATGTGGTTCATGTCAAGGAAATGCAGATTACCGGAAACACCAAAACCCATGAAAAAGTTATCCGCCGTGAATTCCGTTTACACCCGGGCGACAAATTCAATTCGGCCAAGCTGGAACGCTCTGTGCGCGATGTGATGATTCTGAATTATTTTGCCAATGTGGTTCCGGATGTGCGGCTGATTGAAAATGACGATCAGAATGTCAACCTGCTGGTTGATGTGGAGGAAAAAAGCACCGACATGGCCAATATGTCAGCCGGTTATTCGCAACGTGACGGTGTCATATTCAGTCTCGGCCTGGCTTTTAATAATTTTTCACTACAGCATCCGCTTAGCGGCGGTGACGGTCAGCGCCTTTCGATTGATGCCCAGTATGGGAAAATTTACCGTTCCTATTCGCTCAGTTTTACCGAACCCTGGCTGTTTAATACACCTACCCTGGGCGGATTCTCCATATTCCGGACCCTGAGCGGCGGCGGTTACTATCCCTGGAACAGGGAAGACACCGGCGGTACGCTGCGCCTGGGACGCCGTTTCCACTGGCCGGATAACTACTTCCGCGGCGACTGGATTTTCCGTTATGCCCAAACCCGGATAACCGATATTACGGATGAGGATCTGCTCAGCCGCTATTCCTATTACCAAAAAGGTAAAACCAGTCAGGTCAGCCTTAGCCAGATTATCAGCCGGGACAGCCGGAACAGTGCTGAGTTTCCAACCCACGGCTCGGTTAATTCTCTGATGACCGAATTATCCGGTGGACCATTGGGCGGGGATCAGGAGTATATCAAATCCGTTTTCTCCAGCGAATGGTACCTGCCTCTGCCTTATGGTCTTGTTTTATACTCTAATAATAAATATGGAGTAATCGAACCATTGACTGCCAATTCGGTTATTCTGTTTGGTGATTATTTTTACATCGGCGGCAGCGGGCTCGGCTTTGCCGAAGGATTGCGCGGTTACGAAGACGGACAGGTAGGTCCGGTAACCAGTTCAGGCAGCCCGATTGGCGGAAAAGCCATGGTTAAAAATACTCTTGAACTGCGCTTCCCGATTGCTCCGAATCCAACCATTTACGGTTTGTTCTTTGCCGAGGGCGGCAATGCCTGGGAAGAGCTGGGTCAGATCAGCCCCTTTGATCTGCGGCGCTCGGTTGGTACCGGTGTCCGCCTGTTTATGCCGATGATTGGCATTATCGGGCTCGATTTTGGTTACGGTTTCGATTATTATGATGTCTATGGCCGGCGCAGTGGAAAGTGGAAGATTCACTTTCAATTTGGAAGGTT
>DYOS01000132.1 GCA_020720405.1 Caldithrix sp. | reverse complement strand
GAAGATACAAAGCGCCCCGAGGACTATAAAAGATGTACTTCACCGGACGGATACTGATATTCCAATGTCAATTGCGGATGCATGTTTGGTACGAATAAGTGAACAAATATCTAAAAGTGTAATTTTTACGATAGATAACGATTTTAGAATTTATCGAAAAGATAGAAGAAAAATAATTCCAGTAATTATGCCATAATAAATAGTGTTAAACAACAGCATTAACACTAAGTCAGCGGTCAGGGGAAAAGGTTATTCAGCAAATCTGTTGTTCAGATGATAACCCGAATCACCACCACTGTACAGATCGTGTCTGTTGCCTGGCTCTAAGGCCAATACGGAGTGCTGAAGGGCAGATTATTTCTGCAGGATCGGGCGGAATTTGTAGCCGTATAAAATCGGGCCGCGGTCACCGTCGGCATAGATCTGGCGGATGACCATTTCCAGCGCCATACCGATTTCCACCTCTTCCGGACGGACATCGGTCAACTGGGCCGTAATCCGAACACCCTCTTCTAAATCAATCAATCCGACCACATAGGGTGAATAGGCATCAAAACGGTCCGGCGTCTGGTAGATGGTGGTAAAGGTGTACAAGGTGCCCCGGCCGATAAAGCGGTGCGGTTCAGACAGGCGTGATTTGCATTTTTTGCAGACCAGCCGCGGCGGAAAACTTAATTCACCACAGGCCTGACATTTTCTTCCTTCCAGCAGATAGCGCTGATTCTTCAGCCGCCAGTAACGAGGTATATCCATATCAACTCCGTCCGGACATGTTTTCAAGAATGGTAGTAATCACCGTTGCCCCGCTGCCGCCGATATTCTGGGCCATGGCATAACGGGCATCGGGCACCAGAATGTGTTCGTCCACTTCGCGGCGTAATTGTTTAACCGCCTCAACCACCTGGTAAACACCGGTTGCTCCTACGGGATGACCGCGTCCCTTCAATCCGCCGCAGGTATTCAGCGGCAGACGGCCTTTAATATCAATACCATTTTCCAGGGCGAAGCGTATAGCCTGACCTGGTTCGGCAAAACCGGATGCCTCCAGCGACAGTGCAGTCATAATACTGAAAGCGTCGTGCGCTTCGAACAGGTCAATATCCTGCGGTGACAAGCCGGCCACTTTAAAGGCGCGCATGGCGCTGCGTTCCACACCGGCCAGCCACAGCGGATTGGTCCGGTTATCAATGGACAGTGTATCGGTACCCACTTCGCAGGACAGAATGGCGACCGGTTTTCCCGGGTAACGGTACAAATTTTCCTGCGCCACCACGATAACAGCGGCTGCGCCGTCGGCAATCGGACTGGAGTCGAGCAGGTTAACAGGATCGGCAATCATTTTGGATTTGGCATATTCCTGGGCGGTAATTTTATGCCGGAACATAGCATTCGGGTTATGCACGGCGTTTTGATGGGCATTTACCGGGAAAACAGCGAAATCGCTTTTGTCGAATTTGTACTCATATAAATATCGCTTCATGAGCAGAGCGTTAATGCCGACAAAACTAAGACCAACCGTAGTTTCATAATCCGCGTCAGCGGCGGTGGCCAAAGCAGCAGTACTATATTTTCCGGAGTATTCGGTCAGTTTTTCCACACCAACCACGCCAACCGCATCCATCAGACCGGAGGCCACAGCTTTATAGGCCATGCGGATTCCGGCGGCACCAGAGCCGCAGGCAGCTTCAATTTTTACGGCTTCAACACCTTCCAGACCGGCATAGTCAACAATCAACGCACCCAAATGCTCCTGCTCGCTAAGCGCTCCGGACAACATATTACCTACGGTCAGACCGTCCAGGCTTTGCACACCGGCATCATCCATGGCATCGCGCAGGGCGCAGACGGCCAGGTCGCGCAGGTTGCTGTTCCAGTGCTCCCGGACGGGCATCTGCCCGATACCGACAATGGCTACTTTTCTCATATTCTGCCTGTTTCTATTTCAGTGTAATTTTTTTGCGCCAACGGGCATAGGTCCCGTATTTGATAAAAATTTCCCGGTTTAGATAATCCTCAGTCAGCGGGGCTTTGTTAACCGCGCTGCGGATTTTATCGGTAACCCGGATGCTGAAGGCATCACTTCCGGCCCCGGAACCGAAACTGGCAATCAGGATGCGGTCGCCCGGCTGCGCCTTATCGAGCACGTTGGTCAGACCAACAACCGAAGCGCCGGCATAGGTATTACCGATGCGCGGTGATAACAAACCCTGTTTGATCTGCTCGGCGCTAAAGCCCATCATCTTGGCCAGCCGTTTAGGGAATTTTGTATTGGGCTGATGAAAAACCGCGGCGCTAAAATCCTTCGGTTTCAGATTCAGACCCTCCAGCAGATTGGTTATCGATTTGGTCAGATGGTCGAAATAGGCCGGATCACCGGTGAATCGGTTACCATGTTCCGGATATTTTTGATATGCCCGGCGGAAAAAATCCGGTGTATCCGTGACATAACTATAGGAACCCTCAATAATGGCCAGAGCTTCCTCGGCCGGCCCCATCAGGTAGGCGGCACCGCCCGCTGCAGCAGTATATTCAAGAGCATCACCGGGTCGGCCCTGAGCGGTATCCATGCCGATGGCCAGGGCATAATCACCCATCTTGCTGCCGACAAAAGCAATGGCCGCCTGCATGGCTTCTGTTCCGGCTTTGCAGGCAAATTCCATATCAGCAGCCAGCACCTCGGGCACGATATTCAAAACCTGGGCAACAATGGTTCCGCTTGGTTTTACCGCATAAGGATGCGATTCTGATCCAACCCAGACAGCGCGAATCTTTTCCGGGGCCAGCCCGGCCCGGGCAATGGCATTGCGGGCTGCTTCGATCGACATGGTGACCGTGTCTTCATCCGGGCCCGGCACACTTTTCTGTGGTACCGGCAAATAATCAATATCCTGTCCGGCCCGCCACAACTCAGAAATTTCCCTGGCCGGCAGACGAAAAGCCGGTACATAGGCACCATAGCCGACAATACCCGTTTCCCGAAGCGGTTTCATTATTCTCTGCATAGCAATTACCTGTTAAATGAAATGGAAATATAATCGTCTGATGCAAAAAAACACCGTTGATTTTTTATAAAAATACCAGAATCTGTATTTATACAGATAAACCAGACATTATATAATTTTATTTCGAAGTCAGGTTCAGACCATAGTTATAACCACTTTTCCCCGGGCATGGCCGGTACCCAGATAGCGCATGGCTTCGGTGGTCTGCTCCAGGGGGTAGGAACGGTCAATAAGCGGTCTGATTTTGCCCGATTCAGCCAGTTCTTTCAGCAATACCAAATCTTTTTGGTTTGTCCTGGCAGAAATAAATTTGAATTTCATTTTCGGGCCGACCTCCTGCCCGGTAACGGAAGCCATTTACGGAATCTGGACTACCTTTCGGCTGCCGGTAGTTTAAAATGCCCCGCCTGAGAGATAAAATATAATGATTCATCTAATCATCAAGGGGAATGAATGCCCAAAAAGGTATATATTTGTTGAACAAATAAAGAAGCGTATTGATAATCCTGACAAAAAATGTTTTTCTGCAGAGGTTTATTTTTAAAACAAGTATGGGAGTAGTAGCAATATGGAAAACAAATAATTATTGGGCTAAAATTGTGGAATTTATTATTTTTTTGAATTAATCAAATTAAAAAAACGACTCGGGATAATTATTCCCGAGTCGTTTAACTTTCCAGCTAAAAAGTTATAACTTCAAAGCCATCATGCACTAACTGGCGCAGGCTTGGATGCTGTTTGTATTCCGAAATTAATTTAAGTCCGGCATTCTCGACTTGTTTCGTAGCACCAAACACCTGAGCACAGTAGGAACAAACACCGGTGACATGTTCTTTAATTTCCTTATATAAGGTATGCAGTCGGTGATCTTCTGTTTCCAGTTGACTAATCCATTTTGAGCCGGCCCCCTCAAAGATTATTTTTAGTTCATCGCCCATTTCAATTGCTTCACTGGCCATCATAAAAGCATTAGATACTTTGCCCATTGCTTCAATTGTGTTGGTATCGGATAAAATAATTATCGCTATCTTAGACATATTCATCTCCTTCATTTATAAGATTTCTGTTAAAATTTTAATCAACCCTTTAGTAAAGGGGCACTGGTAATGATGAAATTTTACTTCTTTTACACCTGCCTGTATCCGATATTTATAAGGAAACAAGTTTGTTTAGAGAAATTACTTCGTGACCGCCCCAAGTACCGCCCCAAGTACGGCGCCATAAAACAAATGGCCCATTAAACTACCCATAACCATCATCATCGGAAGGGGTGTATTCATCGAAAAGATACCTGCGCCCATCATAGGCATTACTACAACCTGGGCTATAAAAAATGGGATTAATGAAAAGAGTAAACCCTTAACAATTTCACTTCCTGGAAAGCGGTTTTTCCAGAACAACAAATGGCTGGCAGCTAAAATAGTACCAATCATAAAATGCATTACCCAGCCCAGGGCGACCGGAAGATGCATAAAACCGGCTAACATTTCACCGATATTCATTTCTGGCATTCCCATAATGGGAGCCATCAGCATCAATAAAGTCATTGCGGCAGTGGCAAGCACACCGCCTTTCAAAATACTTGTGATATTCTTGTTCATCATTTTCTCCTTGGCAAATTTTTAATTTGGACATTTTTTTAAATTCAAATTCTAAGACGAAGCAAGTGCCAATTCCTTACAAAAGAATTTGTATTATATACATTTTGCAAAAAAGAGAAAATTATGAAACAAAGGAAGGGAGTAGTATTTGCGGCCTAGCTCAAACCTCTTAAAGGTAAAAAAAGGTAAATAATGAAATTGGAAACGGTCAACCTACACATAGCAGAAACTCCCAAACCTCTTGAGGCAGAACAACAGACCATCGCTTTTATAAAAATGTCTCCTGTTTGTTAATATACCGAACCATATATTGTCCGGCACTTAGCCGGATTGGCAGAAACAAGTTGCACTCGTCCGATATATCTTTTTTTCGGACAGATCAGCGATAAAAATTGCGATCCCAGCGATGTGCCGGCATTTTCTCCAGCACTTCTTTGGGCAGCACACCTTTGCTGATACTATCCAGATTGGCGTGCAGCGATTTTTCACGGCGCATACCGGGGATGACCGTGGTTACCGCCTCAAAACTAATGATATAGCGCAGGGCTGCCTCGGCTATGTTGGCGCATTCACCGCGGATGTCTTCATCAATTAAAGCAACCCGTTCGGCGACCTGCTGCTTCCGTTCGCCGCGGAAGTAATTATTTCTCCAGTCGTGCTGCGGAAAAACCGAACCGGGATGGATTGTGCCGGTTAATCCACCTTCGTCAAAAGGTACCCGGACGATTATTTTAACATCGTTTTCGAGGCAGAACGGGAAAAGTGCATCCAGCGGCGATTGGTCAAAAATATTGAAGATGACCTGAAAGGAATCGATCAGACCACTTTTTGCCGTTTCAATACCATTCCAGGGCTGATGGTCATTTATTGAGATGCCAAAAGAGCGGACTTTGCCTTGTTCCTTTAGATTGCGCACGGCCGTTTTCCATTCATCATCCGCTGCCCATTTATCGTTCCAGACATGAAACTGCTGCAGGTCGAGATAATCCCGTTTCAGATTATGCAGGCTTTTTTCCGTCATTTTAATAATATGATCCGCCGGGAAGGAATCTTTAGCCAATGAATGTTCCCAGGCCGGCCACTCCATTTTTTTGGAAGGCAGCTTGGAGGCGATAAAAACCGGTTTCCCGAATTCTCTTTCCGCCTCTCCCAACAGCACTTCGCTGTGGCCATTTCCGTAAACCAAAGCGGTATCAAAAAAATTGATCCCGTTCTCCATGGCCTGATGCAGAATTTTTTTTGATTCCGTATCTTCAGCCCCAATCCACATGGTGCCGCCAATACCCCAGGTGCCAAAACCAAGCACCGAAACTTCTTTCCCGTCTTTCCAGGTTTTATACTTCATACTTACTCTGCCTCCCTATCTTTTAATACAATTTCGATCAATCCGCTGAATTTTTCAAAACTCAAAACTATTGATACCGGCTGCGCCGGAAGATTGATTATTCGGGTACTTATTTGTGCCGCCGATAAATCCACCGGGAAAAGTAACCGGCCGCCCGAATCAGAAAACTCCATTTTGGCCGCTCCCCGGATCGTTCCGGCCACGGTCAGCATCAACTGCAGGCGGATTGATGCAGGTTGATATGAAAAGTGCTTCTGACCCGTGAAATCTGAAAACTGACGGCTGTAGTTCCAAAGCGCCATTGCTATCCTTTCCAAAGTAGCCGATAACTGCCTTTCCATTGAAAATAATGTCACTGCCGGGCAGACAATAATTATGGATAGAAAAACAGTTTTAGCGGATATCCCTGCTTCGGTTCGATATTAATTTTTCCCAATCGGTTACAGAGGCCTCTTTTGATTTAGAACCAGCTTGATTTTATAATCCACTTTGCTATGTTTGCAACGCTGTCCGGCCTATCTAAATACACGGAGAAACCAATATGTCACAGTTTCTGGAACGGATCAGAAAATCTTTTGGCGAAGGATATGATACGGTTCGCACCAACGCCCAAACCCTGAAGGATGTGGCCGAAGAGCTTGGTAAAATTGCCCGGGTAAAATTTGAAATTCACCAGTTAAAAATTGCCCGCAGGCGGAAATTTACCCTGCTCGGTGAAACCGTATTCCCTTTTCTGTTTGAAAACCGCAGTGACGAACTGAAGAACCATGAAAACCTGCACATTATTCTCGATGACATTAAAAGCCTGGGAAATCAGATTCAACTGGCCGAACGGCAATTAAAAGACCTGACCCGTAACGATTTGGCCGAACTGCCCGGTCTGGAACGGGACCGCCTGCAGGACGAAATCGAGATGCTCGAGTTCCAGATCGAAAAACGATTGAAGGAATTGCATGAAATGAAAAAATCCCTGCAGGGTGATGAGTAAAAAACCGGCTTGCGGTTATCCCCGTCCACTTCGCATCGATCGAAATAACAACTGGAAGACACCGATAAAACCAAAGGAATTGAAAACCTTAACCGCAGATTTTCCCGCATGGGCGGGATAAACTGCAGATGAAGACAGATAAAAAAAAGCGCTTGTCATCCCGCCTGAGCGGGACAAGTTTGCGAGTGAGGAACGAGCGCGGCAATCTCAAAAACAAAATCAGCCACCGAGAACATGGAAACACACCGAGATGAATTTGGAATTGGAAATTGGGAATTGAAGAGCCCATAAC
>DYOS01000131.1 GCA_020720405.1 Caldithrix sp. | reverse complement strand
TCCCGCTCCGGCGGGATGACAGCACCAGACCGGGTTTCAATTCCCGGTCCGAATTCATCTATATCCAATTTTACTCTGCTCTTCAGCCGACCGTAAAATATCTTCCATATTTTAACTGCTTAAATTTTATAAATCCGCCTGGTGGATACTATATTCGTTTTAAGCATTCAAGATAAACCGGTTTTCAATCAACGGGACGGAAAAGTGGACAACAAAGCTAAAAAATACGAGCGTATAAAACTGATCTTTAGTCTGACCGAAAGCATTCTCTCTTTTTTACTTCTGGCCAGCCTTATTTTCAGCGGAGCTGCCCGCTGGCTTTCTGAAATAAGTCAGCTAATGGTCAGTAATTCTTACTTACAATTGCTGGTTTTTGTTTTCCTGCTGGGCCTGCCGTTCTTCATTCTCGGCGCACCGTTTTCGTGGTATAGCGGATTCCGGCTCGAACACAAGTACGGGCTTTCCAATCAGACCTTTGGGGCCTGGCTTTGGGAGAATACAAAGGCTTTGATGGTCGGACTGGTTCTGGGTCTGCCTCTGCTTCTGATTTTTTATGCCCTCCTCCGTCATCAACCACAAACCTGGTGGTTCTGGCTGGGTACCGTACTGTTTTTCTTCTCGGTGATTATCGGCCGGATTGCAGCGCAGGTCATTTTCCCCTTGTTTTACAAATTTGAGCCGCTTGACCACCCGGAACTGCTTAGCCGGATGAACCGCCTGGCCGATCTGGCCGGTTTCCGCCTGCAGGGCATTTACCGTTTTGATATGAGTAAGACCACCAAAAAAGCCAATGCTGCGCTGACCGGATTGGGCAAATCGCGGCGGATTATTTTCGGCGACACGCTGCTCGACAATTTCAGCCCGGTTGAAATTGAAGCTATTTTTGCCCATGAGGTCGGCCATGTTCACCACCGCCATCTGTTGACCGGGATCATCACCGGTACGGTCGCGGCCTACCTGCAGCTTTATCTGGCCGACCGGTTTCTGCAGCCGCTGATGCGCTGGCAGGAAATCGGCACCATTTCCGATTTGACCGTTTTACCTCTGCTGGCTCTGATTCTGACCCTGACCGGTCTTGTTTTTGGCCCCTTGACCAATGCCCTGAGCCGCTTCCATGAACGCCAGGCTGACCGCTACGCCCTTAAAAATGCCGAAGTGCCGGCCTCTTTCAAAACGGCACTGGAAAAACTGGCCGAACAGAATCTAAGTGATCCCGATCCGCATCCTCTGATTGAGTGGTTTTTCCACAGTCACCCCTCCATAAAAAAACGGCTGCGTCTGGCTGAGCAACAGTTGCAATCGTGAAAGACGAAAATGACCGAAGCAGAAACTGGTAACAAACAGAAAATTAGAAAAAGACATTGGCTGCACTGGCTGACCCTGCTAATTACCCTCGTTCTGCTGCTGGTCATCGGTCTGTGGCAAAGCAGGTACGCCGCGCCTCTGACCATAAAGCTGATCAACCATTATGCCGGTGATTATGGGCATATTTCCCTGGGCAAAATTTCCGGCTCCCTTTTTAACCGCTTATCTATTTCCGGGCTAACCTGGCAGGGCAGGGATTCGATTCGGGTCACAATAGGCGATATCCGTTTGCAATACCGGCTCTGGCCGCTGGTTCACAAGCGGCTGGAAATTGACCGGGTGCAGATCAGTCATTTGAACCTGTATCTGCCGCTGGCTAAAAGTGAACCAGATGAACCATCTGCCGAATGGCACTGGCGGCAATTAAGCAGTGATTCCCTGCGCCGGATGCTTGATATTTCAGCAATAGTTGATACTATTTTCGCCACTCTGCCCCAACTCCGCCTTAGTAATTTTAATCTTGAAATTGATACTCTGCGCCTGAATAACAGCTTTTTGCTGACCGAAGGCAGACTTGGCTTTGATCTGCAAACCGGGGCTGATTCAGCCGGTCTTGTTCTGCACCGCTTGACTTTCCATCTGCCTGATTATGATTTCAGACTGCAGGAAGCCGACGGTCAGATTCGGCTTAGCCGGGAAAAATTCCGGCTGAATGACCTGAGATTCAACGCCGATGGACTGGCAACCAAAATCGATGCCGACTGGCATTTTTCAACGAAGGACAGTTCCTGGCTGGAGGCCGGACTTGAGATTCCGGATTTCCGGCGTTTCAGGAAAATCCAGAACGATTCATTACCGGGCAGTCTCGCCGCCGGGCTTCAGTTGCGGTCTTTTCCGGCCGGGTACAGTCTGCAATTGCAGGCCAACGGGCAGGCTGGAAATTATCCACCGGTTGCCGTTGAACTTCTGGTTGAAAGTTTTGCCGAAGAATTGAAAGTGGACCGATTTCTGATCAAATCCGATTCGGCCACAGTGCAGGGGTCCCTGGAAATGAACCTGTCGGATGGACGCCTGCAGAGCAACCTGAAATCCCGGGCTTTTAATCTCAAAGCTCTTGATCCGGCCTTGCCGGAAACCATCATTAACCTCGATCTGCTGGCCGATGTCAAAACCGTCGATCAGCCGGAAACCGCCGGACAGATCAACCTTATGGTTTTTAACAGCGAACTGGATGGTTATCCGCTCGATTCTCTTGTGCTTCGTTTGCAGGGCAAAAACCGGAACTGGATGCTGCTGGATCATTCCATGGTGCAAATTACACCGCAGTTAATTTTTGATTTATCGGGCGATGTGCACCGTCTGCGCCAGGCAAATCTCAATCTGAGCGCCCGCCGGGCTGAGCTTTCTGCCCTGTCACAAATTCTTGAAACCGAAGGGCTGCAGGGTGAATTTTTTGGTCATATCAGTGTGCTTGGCGACCTGTATAATCCGCAGCTGGCGGCCAGTCTTACCATTCCGCTACTTACCTATCCCGGTCTGGTTCTGGAAAATGTTCAGGCCGATCTCGACCTATCCGGATTGGCCGGCAACAGACAGGGTCATGGCAATTTTAACATTTTGAGCGGCACTGTTTACGACCAGAAGCTGAATGATATCCGCCTCGAAGCAAGCATTTCCGGCGACAGTATTTTTATACCCCTGATTCAGCTATACAATGAGCAAAATTTCATTCGCAGTTCGCTGCGCATCGCTTTGGGCCGGTCGGTAAGCGGTATAACCGTTGATAAACTGCGCACTGAATACGGAAAGTACTGGCTGGAATTGGGCCAGCCCTGGTTCTGGGAAATCAGTGCTCAGTCTATGCAGACCAGCACGGCCCGGTTCTGGGCTACCGACAGCGGCCGGGTTGAGTTTGAAACGGCGTATCATTTTGATTCCGGTCTCCTGACCGGCCAGGGTTGGTTTGGCAATTTGCAGCTTGAACCAGTAAATCAGTTTACCGGGCCGGATCTCAGTCTGAAAGGAGTGGCCAACGGCAGCGGCAGCTTTCTTTATTCGCCCGACTCATTGATTTCTGATGCTGTTTTTAATATCAGCGGTCTGGAGATCAATAAGGTATTTCTGGGAGAATTAAATGGTGAAGGACAATACAGTAACGGACGGATCAATCTGCGCCGGTTAAACCTGAACGATGGTGAATCCGAATTTAGCGCCCGCGGCGATGTGGCTTTTGTCTTAAATCCGCCCGGCGGCCGGGCCTTTGATGTTTTAGAAGACACACAGGCTAATCTCGATGTTTTGTGGGAAAATATAAACCTGGACAAATTCGCCCGTCTGGCTGGTGTGAAAAAGCTGACCGGCCGGACCTCCGGTTATATTGAAGCCGATGGGCGGATCAATAATCCACTGATCCGTCACCTGGTCACCCTGGATGATTTCCGGTTTGAAGAATACCGGCTGGATTCGCTGCATCTGAATGGCCAGTACAATAACGGTTATATGATCATCGATTCGCTCTCGGCGATTTTCAACGACACCCATTTCTCGGCCAGCGGCTGGCAGCGTTACGATTTGCGTCTGAGCCAGATGGATACTGCCTTTTTGGACAAACCATTTTTTCTGCATCTGCTCAGCCGGGATGACCAGATTGGTTTCCTGGGTAATTTTAACGAACAGCTTGAAGCGATTGAAGGCAAATACACGGCGGATCTTTTTCTGGCCGGAACGCCCAACCATCCGGCCCTGGTCAGCGGTTATATCCGCATGGACGACGGGAAAATTCTGCTATCCCGGATTCAGGATCCGCTGACCAAGGCCAGGGTCGATGTAACCATTGAAGATTCGGTTCTCCAGATCCGCAATTTTACAGTCAGCTCCCGTGAGAAACAGGACTGGCTGGAAACCGCCTGGCAGCGTATTTCGCGGATTCTGTTTTTCTGGCGGCAGGACAAGGCTGGTAAAGGACAACTGGCCGCCTCCGGGCGGATCGGTCTGCAGGATCTGCTGCGTCCGGATATGGACCTGACCGTGGAGATGGAGGAGTTTTTTATTGATTATTTTATTGAAAATACCCGGCTGGTTTTGACCGACCGCAACCTGACTATCAGGGGACAGGATACGCTGGTTATCCGTGGAAACATGTATGTATCCGAGGGTCAGTACGAGCTCGATCCGGCTTTGATGGATAAAAATATATACCTGACCACCACCACGGCTGAACCGGTGCCACCCTTTATCGATCTCAGTCTTGGTCTGCAGATGCCGGGAAATTTTGTTATTACCAGTTCACCGTTGGATCTGGCTAACAATTTCAAGGTAATTATCAAGGGCGATTTGCAGGTTGTGATGATGGCCGGCTCGGATGAAGTGCAGATTCAGGGTGCGCTGGAGGTGGCCAGCGGTAAGTATGCTTCATGGAACCAGAATTTTGAGGTCGGGCACGGGACGATCACTTTCAGCGATCCGACTGAAATCAACCCCGATATTGACATCACGGCTTCCAAAAAAATACAGGAACGTGTCTTTCAATTACAGATAACCGGTAACCTGGAAAAGATGAATCAGAATATCCGGGTGCTGGCCAATAACCAGGAAATCGCGATGAGTTTTCAGGATAAAATTGCCCTGCTGACCCTGGGTGCGGATATCTCTGGTCTACAATCCAATGCCGGGAGTACGCTGCGCAATGTGGGCGAGGAAGTGGCCACTACCTCCGTTTTGACGGCGGTGGAACGCGGCGCCGAACAACTGACCGGTCTGGATAAGGTGGAAATCAGCGCCAATGAGAAAATTCTCGATCTGCAAAAGGTGCGTTTGAATAACGGGCTGCGCGAGGCTTCACTGTCCATCGGCAAATACCTGACCAACGATTTGTATGTGGAATATAAAACCCAGTTTGGCGGCAATATTCCTGCGCCGCGCCTCGGCTGGCAATCGGGCAACCGGCTCGGGCTGGAATACAGGATCAATCCGCAATGGCGGTTGGACAGCAATTATGAAAAAACCATTCAGGGTAATAATAAAGTGCAGATCGGTATTTCCTGGGAGTACTCATTTTGAGAACAGCCATTCGGTATAGTCTGTTCATTCTGCTGCTGACGAAAACAGTTTTAGCGGCAGAAATTGAGAAAATCCATTTTAAGGGTGACCGTACTTTTTCCGGTAGAGAACTGCGTGAAGTTGTCCATTCCCGCAAGGGCGAAAATTATGAGCCACGCCTGGTTCGGCTGGATAAACTTCTGCTGACCAATTTTTTTAAATCAAAGGGCTGGCTGGAACCGCAGATCAGGGACAGCCTGAATTATTTGGATGGCCGGAAGAAAGTGGAGTTATTTTATATCGTCGAACCCGGCCGGCGATATTATTTTGGCGGTGTTTTTTTTACCGGGCAGGAGGAACTGTCCGAAAAAACCCTGCACAAAGCTTTTCAGCAGGTCGTTCCCGGTCAGCCCTATAATGAATCGCTGGTCAACGCAGCTATCCTGAATGTGGAAGATGCCGGCTATAATGCCGGGAAACCTTTTATCAGTCTTAAATCACGCTTCGAAATAAAATCCGATTCCCTGCTTATACTTAATCTTACGATTTCGGAAAACCAGACCGTGTATATAAAAGAGATCACCTACAACGGACTCCAACAGGTACAAAAATTTATTATCCGCCGCGAAGTTGAGATAAAAAAAGGTGAGATATACAACCGTAAGAAAATCGACCGCTCACAGCAGAATATTTACAGTACCGGTTTATTTAATTATGTCCGGTTGGAAATTGAACCGGTAACAGACCTGCCGGATCAGGCTATTCTGAAAATATTTGTGCAGGAAAAGGAGTCCCGCTGGATTGGTTTCAGGTTTGGTCTGGCCCATGAACAGGAACAGTTCTACGGCAGCAAATTTGAGATAACCCTGCAGGGTGGTCACCGTAATATAGCCGGGACTGCCCGGAGTGTAAGCCTTAACTTAACCCCATCGGTTATTTTTGATGTTTCCAGCCAGAAAATTCTCAACCCGGAAAACAAGATATTTTTTACCTATGTTGAACCCTGGATCGGTTATACCCGGACACCGGGCATTCTTCAGTTGGGGTTCCAGCAGTACCGGCATTTGAACAGCAGCGCCTTTAATCTGCTCTCTTCCTCCTTTGACGTGCGCCATAAATTTGAGAAGAATGTCGAACTCTCGGCTTCTGTTTCAGCCAAATTCCTGAACCGGCTGAATGATATAGAAATTGATGAAAACCTTAACCTCGGTTTCCTGGAAGATCAGAGCCAGATTTACGCGCTTACTTTTTATGGCAAGCAGGATGCCCGCAATAACTATTTTATGCCTACCAATGGCGCCCTGACCGATCTCAGTCTGACCCTTTCGCATAGTTCGGGTCAGGCCGATAACGGCAGCACAGAGACCAATGAATACCTGACGCTGACCAGTTCGTGGAGCCGCTACCTGCCATTCCGGCCAAAAGTGCTGGATTGGGACCGCTGGAATTTTGTTCTGGCCACCCGTTTTAAGGCCGGGGCTATCTTTGAACCCCTGGGCCGAAAGACAATTCCGATCAGCGATCTGTTCTTTGCCGGCGGCGGAACAACCGTGCGCGGATACCAGGAACAATTACTCGGTCCGGCTCTGGCCTATGATGAAGACGGGAATATATCGGCAGCGGCCGGTGGTAAGTTGATTTACCTGAACAATGCCGAAGTGCGCATGCCTCTGTTCTGGATTTTGGTTATGCAGGTCTTTATCGACGGGGGTTATGTCTGGCGGGAGATTAATGAATTTGATTATCGTGATATCCGCTTCAGCAGCGGTGCCGGATTGTCATTTCTCACACCACTCGGTCCGATCCGTTTTGATTATGGTTATAAACTTATGCCGACCAGGCAGGATGCCGAACCCGGGACTTATCATATCGGAATTTACTTTGCCTTTTAAAGAAAAATCAGCCACCGAGAACGCAGAATGGAATTGGGAATTGAAGAACCCAAAATCCTTTATCCACGAATTACCCGAATTAAC
>DYOS01000254.1 GCA_020720405.1 Caldithrix sp. | reverse complement strand
GAAACCCTATTCGCTGCACATGCTTTCCTCAGCCATCTGTAAAATATTGGATAAGGATCAGTAGCTGAATGGTTATCTTAAAGGATGAAAACTCTGGCCTTACTGTCCGCATACTTTTACCAGGTTATTGCAGGCCTTGGGCCTCAGGAAAAACATTTTGAATATGAAACAGGTCATGAAGAACATTCTGCTTGCTGGCCCGGTTGCTGGACGCATTTACCGCAGGTGGATCAAGCATCAGAAGCCCTTTCAAGATTCGGAAAGTTATTGGAACGACAGATATGAAGCTGGTGGTAATTCGGGGGATGGTTCTTATAACCAATGTGCCCGATTCAAAGCTGAAATATTGAACACATTTGTTTTGGAGAATGGCATCAGATCAGTAATCGAATATGGAAGTGGAGACGGCAATCAACTTAGTTTGGCCCAGTATCCGCAATACATCGGTTTTGATGTAAGTCCGAATGCCATAGCCAGATGCGTGAAACGTTTTTCCAACGACGCATCCAAAACCTTTAAACTTTTGGCAGCCTACGGCGGCGAAACTGCTGAGTTGACTCTATCTTTAGATGTGATTTTTCACCTTGTTGAAGAGACCGTCTTTGCAGTTTACATGAATTTATTATTCGATTCTTCCGAAAAATTTGTGGTCATTTACTCCTCAGATAGCGATGAAAATCCGGAGGGGACGGCAGCGCATGTAAGGCATCGTAAATTTTCGGAATGGATAAAAGACAATAAAACAAATTGGAAGTTATTGAAACAAATTCCCAACAGGTATCCTTTTAATGCGGAATCCAACAGTGGATCATTTGCCGATTTTTACATCTATTCAAAGACCGGATAAGGTGCAGTACAAAACTGCACTTGCCCTGCGCTCCAAAATTACCGGCATCATCTTTCTGATTGCATTGGTTGACCCACCATGTTCTACCAACAGCGCTGAACTGGCCCCGGCTGCCCCTCATCAAAACCGGATTTTACAACCACCAGAATCTGACTTGTTTGCTGACACACTAAAAATTCCGCCCCGTTCGGTCCATGCCCGCAGCGGATCGCAATTCATGAACGATGTCGAAAATGTGAGTTTTGAAGAACGCGAGGAACAGATATTTAATGAAATATCCCGCGGCAATATCCCCGGTTTTTTGCGTCAACTGGTCACCATCCAAACGGAGTTCGCCGACAGCAATGGAACGATGCACACGGTTCAATACCAGGTCATGCCCGATTATCTGTGCCTCGGTTCGGATGAGGATTTCTGCCGCGTTCCAACCGGACCCATCACCGCCCAGCGTTTAGCCGATCTGTTTGGCGCCATTCTGCCAACGCGGCGCCAGGTCGCCGCTCCGGCCCTTTCCGGGATAGCAAAAGCCCATCGGC